>JADLGB010000320.1 GCA_020849535.1 Candidatus Hydrogenedentota bacterium
GATACGTTGCGAAATAGTTACATATCAAACTACTATTACTTCGCAGATCGATCCCTCCTGGGAATTCACGCGGGATACACGGGGTCACGGATGCGCAAGCGCAGCTCGGGGTGCCAAACTTTTAATGCGATTGCCCTGGTTTCCCCCTTGCCCCACAGCACGCCCCGTGCTATTCTTCCCTCATGCAGCACTAAAATGGATGCATGTTTCTGCTCCACTCACCTTTGGGGGATGAAGTCATGCAGTACGTTCCTGAAACGACCGCCGGGCGGTCGGCAGGGGGGCACACTGCAGTGACTTGCGTCCAAGCGGGATTTCAATTTCAGGAGGGAAGCGAGACGGCGAACGGGATATGCGATGAGACGATTGTGGCCGCGGGGTGTTTTCGACGGTGGACCTTGAGCTTGACGTTAGGAGTGCACGTACCATGAGGCGAGATTGGACCAAACGTCAAATGCGCGTGAGTCCGGTGTACTTTGTCAGCGATTCCCTTGCGTTTCTCTTATTCCTGCGACTGGGATTGGTTGTGCTTCTGTGCTTTCCAGGTACAGCCGTTATCACCGCGCGCTGTGGACCGGCCATTGGCATTGTTTCATGTCTCGTAGCCTTTCTGCTCTGGTGGTATCACTTCGGCTTGCCGAATCTCAAGGAACTCGGAAGTGGTTTCAATTCCTTCTCGGCAGATTTCTGCCTTTTTGGATATCTATTCATGTCAGCGGTCCTTGTCGTGGCAGTCTTGGAATTTTTCGGCGTTATCCAGGAAGGCAGGCCGTTGTTTTGAGCCTGACGTACAGCCATCATACGTAGTACCCCATGAAGGGCTGAGTAAGCTGCGATTTTGGGGAAATCGCGGACAGACCTGAATCAAGAGCATTTCCCAGAGAATCAGGATGAAGAAGCGAACTGCCATTGCCGGTTTGGTTTTGCTGGGCATCAGCCTGACCGTCCTTGTTGTCAGCCTGCATGGCCCCGTCTGCGAGGCGAAGCGCTCATGCATGATCTTGAGTACATTTGCCGATCACATCCAACGTGCAGAATGGGCGAAAGCACAGGCCATGCTCCAGACCGACCCTGAGTGGTGCCGGGTTGAAGGTGGGAAGTTGCTCTACTCGAATTACGATATTACAGGCCGCATGGCGTCGGCACAGCCGAAGTTCTGGAAGACCTTGCGGTACTATCTCACGGATCGATCTATGGGCGACAAGGTGATTTTCCAAGCCTCCAGTCGTGCGGACTACGCCAAGCTGAGAGACGGAAAGATCACGTTCATAAAGATGCCATGAAGACCGATCATCACCTCGGGCCGTATTCTCAACTCCCGCGAGAACACTTGCGCCCGGCCCATTACGGAGATATTCTGGTTTCGTGGCAAATGGCCCAGCAACGGTAGTAACCGTTCCACGGTGAATGTCATTTCGGGCCTGCACTGTGTTGTCTGGTTCGAGGATGGCCCGCAATTCTGGTATTCACAGCAGGGAGATCAACATGGCGGGTTCCGCAGACATCCTGAAAGAGGCCTTGAAACTGCCTGCCATAGAGAGGGCGGAGCTTATCGATGGTCTTCTGTCCAGCTTGGACGAGCCGGATCGGAATCTCGACAGGCTGTGGGCGAAAGAAGCCAAAGACCGAATCGACGCATACGAACAAGGGCAAATCAAGGCTCTGACCGTTCATGAGGTTCTCGAAAAGTACAGGTGATACGGGCGATGAAAGGGCGCTTTCTGGATGCTGCGAAGGGCAAAACTCGCCGGGGGTGCGAGCTCGGCGGGCTGATGTGTTCTGGTTGGCCTGAAAGGCCTGAATACTCATAGCCCCGGCTTGGCCTTAGCGAAGCGAAGGCCTAGCCGGGGTAAGATCTGCCCCCCGTATGGATTCCCTGAAAGGGATACATAGTCACAGCGCAGTTATTGAACCCTTTCAGGGTAGCCCCGTGGGGTGCTTAAACCCAGGGTAGGCCTACGCTTCGCTTCGGCCAACCCATGGGCTGTGAGTACTTTGGCCCTTCAGGCCATAATGAAATGGGCTGTGAGTACCTTGCCCTTCAGGCCATAACAAGCTGGGAAGTGAGAAGCGGAGGGAGCATCCCATTAGCCGGTTTTCACCATCTTGAGCGATGTGGTGTAAGAGGCCGGAATCGAGGCGTCCTTCGCGCCGGAATGCTGCCGTCGCGCCATCCACGACATCGCCGTCCAATCCAATTTGCGCCGCCCCCCGATCCTATGATATATTCCGTCGTTCGAGGGTTTTAGACAGATTACGAAATTCGCGCCCGCGGTGCCCGCGAGGCGGTTTTCAAGGAGAGTCTCGTGAAGAAGGGCATTCACCCCAACTACGTCACGTCCAAGGTCACCTGCGCCTGCGGGAATTCCTTTGAAACCCGGTCCACCAAACCGGCTATCAATGTCGAAATCTGCTCCGCTTGCCACCCGTTCTATACGGGCAAGCAGAAGTTCGTCGACAGCGAGGGCCGTGTGGACCGCTTCAACAGGAAGTACGGCAAGAAGAACTAAGCCCGTATGGAACGGGTTATGCGCCAAAGGCTCGCCGCCGTGTGCGACGAGTACGAGCGGCTTACTGCCGAGATGTCCACCCAGGAAGTGGCGACCGATCCTGCTCGCTTCCGCCAACTCGCCAAGACCCAGCGTTCCCTGGAGGAGACTGTCAATACGTTTCGCCAGTACGAGCGCTACGAGCGCCGTCTCGAAGAAGCGGAGCAGATGCTCCGCGATGAAAGCGATCCGGACATCCGGGAAATGGCGGAAGGCGAGAAGGAAGAGACGGCCCAGCTCCTGAGTAATCTCGAAGACGAGCTACGTGTTCTCCTCATTCCCAAAGATCCCAACGACGCGAAGAACACCATCATGGAAATCCGCGCCGGGACCGGGGGAGAGGAGGCCGCCCTGTTTGCGTCCGATCTCTTCCGCATGTACAGCCGTCTCGCCGAACTCAAGGGATGGAAGGTCGAAGTCCTCGGCTCCAACCCCACCGGCATCGGCGGCTACAAGGAAATCAGCTTCCAGGTTTCCGGCGACAGCGTGTACAGCCAGCTCAAGTTCGAGGGCGGCGTCCACCGCGTCCAGCGCGTGCCCGCCACCGAAGCCCAGGGCCGCATCCACACGTCCGCCGTTACCGTGGCCGTGCTGCCCGAGGCCGAAGAAGTCGACATCGCCATCGACCCGACCGAACTCCACATCGACGTCTACCGGTCCTCCGGCGCCGGTGGCCAGCACGTGAACACGACCGACTCCGCCGTGCGGATTACCCACATTCCTACCGGCGTTGTGGTCTCGTGCCAGGATGAACGTTCGCAGCACAAGAACAAGGCCAAGGCCATGGCCGTCCTTCGCGCGCGCCTGCTTGCCCACAAGCAGGAAGAGGAAGAAGCCAAGCGTTCCGCGGACCGCAAGAACCAGGTCGGCAGCGGCGACCGCAGCGAGCGCATCCGCACTTACAACTTTCCCGAAAACCGCATCACCGATCACCGGATCGGCTTCACGCTTTACCAACTGAAAAACGTCATGGAGGGGGAATTGCAGCCTGTTATCGACGCCTTGATTGACGCGGATCGCACCGCGAAACTGGCGGCCACCTGATGGCGACCGTTGGCCAACGCCTCGACGCCGCCGTTCGCGCCCTCGCCGACGTGAGCGAATCGCCCCGCGATGACGCCGAATTCATGCTCGCCCACGTGCTCGGTGTTCCCCGGTCGCAATTGCATACCCGCTTCGATCAGCAGGCCAAGCTGCCCGCGTTCGACTCGTTCATCAAACGCCGCCTCAAGCACGAGCCCGTCCCTTATATCCTCGGTGAGTGGGAGTTCTATTCGCTCGACATCGAGGTCAAAGCCCCTGTGCTCGTGCCGCGCCCCGAAACCGAGCACCTCGTCGAAGTCGTGCTCGAACACGTCGAAGGCCGTCCCGCGCGCGTTCTTGAAATCGGCACCGGCACCGGTTGCGTGGCAGTCGCCATCGCCGCCTACGCCACCCAGGCGCAAGTTGTCGCCACGGACATTAATCCCGCGGCGCTCACCCTCGCCTCGCGCAACGCCAAGCACCACGGCCTCACGCGGCGCATGGAGTTCCGCAAGGGCGACCTCTTCGCGGCGCTCGCCCCGGGCGAAGCCCCGTTCGACGCCATCTGCTCCAATCCGCCATACGTTGAGTCCGGCCAGATGCAGCACCTGTCGCCCAGCATTCGTAAATACGAGGACCCTCAGGCCCTCGTCGCAGGCGAAGACGGATTGGATGTCATCCGCCGTATCGTCGCCGGCGCCACGCAGCACCTCGTGCCGGGCGGCTTGCTCGCGCTGGAAATGGGGGAGGGGCACTATGCTACAGTGCAACAGCTCCTCATCGACGCGGGTTTTGTGGAGCCGGAGGTACGATGCGATCTCGCCGGGATTCAACGAATCGCCTACGCCAAAACGCCGGCGCCATGAGCGGACTCGCCGGGTCAACGGCCGTCCGTGAGCTTCCCCCTGAAGAGCGCCCGCGCGAACGGCTCGCCCAACTCGGCCCAGAGGCGCTTCGCGACGCCGAACTTATCGCCGTGCTCTTCCGTACCGGCACCCGCGAGACCGGCGCGATCGCCCTGGCCGATGCCGTGCTGCGCCACTTCGGCGATCTCCGCGGCCTCGCTCGTGCCTCTATCGAGGAACTCCAGCAGGTCAAAGGACTCGGCGCCGTCAAGGCCATTGAGATCAAGGCCGCCCTCGAGTTGGGCAAGCGTCTCGCCGCGCATGTCGCCAAGGAGCGTACCCGCATCACCGGCGCTGACGACGTCGTCCGCTACCTCATGATTCGCTACAAGGACTGCGAGACCGAGGAATTCAAGGCACTCTTGCTCAACACCAAGAACGAGGTTCTCAGGACGATCCCCATCTCCAGCGGCGGCCTCGATTCGGCGTCGGCCCTCCCCCGCGACGTGTTTCGCCAGGCGATCCGGGAAGGCGCCAGCGCCGTCATCATCTGCCATAACCACCCCAGCGGCGATCCCGAACCCAGCCGCGATGATGTCGCGCTTACCCGCCGCCTTGCCGAAGCGGCGGATCTCCTCGGCATCCGCCTGCTCGACCACGTCATTTTCGGCGACGGCCGCCATGTCAGCCTCAAAGAAAGGAATCTGATGTGAACACGCCCTTCAGCGGATGGAAAGAAGGCCTGCCCTACTACGGGCCGCTGCTCGCCGCCGGCGCGATACTGTTCCTGTTCGTGGGCTGGTCCACTATGGGCCTGGCCGTCTCGCTGTTTGTCCTCGTGTGCGGATTGTTCACCCTGTTTTTCTTCCGCGATCCCGTCCGCGCCATCACCCGCGTATCCGGCGAAATCGTCGCGCCCGCCGACGGCACCATCGTCGGCATCGAGGACCTGGAAACCACACCCCACTACGACGGCCCCTGCACGCGTATCTCGATCTTCCTGTCCGTGCTCAATGTCCACATCAACCGCGCGCCCTTCGACGGGCAAATCGCGGACATCCGGTACCAGCCCGGCCGCTTTCTCAACGCCATGAAGGCCGAAACCACCGATCTCAACGAATCCAACGCCGTGCGCATGACGACCAGTCGGGGCCTCGTCACGGTCCGCCAGATCTCCGGCGCGATCGCGCGCCGTATCGTGTGCCGCAGAAACGTGGGGGATACCCTCGCGCGCGGCGAGAAGTTCGGTATGATCAAGTTCGGCTCCCGCACCGAACTGTACCTGCCTCCCGGAACCGAGGTTTGTGTTAAACTAAGAGATAAGGTGCGCGGCGGTTCCTCCGTCGTCGCACGCTTCCCCTGACCGCCGCGAGGAAACGGAGCAGGTTCAAGGTATGAAACGGATATCCTTCAAGCGCGACCCTGAGAAGCGCGGCCACAAACTGATCGGCATGCGCAAGCGCCGCATTTCGGAGCACCGCCGGCCCATTAACGTGCTCGCCAGCGCCATCACCACGCTCAACCTGTATTGCGGCATCGCCAGTATCTTCGCCGCCATCGAAGGCGAGTACACCAAAGCCGCGTACTGGATTTTCGCGGCAATCGTGATGGACATGCTCGACGGCTCAGTGGCCCGCGTCACCAAGAGCATCTCTGAATTCGGCAAACAGCTCGACAGCCTGTGCGACGTCGTTTCCTTCGGCGTCGCGCCCGCTGTCCTGATATACCAGGTCTACCTGCCCGTGGAGCAGAATGCTGTGTCGCGCGTGGGCGCGGTCATGGCTATCATCTATGCCATCTGCACCGCCCTGCGGCTCGCGCGATTCAACGTGTTCCAGGCCGAGATCCGCGAATACTTCATCGGCCTCCCGAGCCCGGCCGCCGCCGCGACCATCGCGTCATTCTCCCTCTTCACCGAATACTTTGAACTGAATGTCGCGTTTTGGATCTTCGGTCCCCTGACGCTGCTGATCGCCTACCTCATGGTCAGCACGATTCAGTATCCCAAGAACAAGATGAAGTCCATGTTGCTCGCCCCGCGAAACGGGTTTCGCCTGCTCGCCCTGTGCGCGGTCGGCATCGCCGTTTTCGACTACGCCAGCCGCCGCTCTCCGTCCATCGTGCTGTTCCCGCTTGCGGCGTTCTATTGCCTGTTCGGGATGGTCGATACCGCGTACCGCCGCTTTGTGAAGAAACAAAGCAAGGCGCTTCCCGCCGAGGAGCCACCCGCGGCCCAGCGTCCGGGAGCCTAGCCCGTGCCGTCTCCGGGCCGCGCGAAGACCGGCGAATTCCGGTAGTACGCCACTGCTTCCAGGACCAGCACTTTCAGTGCGGCCGCAATCGGCACCGCCAAGAGCAGCCCGAGGAAGCCCAGGAAGTTCCCAAATACCAGTATCGCCAAGATGACCCACACGGGGTTCAACCCCACCTGGTCTCCAACGATTTTCGGCGTCAGCACGTTGCCTTCCAGGGCCTGAGCAATTCCGATCGTCGCCAACACCACGATTACGTGCCAATCCAGACCCCACTGCAGCACGGTCAACAGCACGGCAATGATCGCCACCATCGTCACCCCGAGAAACGGCACGAAGCTCGCCACCGTGCCAAACCCCGCGATGAGAATCGCGAAGGGAGTCCGTGCGATCAGAAATCCAATGGCGTACATCGCGCCCAGGCAACAGCACACCGTTATCTGCCCCCGCAGAAAGCTCTTCAATTGCGCGTCGATCTGGCCCATGATCGACGTCACCTTGGGTAGATACTTCGGTGGAATCAGCCGTCCCGCACCCGCGACGAGCCCGTCGAAGTCCCGCAACAGGTACCCCGCGACGAACGCGAACAAGGCGAAATTCGCAACGAACAGCACCACATGCAACACCCCGTTGCCGATGGCCGCGAAAGCGCTGTAGAGATTGACCCCGGCCTGCTTGCCGAACGATGCGAAGGCCCCGAAGTTATTCCGTATCACCTGCAGTGCGGACTCCCGCACCTTCATCGCGATGTAGGTTGCGAGCACCTCGCGCGCGTTGACATCGTGAGGCGCCGCGCCTGCGAGGTCCTCCGTCTCCTTAGGCGCGACCGCGTCAGGTTCCGGCGAAGCCTCTGGTTCCGCGGCAGCGTCCGTCTCCGGCGCGGTCGCTGCTACCGGCTCCTCGGAAAGAGTGCTCTCCGCGTCTTGTGCGGGCGGTGTCGCATCGCTCGCCGCATGTGCGGCCGCCGCATTCTTCTCCAACTCCGCGGCCATGTGCTCGATAGGCAGTTTTTCGAGGACCCGGTCCAGCCACTCGCTTCCGGCCACAGTCCTGCTGGCGGATTGCCTGAGACCTTCCGCCTGATGCGCGATCGACGGAATGACGATGAGCGGGATGCTTAGAAACGCTATCAAGCCGGCCATCGCCAGCCCTGCGATTGTGGCCCCTCGCGAGATCTTCCGAGCCTCGAAGTAGTCCACCACCGGATCGAAAACATAGGCCACCAGAAACGCCAGAAACAGCGGCACCAGCACCGGCGTGAGTATGTAGACCAGGAATCCCACGAGCGCCAGCGCCCCCAACACCAAGGCGGCCCGCACCCACGGATTGGACAGGACAGGTTGTAGCATCGGCCAACTCCTTCCCAGCGAATCGCTCTCTCATTTCACGAGCGCCCCATTCTAGCATCCGCGCATACACACCGCACCCAAACCTGCCCGCTACCCCGCGCCGTCTTCTCCTAGTCTTCGTCCCTGTCAGTCCATGCATGTCCGTGACCGTCCGTGACCGTCCGTGTTCCCCTCCCCCAGGAGATCGTGTAAAATCTTCTTAGCGACACTTTGCGGAAAGAGTTCACCATGTGCTCCGTCTTGCGCATAGCGCCGGCCCTGCTGGCGTCCACCTTGTTGGCTTTCTGGGCCGCCGCCGATTCCATCACCTTGAAGGACGGCGACCAGCTTTCCGGCGCGCTCGTCGAACTCGCGGATGAGGTCGTCGTCTTCCGGACCGAACTGGCCGGCACGATGATAGTTCCCGTCTCGCAGGTCACCACAGTTGTGACCGCCCGCGACGTGCAATGCGTCTTCAAAGATGGGGGCCGCGCCGTGGGCCGACTCGCCGGTGGGGAAGAGGGCATGAGGTTCCTCCCTGCCGGAGGCGAAGCCGCCGTGCCCATAACCCCTTCCATGCTTGTCAGCGTCGCTCCAGTCCCTCTCGAAGCTCCTCCCGCGAGCACATCGCCTCCCGCACCCGGCCATAACCTCACCATGGAAACCGGCAGCCGATATGTCACCGGCAATGATGACTACATAGCGCTCTACACCCGCCTTCGGTTGCGCGCCACGCGGGACAACTACCTCCTGCTCACCGATGCCCAGATCGAGTTCGGCGACACCGATGAACTCCCCACCTCCGGTGAGCTTGTGGCCACATGGCGGCTGCGGCCGGACGCCGCCCTGAGCCCCGCCGTGTACCTCGGTTTGGAGCGAGACACCATTGAGACCCTCGACCTGCGGATGACACTCGCGCTGGGCGCCTATCACAAGTTTCTCGACAGCGGCCGGCATCTCCTCGAGGGCACGCTCGGCGCCGCCGTGGAAAGCGAGCAATGGAATCGCAGCCGCCTGCGCGGACTCGATGTCTTTCCGTCATCGAGTCTCGACGCTGAATGGTACTACCGTTCGGCGGACGCCCATCGCGACCTCGTGGATCTTCGCCTCCATGCCAACGCCCGTCACGTGCTCCAGCTTTTCAAGAACGCTCAATTTGAAGAGCAACTAGGTCTCTACCCCAGTCTTACGGACCTCGATGATTGGCGTGCCGCATACGAGTCCCGCCTGCTCTTCCCGCTGACGGAAAGACTCCAACTGAACCTCAACCTGAGCATCGACTACGACAACCGCCCGGCCTATCGCTACCTCGACGAGTGGCGTGCCGCCGTCGGCGCCGGCATCGAGTGGAAGTTCTGACCCTTGCCAGCACCATTCCCAACCGTTTGATGTTTTCTTCCTATTACGATGATTGACACTCCCTATGTCGTCTGATATTATTCGACTCGTTTTGCGCCAGTGTGCCTACATGTGGTGTCCATGAACGCAGATGTCTGAGCGACCGCGCTTGCGCTGTTGTCATTACTTCGAAGGTAGAATTCCGTGTCTGCTGTCATTGAAACGCAAGAACTGACCAAGGTGTATGAGGCCGCGTTCGGCGGACAGGATGTCCGGGCGCTTACCAACCTGACGCTGACCATCAATCGTCAGGAAATCTTCGGGTACCTCGGCCCAAACGGTTCCGGCAAGACCACGACCATCAAGATGCTGCTCAGCCTTATCTTTCCCACTTCGGGCAAGATCCGGATCATGGGCAACGAGGATATCGTGGCTCCCGCTGTGAAACGCCAGATCGGGTACCTCCCCGAAGGCGCCTATTACCCCGATTTCCTGAAGGGCGAAGAAATTCTTCGCTTCTACGGTCAGCTTTACGGTTTGTCCGGAAAGTCTCTCGAAAAACGCATCGATGAGACCCTGGAAACCGTCGGTATGACCAAGGCCCGCAAGCGCCTGCTGCGCGGCTACTCCAAAGGCATGCGCCAGCGCATCGGGCTCGCTCAGTGTCTTCTTGCCGACCCCCAGATCCTCATTCTCGACGAGCCCACCACGGGCCTGGACCCGGTCGCCCGCAAAGAAATCCGCGACCTCCTCGTGCAGCTTCGTTCCCAGGGCAAGACGCTCCTCATCTCCAGCCACGAACTGCTCGAGGTCGAACTCATCAGCAATCGCGTCGGCATCCTCTACGATGGCGTCCTCCAGACCATGGGCACTATCGAAGATCTGCTCCAAGAGCGCGACATCGTCGTGGACGTCTCCGGCATCACCGCTTCCGCGACCTCGAATCTCGCCGGACGCGGCATCACCGCAGAAGACCAAATCGACAGCCGGGCCCGCCTGCGCGTGCCCTCCGGTATGTCGGTCTACGACGCCCTCGATCTTATCAAGGCTCAAAGCCTCAGCATTGTTAGTGTGGCTCCCCGGCGCGAGACGCTCGAAGAACTGTTCGTCCGCGTCGTCGGCGACGCCGCTCGCAGCAAAAAGGAAGGGAAATAGTCAGGCATGGGCGGCTTTGCAGGATTCATGCGCGGTTCGTTCAGTATCGCGAAATACACGCTGCGCGAAGGGCTGAGGAAAAAGACCATGATTGGCTTTCTCATCCTCAGCATCCTCGTCATTTTCGGTTCTCAGTTCATCACCGCCTTCCTCGCCCAATCGACGGTAGGCGACAGCCAAGCTGACATTGACGTCAAGCTCATCAAGGACATCTGCGTTACCGTTATCTCCATCTTTGGTGTCCTCATTACCATCTTCATATCGGCATCAGTGGTCCCGGGAGAGGTCGAGAATAAGGTAATTTATACAATACTCTCGAAGCCAGTAAGGCGTTTCCAGTACTTGTTTGGGAAGTTTCTTGGTGTACAGCTTATTGTACTCCTGAATCTCGCCCTCATGGGTGGCCTCTTCTTTGTCGCTCTGTACTTCAAACAGCAGGTGTTGCCCACCCTCCTGCTGTATTCAATCCTCTTGACCTACTTCTCTTTCCTTGTTGTTTCCGCCTTTACCTTTGCCGTGTCCTGCACCTCCAGTTCGTCCGTTCTGCCTACCATCGCGGGACTGTTCATCTACATTACCGGAAACTTGACCGACTACCTCAAGGACGTTTACGACCGCGCCGGCCAGACCGGTGATGCCTTGGACGCCTTCATCGGCAATGTGGCCTATGGGTTGTGGAATATCCTGCCCAACCTCCAGTATTTCAACCTGAAGGATCAAATCCTTTACCTTCAGCCGAACGACCCGCCCCGGGACGTTCAGTTGCCCCAGTTGATTATCTACGGACTGGCGTATGCCGTGGCGGGCTATCTCATGTCCTATTGGATTTTCCGCCGTAAGGAACTCTAGCCGCAATGTTCAAGAAGTTCCCGAACCTCACGCTCGGGCTTTTGCTGGTTTTGGTCCTGATCGCCGCCTCCGCACAGGGACGGCGCGTCAGCCACCTCCGCGATTGCGACCGCTTTTATCGATGGATGCTTTCGGCCTGCACCCAGGTTCGGATCTTCGGCATTCCGGGCACGACCATTGAAGGCGCCGACGAAACAGAAGGCGTCGATGCCCGCCTGTTCCGCCAACTCATCGAGAAATCGGACCCGGTTCTTCCTGATATCCCCGTGGGCGAACGGGACTACGACCAGAACGGCGACCCTTACCCGAAGATCGTGCGCTTTACCGCAGTGCCGCCCGATCCCGAAGCCGATACCGCTGAGAAAGAAGGGCTCATCCAGACGCCCGAGCAGATCAGCCGCGACCAGCAGTTGTGGGCACTCGCCCTCAGTTCAGATATGGCGCCTCTTCGTGCGGAATTCCTCACCGCGTTGCGTGAGGGCACGCTGACCAGTTCCGGTTCCCAGTTGCATCTCTCCGGGCTCTATGAAGAGCGCGGCACGACCGTCAGCCTCGCCAATATGTTCCTGGGTTTCCGCAAGATGGCGGCGAATCTTGTCTGGCTCGAAGTGGACAAGCTCTATCACAAAGGGGTCATGCACCGCATGCTTCCCCTGATGAAGACCTGCGTGACATTGGACCCGACCTTCATCGACGCGTTTCTGGTCGGCGCCTGGCATCTCGCGTACAACGCCACGGCGAAGTTAACGGACACCCCCTACGAGTTGCGGGAATACTACCCCAAATACACGGACTGGCTTGGCGAGAAAGAGCAATACTACTACAGCGGAATCGAGTTCCTCGAAGACGGCATCCGCAAGAATCCCCGCGAGTACAAGCTCTACTTCGACCTCGGCTACGGAATCTACGACGAAAAGCTCCACAACACCCCCAAAGCCGTCGAGTACCTGGCCGAGGCCAACCGCCTGTATCACGACCGTTGGGTGCCGCGCCAGCTCTATCGGCTCCTCGGGAAAGACGAACGCTATGAGGAATCCAAGAAGGGCTGGGAGGACTACCATGCCTGGCAGCCGGAGAATCTAGTCGCTCCCCGTTTCATCAAGCTGATGGAAGGCGCCATCAAGGAACGCGACGCGGAATGGGCCTCTTTCAAAGCGCGCGCCGCGGAAGAGTTGGCCGCGCGGGCGGCCGCCGCTGGCGATGCGACCCGAGCGCAGGAGTGGAGCGCACTGGCCCAGCAGGCCCGCGAGGCGGAGACGGCCGGCTATGAGGCAGCCCGTCAGTTCTGGCGGTCCATCGCGGAGGAATCCGAACAGTCCGAAGTCTACGCCGTGGCGAGAGAGCTGATTCTCAACGGGCGCGAAAAACTCCAGCAAAAACGTTATGTGGAAGCATGGGTGGACTTCGACCGCGCGCGCTGGGCCTCCGACGAATTCTGGGACGAAGCCACCAAGGCCATGGTCGAGGCAAAGCAACTGGCCAACGAGCCACTGGCCCTTACGGAGATCCGCCAACTCGAACGCGAGCAGATTCAACTCGATTACACCCGGCACCTCCCCAAGTCCATGGGAGGGAAATTCTTCGAGTTCAGTGAAGGCACGTGGACGGAAAAGGCGAAAGGTTCCTCGTCCGAGGGCACCGAGATCATCCGCGACACGGACGCCTTCTTCGAGCTCCTCTACAATCATCCGGAAATCGGCAAGGCTCTGGACACGTTGGATGGCAACATTAAGGTCAAAGTGGGGGACACGTGGCTCCGTATCGTGAACCCCAAGCCTGCGCTTGCCTCCAAGCTGTACACGCCGCCCGCCTAGCAGCGCCCCGCGTGCGAGCCCGGAGTCAACCCTGCGGCAACCTCGCTCGACCGCGCGCCCGTAACCAGTGCGCATGTCTGTCTGGAGGGGTGAAGGGCATCGTCCTTGAACGACGGGCCGACCAAGGCCGGTTCGGCCGGCGGAGCCCAAGATCGAAAGACTGCCCGATGACGAGCATTGGCAAAATCACCAATGAACCGCGTCATCTTGTTCCCCCGTTGAAGGGGTGGCCCGCAGGGCCGGGGGATGTTGCGCTCGCACTTGAACTTCTGGCGGTCCTGTCTTGAAAGAGCGGCCATACACCCACTACCATCGCTCTCGCGCGCGTCGTTGAGGAGAAGGGGGCACATGGCATTGGTATCCGATCGGATCGCGGAGAACCTCCGAGCCATCCAGTCCCGGATGGAGGCTGCTTGCCGCCGCGCGAACCGGAACCCGAATGCCGTCACGCTCGTCGCGGTGACCAAGGGCCGGTCCATCGAGGATGTACGCGCTCTTTACGCACTGGGAGTCCGCGACTTTGGCGAAAACCGCGTGGCTGATGCCGAACCCAAGATTGCGGTGCTCCCGGGGGACATACGCTGGCACATGATCGGCTCGGTCCAGCGGCGGAAAGCTCCTGCGGTCGTGCGTTTGTTCCAGCGCGTGGACTCGGTTGACCGGCTCGAACTTGCCGAAGCGCTGAATGCGCGCGCGAGAGAGCGGGGCGTTTTCTTGCGCTGTCTTGTGGAGGTCAATGTTTCGGGTGAAGATACAAAGCACGGTGTGGAACCGGCAAGCCTGGGGTCCCTCCTGAACGCGATGTCCGCCCTCGAGTTTCTCCACGTGGAGGGGCTGATGACCATGGCCCCTCTGGTGGACGACCCGGAATCCGTGCGCCCGTTCTTCCGCTGCCTTCAAGAATTGGCCCGGCTCCATGGGATGCCGGCTCTTTCCATGGGTATGTCGGGAGATTTTGAAGTTGCCATCGAAGAAGGCGCCACGGAAATCCGCGTGGGCATGGCCCTCTTTCAATAGTCTAAAGGAGTCTACATGATTGAGCAGTTGGAGCAGGTGCGCGTCGATGCCCTGCAAGAGATCAGCCGGGCGGATTCCCTGAAGCTCGTCGAAGAACTGCGTGTGAAGTTCCTGGGCCGAAAGGGCGTGCTTACGGGCCTGCTGCGAAGCGTTAGCCAGGCTTCCCCCGAAGAGCGGCCCGTGCTCGGCAAGGCCGCCAACGAGTTGAAGTTGCAGCTCACGGCCTCGTTGGATCAGAAGTTCGACGATCTGCAGGCCATCGAGAAGTCCCGAACCGCCCGCAACGATTTCTTTGACGTGACGCTCCCGGGCAGACGTCCGCGCCTGGGTCATCTGCACGTCATCTCACAGGTTGCCGAGGAAATCGTCGCCATCTTCGCGGAACTGGGCTTTCAGGTCGCCACCGGGCCCGAGATCGAGACTGAGTACTACAATTTCGACGCTCTCAATACGCCGCCAGACCATCCCGCCCGCGACCTGCACGACACCTTCTTCGTGCGTCCCGGGGTCGTCTTGCGTACTCACACCTCCCCGGTTCAGATGCGCGTGATGGAGAAGATGCAGCCGCCCGTGGCTGTTGTGGCCCCCGGTCGCGTGTACCGGGTGGACGCCGACGCGACCCATAGCCCGATGTTCTTTCAGATCGAGGGACTGCTCGTGGACGAAGGTGTCGGCTTCGCGGACCTCAAGGGCACCCTCATGCACTTCATCCACCGGCTCTTCGGCAAGGACGTCCAGATGCGGTTTCGCCCCCATTTCTTCCCGTTCACGGAGCCTTCGGCGGAACTCGACATCCTCTGGACCTCCGACAAGGGCGGGGGAGGCTCACAGACCAAGTGGATGGAGATTCTAGGCTGCGGCATGGTCCATCCCGAAGTGTTCAAGCACGCGGGATACGATCCGGAGAGGTACACCGGTTTCGCATTCGGACTCGGCGTCGACCGCATCGCCATGGTCCGCCACCGCATCAGCAGCATAACCTACTTATACGAAAGCGACATGCGCTTCCTGGAGCAGTTCTAATATGCGAATCTCCTATCGATGGCTGAAAGAATTGGTCGATTTTGACTTGAGCCCGGAAGATCTGGCGCACAGACTCACCATGCTTGGACTCGAGATCGAGTCCGTCGAGCGGCCCGGCGCGGGTGTCAGCGGTATCCGCATCGGGAAAATAATGGATATTAAACCGCACCCCGATGCGGATAAGCTTGTCGTGTGTCAAACGGATGTGGGACAAGGAGATCCACTCCAAATCGTATGCGGCGCGAAAAATATGCGTGTCGGAGATCGTGTACCTACCGCGGTCATCGGCGCGACCCTACCCGGCGATTTCACCATCGCGCGTCGCAAGATGCGGGGCATCGAGTCGCAGGGCATGATGTGTTCCGCGCGTGAACTCGGGCTCGGCCAGGACCACGCCGGCCTGCTTATCCTCCCCGAGAGCTTCCCGATCGGCGAGGACGCAGTCCCGCTGCTGGGCCTCGACGATGTCATTCTGGAGATCGAAGTCACCCCGAACAGGGGGGACTGGGCGGGGATGATTGGGGTGGCGCGCGAAGTCGCCGCCGCACTGGGCACGACCCTGCGTCTCCCCGATGCTTCCCTGAAAGAGGCTGAAGTCCTCGCCTCCAGCATCGCCTCGGTGACCATCGAGGACCCCGTGCTTTGCCCGCGGTATATCGGACGCGTCTTGACAGGTGTTACTGTTGGCCCGTCGCCGCTCTGGATGGTGCAGCGTCTGGTCCACGCGGGGCAGCGTTCGATCAGCAGCATTGTGGACATTACGAACTACATCCTGCTGGAGACGGGCCATCCGTTGCACGCGTTTGACCTTAAGAAACTCGCAAATAATCGCATTATTGTGCGCGCCGCGAAACATGGTGAAACAATTGAAACAATCGATGGACAGCCGCGTTCACTCGATGAAATGATGCTCGTCATCGCCGACGCCGAGCGGCCGGTTGCCGTTGCCGGTGTCATGGGCGGGTTGAAAAGTGAAGTGGGGGATTCAACTTCCGAAATCCTCCTTGAGAGCGCGGTCTTCCAGCCGCAGTCGGTTCGCCGCACGTCGAGGGCTCTCGGTCTGCAGACCGAGGCTTCAGCCCGTTTCCAACGTGGTGCCGATCCCGAAATGGCCGGTTTTGCGATGGAACGCGCCACCAAGCTCATCCAGGAAATCGCCGGTGCCCAGGTCATGAGAGGCCAGCTTGACGAGTATCCCGGGAAGAAAACACCTGTTGAATTGACGCTGCGCTACAGGCGCACCGGTATCCTGTTGGGAGCGGAAGTGCCCCCAGCCACCCAGCGCGACGTACTCAGCCGGCTCCATTTCGATGTCAAGGAGGCATCCCTGGAGGCGTGCACCGCCCGGGTGCCCTCCTGGCGCCATGACGTAACAATGGAGGCGGACCTCATCGAGGAAATCGCCCGTCTTCACGGTTTTGACAATATTCCCTCCAGACTTCCAATGGTCAGGAAGACGGAGGCGGTACTCGCGCCGCGCGAGGCCGAAGTCCGGGAACTGCGCCGCCTGTTGGCTGGCCTGGGTCTCACGGAGATGATGAACCTCTCTTTCGGCAACCCCTCCGACCTGGAGAAGTCCAACTTGGGTGAGGAGCTGAGGGGGATGGTCATGCTGCAGAATCCACTCTCCGAGAACCATGCGGGCATGAGGATCTCCCTGGTACCCGGCGTGCTCGCCGTGGTTTCCAGCAACTTACGCCGCGGCGTGTCTGATATACACGCCTTCGAGGTTGGAAATGTTTACATGAATGGGGCAGACAACGAGCTGCCCATACAACGCCTCCGGCTTTGTATCGTCCTCATCGGCTCCCGGAATGAAGCCCACTGGGGCGTCGAGCCAGCGAAAGTCGACTTCTTTGATGCAAAGGGCTTCGCTGAGGCACTGTTCGTCTCCTGCGGGATCGAGTCAACCCTGGTACCGGAGTTCTTCGCTCCTCTGCAACCGGGCCATTCGGCAAAGTTTACGTGTGGCGACTCCCTCCTGGGCCACGTGGGAAGGGCGTCGGAGGAGGTGTTGAGCCGTTTCGACATAGACCAGCCTGTCTATTTAGTGGATCTGGACCTTGACATGTTGCTGAGTCTGCCCCGCTCAAAGCGATACTTCACGGCCCTATCTGTGTACCCGCCGTCTCTCCGCGACATGGCGGTCGTGGTCGATGCGGCCGTTCCCGCGGAGCAAGTCCTTAAAATCGCTCGAGATGCGGGGGGGAGTCTGTTGACGGAGGTCAACATCTTCGACGTCTATTCGGGAAAGCAAGTTCCCGAGGGCAAAAAAAGCCTTGCCTTGGGCTTGACATTTCAGGCCACTGACCGCACGCTAACGGATAAGGACACCCAGAAGACCTGGGACAGGATTCTCAAGAACCTTCAGGACTCGCTTCAAGCCGAACTTCGATGAACACACGCCTTCGTGACACGCTGGCCGAGATCCACTCGCTCATTGAGCAGTTGCAGGAAGCCGTGCGTGCGCGGGAGGAGGCGATGAACTCGCTGCGGGACGAGCACGAAGAGCTGCGGATCGAGCACTGGCGCCAGCGTAAAGAAGTGGTTACCTTGCAGCGTGGCGCTCAAGACTTCTCAAGTGTCGAGCAGGAGAACGCCAACCTCCGGGAAACCCAACAAAAATTGAAGGTGCAGCTCCAGGGGATTCTGAGCAGTATTAAAGCCTTACGCGCGGATTACCGGCCATGAGCAAAGACCGGTTTCTCCAGGTGAAGTTGGGGGGGAAGACCGTCCAGGTTCCGGTCTTCCAAGACGAGAAAACCACACTCGAGATCGTCGCGTCCGTGAACGACCGGCTCCGCGAAATTGAGGAGTCCAGCGCACGCGTGGACACCCAGGCCTATGCACTCCAGGCAGCCTACCTGTTCGCCGTGGACTCTGCCCGAGCGGAACTTGCCTCAAGCGATGACGAGACCGAAGTACACAAGAGTCTGGTTCGAATTCAGCATGCACTGAAGGGCCTCCTGGGTGACCTTGCCCAGCCAAGCTGAGCCTGGTCTGATGGGGCAGACCAAGCGCTCTCTGGTAATCTAACGACGACATTACTTCATTCCGTTCAGGCCATGGAACTCTTAGACTCTGCCTTATTTGATGTCTGATAATATATATTATGTTCAGTAAGTGGACCAGAAGACGGGCCATCTCCGGGGGTTGGCTGTTATGTATGCTTTTCCTTATTCATTCCGGCTGTCATATGGCTACCTAATCCACTTCGTTCACCTAGCCTCCTAATTACTCTATCTTGAATATGTTATGCTTCTGATTGAACGCGTCAACTTCCTGTCTGCCCGATGATTTTCAGTGGTTTTGATTTGGATAAGGCCGGTGGCACTCTGCGAGTCTGCTTGGCATAGGCCGACTAAAGATCATCTGCCTGATGGATGTGGGAGATAAATTACAGCGCTTTGGGCAGGTACGGGGTCCCTTCTCGGGTACGCTGTGGTGGGAAAAAAAGAAATGGAGCGGGATACGGGGTTCGAACCCGCGACATCCAGCTTGGGAAGCTGGCACTCTACCAACTGAGTTAATCCCGCTCAGGAGGCCCTATTCTATCACCAAGGCGGGCCCGTGTCAATTGGCATGTAAGTCATTACCATGAAGCACTGTATATCCTAGAGGAGATCGCATTCGGCGCGGCACCTCCTGCAACGATGGACACAAGGGATCTGCTCGGGGCATGCCTATCGAGAGCATCTTCTGTGTTGGACTGCAAGAAGTTGTGGGCCTTTATCGAGATTCTATGTTATAATTTCTTTCCGTATTGAATATGCTACGTGAATTATAATTTACATGAATTTCTGTCTGTTATAACTTGACAATTTTGCTCACTCGTCAATTGTCCGCCGCTGGTACGTTGAGACTGGAGGGCAATCTCTTGTCATAGCCATCAGTCTATCATTGATCGCAGTCCCCTTCTCTCCCAGGCAGCCCGGTTCTCTCGTGAATGGCCCCACGATACATCCGAATTATGCCAAGTTTGCTTGTTGAGTCCATTATGAGATTCCAGGAACGGGTGGAGGCGGTTTTCGGATAAGTCAATAGATTACCGAGGGAGATCCAGACTTACGAAAAGCCATTTGTCGAGCAACGAGGAATCTATAAAGTGCCTTATGTTGTGTATGCGATAGGCATAAACTGCACATAATATCTATCATGTCATCTAACTTATGGAATATCTGGGACTTTTGCGTTCCCTGTATTTCATATATGTCTCACTCTGTGATTCTGTCTATAGTCGCAAGTAAATGCCTTAATGTCAGGTAACTTAAACAATGCTTTAAGTAAGGTGTTTTGATTTCATCTCTGGCTTCCTCTCCAGATGGCAGAAATGCGTTGCTTGGGGTCAGCAAAGAAGGGTATTGACAGACCCATCCCTGAAGTGTAATATAGGGCCGTGGTGAACAAATATTCAGTATTTGGAGGGGGCTTTCATGGCTGAAGCAAAGAGCGATCCGAAGGTGAAGGCGTTGGATATTGCCGTCGCGCAATTGGAAAAGCAGTTCGGACGGGGTACCCTGGTCCGCCTGGGAGACGATCATTTTGAGCAGAGGGTTCGGGCGCTATCCACAGGTAGCCTGTCCCTGGACATAGCCACCGGGGTGGGCGGTCTCCCCTCTGGGCGCGTGGTGGAGATCTTCGGTCCAGAATCCTCGGGTAAGACGACCTTGGCCCTTCACGTGGTTGCCAGCGCCCAGCGGGCCGGCGGCATTGCCTGTTTCATTGACGCGGAGCATGCCCTGGATCCGAACTTTGCCGCCCGCATAGGGGTAGACATCGATAACCTGCTGGTTTCTCAACCAGACACCGCGGAGCAGGCACTGGAGATCTGCGAGACGCTTGTGCGCAGCAACGCGGTAGACGTGATTGTCATCGACTCGGTGGCGGCCTTGGTACCCAAGGCGGAAGTCGAAGGCGATATGGGTGACTCCCACATGGGCCTTCAGGCACGGCTTATGTCGCAGGCCTTGCGCAAGCTTACGGCATCCATAAGCCGGTCCCGGACCCTGGTCATCTTCATCAACCAGATACGCGATAAGATCGGTGTGATGTTCGGCAGCCCGGAGACCACGACCGGTGGCCGAGCGCTCAAGTTCTACGCGAGTATCCGGATAGATGTCCGGCGCATCGCCACCATTAAGGAGCGGGAACAGGACGTGGGCAATCGGGTGCGCGCGAAAGTGGTCAAGAACAAGCTCGCTCCCCCATTCCGCCAGGCGGAATTTGATATACTGTTCGCGGAAGGCATTTCCAGGGAGGGTGACCTCCTGGATCTGGCCGTTGAGGAAAAGCTGATTCAGAAGAGCGGCGCCTGGTTCTCGATGAACGGGGAGAACCTTGGTCAGGGGCGGGAAAACACGCGCCAATTCCTCAAGGACAATCCGGATCTGGCGGAGAAACTCCGAGCCCAGATTATCAAGGCCAAAGGCCTGGAATGGGTTGGGACCGCCGCGGTAGAAGCCGAAGCGGAGTCCGCGGCAGAGAGCACCGCAAGCGATAAGTAAAGTGGAAAACATAGACGAGACGGGGGTTCCCGGCTCGCGTTACTACCGTATTTGGCTGGTTGGCCTTCTTTTGCTCACCGCCCTGATCGCGGGGGGGGCTTTGTTTGCCAAGTACCAGATCGAGGGCTTCCGGGGTGTGATTCTGGGCCGGGCCCAGACCAGGATGGGCGCCGAGCTGCAAGTGGAGGAAGTCGCGGCGTTTGGGCTTCGCGGGTTGCGCGCCCAAGGGGTGCACCTTGTCTATTCCCTTCCACCGGCGACGACCGTGGAATTTGCCGCCCCCGAGGCCATCATCTATATCGACTTCGTTGGTCTCATCTCCGGTGGAGGCATCTCGGTTGAACGCGTCCAGGTGAACCAAGCCGTGGTATCCGTGCGGCGGGAAGAGGGCCAGGCGTGGCTGGATCCTCGCGGGCCGGGAGCTGGGCCTCAATCGGCGTTTCTGAGTGGCGCTGTGCCGTTCCGCGTGACCGGCACGGACTGCCGCCTGGAGATAGAGAACGTGGTGGGCGGGAAGGAACTCCTCGTCTCCTCTATCGATTTTGACGTGTCGCGCCTCTCAGGGTCCAAGACGATTGGCGGAGTTCTGGCCGGTCGATTCAACGAAGACGAAGCCACCAACCTGGCGGTCGAGTTTCAGGTTGCGTCACTTGAGGATTTCGATCTCAGTGTTTCATGCTCGCGGGTCACCGCGGCAGATGTGAATGAGTTCCTGCCGGTCTCCCAGCAGGTCGTCCAGAGGGGTGAGACCGCTCCCGTATTCAGGGTCAGTGGCAATCCCGACCGCACCATCTCCCTGAGTGTGGAGTCCAGCTTCAGTGATATTCAGTTGAGGTCTCAACCGGACTATATCCCCCCCGTCACGGGGACCCTTCGGGCCTACGGCACGTACGATCCCGAGACGCGGGCATTCCAGGTATCGATGGCGCGCGCGGAATCGGAAGCACTGGAAGGAAACGTTACAGGAGCCGTCACGTTCTCCGACGGTTCCCCAAAGCTGGACTTGGTTTTGCGCTCGACCAAACTCCCGGTCAAGGAGTTGATCAATTCGCTTCTTTCCGGACGGATTGAGAAGTATGGGGAGTTGGAGTACTCCGTCGCATCGATAGAAGATTGCGCGCTTGCGGTGACGGGCACGGTTGAGTCCCCGGTCCTGGCAGCCAGGGCGTCCGGGGATGGAGGCGAGATTCGTTTCACGCCGAAGGATGTGAAGTACCCCCGCGTGAATCTCGCGGTAGGGCGCTTTGACATGGCGTGGGACTCGACGACACGCGAGCCTGGAGGATCCATCGTCATATCCGACGGGTCCGTGAATCACCGGAGCACGGGTATCGAAGTGACGGGCCTGACCGGGCAGGTCAGTCTCGCAGGCGGGAAGGTGACGTTGAATCCGCTTCAGGCGTCGTTGCTGGGGCAGTCGGTGATGGCGAGCGGCACCTATGAACTGAAGAGCAAGTCCGGTGAGGCGAGCCTGGCAGGTTCCCTGGCGAACATCGAGACAACCAAGCTGGCCACTTCAATCCGCAATGCTTCGCTGGCGGGCAGCGGCACCGTGAAGGCTTCAGTCAAGTTCCGGGAAAAGTCGGCGGATTTCGAGGCGGACATCGATGCGACGCAAGCGGAGATTGGATATCGGTGGTGGTTTCTCAAGCCGGTGGGCATCGGGGCCAGCGGCCACCTCAAGGGCAAATTCGTGTCGCGAAAGACCATTACGTGCGAAGTGGAATCCCTGATCGCCGGCACCCAATTGACCGCGACAACGGACCTATTTCACAACGGCAAGAAGTGGACGCTCCGGAAGGGCCGGGCCGAGTCCAAGGACCTCGATGTCGTTTCTGTGGGCAAGTGTCTGCCCTTGCCGTACGTCATCACGGGTGGCAAAGGGACTGACGGCTTCTATGCGTGGGAGCGGGACGCTGCGAATGAGAATCTGTGGAAGTCCGAGTTCGGACTGTCCATGGACGAGATAGCCTTACGGGCTGATGGGTCGGAGGTACCGCTTTCTTGCAAGGGCGTGACCTTGACAGGGGGCATGGCGGGCGGGGCCGGGGAAACCGGCGAGCTGACCCTCGACGTGGAAAGCGCGAGGACTCCCCCGCTCCGCGGTTCCAAGTGGTTTGCCCCGCTTGTGAGGGATCTGGAGAAGTACCCGTCGAACAATCGCACGTGGGCGTATCATTTGGCCGCCGCGACGCTCGAGGTTCCGCCGTGGAAAGGCGCTGATTTCAAGGGTGAGGCCTATTCGTCGGACACGGATTTCGGACTGGCAAGTTATTCGGCGACGGTGGACAAGGGAACTGTGAAGGGGTCTTACGCGAGCAAACGCAAAGAGAACGCCTTCGAATCGACGGCGCACTGGGACAACGTGTCGGCGGCCTATCTGATGGACACGCTTCAACTGCCCCACGTGTTCCGGGGTGACATGTCCGGCGAGGTGACCTACAGCCAGGATCGCGATGACCCGGGAACTTTGCATGGGTCCGGGTATTTTAAGATGAAGGAGGGGCAGTTCAGCGCGGACTACATTCTCGCGATGTTGGAGCAGCAGATGGAGAGCACGGAAGAGCCGACCCTTCCCCCTTCGTTGCGGTTCTCCTCGCTGGAGGCGGATATTGAATTCGAGAAGGATGTGGTGAAGACCCCGCGCATCGAGTTGACATCCGATGCGATCACCATGGATGCGGACGGGCAATTCGTCACCGATGGAGACATGAACTACACGATCAATGTGTCCGTGACGCCGGACGCGGCTGAGCGAATTCCGCTGCTCGCGCAGAGCTTCAACGTGCAGGGATACCGGCTGGCGCAGCAGAACATCGAGTTGGCGTTTACGCTGTCCGGCCCGACCCTTCGGCCGGTGAGCGCGCTGTCCGAGGCACCGCCCGTGCACGTGACTCTGGTGAGCGGTGCATTGGAGGCAGCCAACGAAGCGATACGGGTTTTCGATGCCCCTAGAAAAATCCTGGTCGATCTGCTTAAAATTGGGGGTGGAATCGTAGGAGCCCGCAAGCAGTAGTGCATGGGAAGGGAAAGCACCAGAAATTTCATGGAAATCCGCATTGGTAAAGCTGCTCGCACTTGCGCGGGAACCGAGCGTGCATTCGAGCACGGCGAGAACGTCGTTTCGGTGGTGCGCCTGGAGAATCAGGTGTTGGTGCGCCAGGACTTCGCAAAGTCCGCCTACGCACCCGCCACCGCTGCCGGGGCACTCGCCGTGTGGGAAACGCAGTACATCGATCCGAACGTGGCGAACCAGGAACCTGCCGAGACCTTCTCCCCTCTGCGGCGCATATTCTACGATTCACTTGAGTCCGCGGACCGGGTGCAATTGGCGAAGGCGTACCTGGCCGCACAACTCTTGAGGCGCCAGAAGGTGTTCAGACTTGTGAAGGAATCGGAGGAAGGTGAAGGGTTCGCGCGGGTAGCACTGTTCACCGATCGGCTGAACAACCGGCTGATCGAGGTCCGCGATCCACAGTTGACGCTGGCGGAACTTGAGGCGGGCCGTTCGCTCCTTGTGGAGGAGCTGGCCCGGTTGGAAGGCGGAGAAGAGGATGTCGAGGCGGCCGAGCCCGCAGGAGATGTAAAAGACAACTGACATGGCATACCAGAATAAGAACAAGACACGATCTCCGCGCGAAGAGCCCGCCCTGCAGTTGAGTTCCTACCAGTTGGTCATGGCGATTTGTTCGTTGCTGCTTGTGGGGTGTCTCCTGTTCGTTGCGGGGATCATGGTGAACCGCTATACGGGTGGCACGAACCAGACGCAGGTGTCCGCGCTAGATAACACACCGCCTGTGAATGTGCCGTCCGCGGGTACCCAGCCCGCCAGGTCCGGAGAGCGGACCGAGGGTGTGCAGGTTGCGCCGAAGCCGGTCACGCTGCCGCCAGAGCCGAGTGCCGGTGCGTCAATCCCAAGCACGACGAAACCGCCGGTGGTGCGCGACACGAGTTCGAAGTACATTCCTGCACCCCCGCCGCGCCGTTCCACTGGGACTGAACCCAGTGGCACGCCCACTCCCACGGCCGACACCGCAGCGAAGCCTGCAGCCGGGCAACCGGCCTCGGCTCAGGCGCCCGTCCAGCCGGTGATTACGCCGGTGGTGACCGAGCCAGCCACCCCGAGTGCAGGCCAAGAGACACCTTCTCCAGCGGCGTCAGTGCAAGCGGGTGGGGAGATGCCGCCCGCAGGTGCCGGAGAGTCCCCCGCTCCTGCTGCTGAAACCGCGCCGGAAACGACACCAACGACGCCGCAGGGCAATCCGTCGGCGGCACCGCAAGCGCCGTTCACCATTCAGGTTGCATCGTTTGATGCAGACAATCTGGACCGTGCGAAGCAGTTCAAGAAGGCCATTGAAGACAAGACGGACTATACGGTTGACTTGGTACCGGCCAAAGATGGCAAGCGGGTCCGCGCCTTTGTGGGTAGCTATCCCGACCGGGCCGCGGCAGACAAGGCCCGGGCAGCTTTGGCGAAGATCAAAGATTTCGAAGGGTGTTTTGTGAAGTCCTTGGCGGAATGAACACTAGCATTTCGGACGGGGGGCGGTCATGAAAGTAACAGTTATCGGTCCCGGAGCGATGGGATGTCTTTTCGCGGCACGGCTTGCGAAGTCGGGAGTCGATACGACGCTCGTTGACCATCGGATTGACCGCGCGTCCCGCTTGAATTCCAAGGGAATTACCGTGGAGAGTGGCGACGGCACAATCACGGAGTCTGTGCGGGTTGTTTCAAGTGTTCCAACGGGCCAAGACCTAGTGATTGTTCTTGTTAAGTCACATGTTACCAAGTTGTTGACGCTCAATAGTCGAGCACCGGTTCTTACGCTTCAGAACGGTTTGGGCAATATTGAAACACTATGTTCCAGCGTGGGAAGCTCCGTTCTTCTTGCGGGAGTGACGACTGAGGCATCCACCCTTCTTGAAGAAGGGCGTGTTCGCCATGCCGCGCGCGGCATCACGCGGTTGGGGTCGTGGACGTCCTGTCCGGCGGGGCCGGCGCTGAAGGTACTGGAGAAGGCGGGGTTTGCCGTCGAGCAGACTGACTCGCCTGGGCAGGCGGTCTGGGAAAAGGTCGCCATCAATGCCGGCATTAATCCGATCACGGCCCTGCTAAACGTTGAGAATGGACGCATCCTGGAAATTCCCGAGGCGAGACAGCTCATGCGGGATCTCGTGGTGGAGGCAGTGAAGGTCGCGTGCACCGAGGGGTATCGGTTCGAGCGAAGTTTGGTGGAGGTTGCCGAGGCGACCTGTGCGGAGACCAAGACCAACGTCTCCTCCATGCTTCAGGATGTGCGCGCGGGACGCAGGACGGAGATTGACGCCATCAGTGGCGAGATCGTGAAGCGCGCCCAGCACTCGGCGTTGCCGACCCCGCGAACGCGGGTGGTTTGGCAGTTGCTGAAGGGTATTGAGCAGCGTTGAGCGAGAAGCCTCTTTCATACACGAGTCCGGTAAAATTTACTTTCAGACAACGCATCTCACTTAGCGTTCTGCCCCCCACACTTTCTTTGATTCACCGAGCCATTTCTTCTACCTGCCCTTTGGAAGTAACTAATTCAGAGATGTTTAACGAATTGAAGCGCAAGGATGGCCGGGCGATTCTTGCCTTCTGGCACGAGGTGCTTCCCCTTGCGCTTTGGACGCAGCGGGGAACTGGATATCATACATTAACCAGTTACAGCTATGATGGCGAGTTGGCGGCGTGCGTGGTGAAGCATTTCGGGCTGGCAGCCTTGCGTGGCTCTTCAAGCCGGGGCGGGAGTCAGGCGCTCCGGCAGCTTGAGCTGGCCTTGGAGATGGGGATCACAATCGGATTCACGCTGGACGGACCGAGAGGGCCGCGGCGCGTGTCGAAGCCGGGGATCGCCGTTTTGGCGGCGAGGAGTGGATTGCCTGTCGTGCCGCTGGTGCTCGCGGTCGAGCGGGCTTGGCGGATGCGGTCGTGGGATCGTCTGGTGGTGCCGAAGCCCTTTGCCAGAATCCACTGCATCTTTGGTGAGCCGATTCCGCCTCCTGTAGATGAGTCGAAGGACGAAGTGGAGCGGATGCGGCTGCTGGTGGAGCGGGATTTGAATGCCCGGCAGCAGGCCCTCGAAAAGGAACTGGGGATCGATATCGGGTGGGTGGAGCCGAGGAAGTGCGGGAAGGGCGAAGAGTAGATCGGACGTGGCAAAGAGGGCGGGAACAAATCCCGCCCTACGAAGAGAATGCGAAGAGAAGAGGTGTTCTTGTAGGGCGGGGATGATCCCCGCCTTTCCGGAGGGGCGGGAACTGATCTCGCTCTACGGTTCAGGCGGTGGCCAGGTGCTGGCGGCGGAGTTGGCCGCAGGCGGCATCGATGTCCTGACCGCGCTCGCGACGGAGGGTGGCGTTGACGCCGGCTTCCTCGAGGGCGTCGCGGAAGGCTTGGCAGCGGTCGAGGGGCGGCGGCGCGAAGCCCAGACCGGACACGGGATTGTAGGGTATCAGGTTCACCATGGCCTTCACGCGCGTGGCGAGGCCGATCAGTTCCTCCGCATCCTGGGGCGAGTCGTTCACGCCGTCGAGCAGGGTCCATTCAAAAGTCATCTGGCGTCCGGTCTGCTCGACGTAGTCGCGGATGGCCTTCATGAGGACTTCGATCGGGTACTTCTTGTTGAGGGGGACCAGCTTCGTGCGCAACTCATCGTTGGCCGCGTGGAGCGAGACGCTCAGGCGAACCTGCCACTCCTCAGAGGCGAAGCGCTCGATGCCTTTCACCTCGCCGGCCGTCGAGACGGTGATCCTACGCGCGCCGATGCCGAGGCCTTCGGGCGCCATGAGCAGCTTGATGCTCTTGATGGTGGCGTCGTAATTGCGGAAGGGCTCCCCCATCCCCATGTAAACGATGTTGGGGGTCTTCTCCCCCAGCTTTTCGTCTTGCAGGAGATAGAGGGCCTGCTCGACGATTTCGCCGGGGTTGAGGTTGCGCGTGTAGCCGGACAGCCCCGTGGCACAGAAGGCGCACTTGACCGCGCAGCCGACCTGTGTCGAGAGGCAGAGCGTCGTGCGCTCGCGGTCGCGGATGAGGACCGACTCGACGGTCTCGCCATCGGCTAAACGGAAGAGAGCCTTCTTGGTGCCGTTCGAGCGCGGCGACGCGGACATGCGGACTAGTTCGAGTTGACTGGCGGCACACTCTTCGGTGAGGCGCTTCCGCAGGTCCTTGGACAGGTCGCTCATGCGGTCGAAGTCAAAGACCTGCTTCTGGTGGAGCCAGCGGAAGATCTGCTTCCCCTGGAAGGGTTTCAGATTGAGGGACTCCGCGATTTCAGCGGGATTCAGTGGTGTGAGTTGCGTGGTCATTCTTGGGCCGCCAGTTGATGGTAAAAAGGGAGTCGTTGACTTGGTCCGTGTTGATGCGGATGTTGCGCATCTCAAAGGTCATCCGGGTGGATTCAGTGGGGAACGTGACGTCGATCTTTGAGGGGAAACGGACGCCGTTCACCACTTCGTAATCGGCAAAGGTGCTCAAGGCCAGGGTGGTTCCGTCTTCGGAAAAGCGTTCGTTCTCCACGATGACCCAGGGCGCGCCGCGGACGACGATGCGCCGCTCAGGGCGCCGGGCAGGTCCGATCAGGAGGGTCGCCTCCTGGGCCGCGCCGTCGTAGGCGATGATGCGGGCGTGCCGGGGGCTCAGAGAGTCCCAATCCTCCGGCGTAAACATCTCGCGGGCGATGTCCGAGGGGTAGACATTGAAGGGGACATTCTCAAACTGTTCGCCTTCGAGCTGGTAGTAGTAGCGTTCATCGTCGCGCTTGGTGGGGAACTCGATGAGGTACTCGCGTCCGGCCGAGGTCAACTGGAAGGCGATGGTGCCAAGCGGCTTCATGGTTCCCTGTACAAAGAGACAGTCCGGCTTGCGGAAAGCAACGTACCCGCCGTCAAACTGCTGTATTCCAGTCAACTTAGGGGATTCGAGCGTAAGGCTGATGGCGGCGCGGAAGTTCTGGAACGCGGCGTCATTGCTGGCCAGGTCCCGGAGGATCGCGGAGACCTCCGGGGTGTCGGGCGGCAGCGGGTTGGTCTCAAGGCGCGTGCCCTGGCGGACACATGCCGCGCAGGCGAGGCCCAGCAGCACCAGCGCGGCCCCGCGGCACCGCCATGCGGGGGCGGATGCAGGGGGGCTCGTGGCGCCGGATTCCAGGGGTATGCCCGGGGCACTATGGGAGAATTGAAATACTCGCATTCGTGTGGTAGACTCGGTGGCCTTTGGAGCGAGAGTATAACACGGTTGCGTGTCCCAACCAATTCGGTGGCGCGCCAGTTGGAAACTTCCGGGAGAGTGTCATGGCTCGAGTATGTGAATACAGTGGCAAGAAGCCCCAGATGGGCAAGCGCGTCATCCGGCGCGGTAAGGCGAAGCGCGAAGGCGGTATCGGTCAGAACGTGACCGGCATCACGAAGCGGCGCTGGAAGCCCAACCTGCAGAAGATCCGCGTCGTGGACGAGAACGGGACCGTCCGCCGCATCCGCGTGTGCGCGCGCTACATCAAGGCGGGGAAGTTCGTCAAAGCCACCTCGAAGGGCCGCAAGACCGCCGCCGCGTAAGCGGGCTGGTTGCAGAAAGACAGTTCAAAGCCGGAGCGCCAATGAATGGCGCTCCGGCTTTTTGTGTGTCTGCGGGGTGGGCAGAGGGGACGCACGCGGCTTGCGGAGGCGTTTCTTTGGCTGCGAGGGGGATGGGGACGGCGAGCCAGCAACCCTAAATTTGGCAGTTGAACGGGACTGACACCGTCTTTCGCGTGGGCCCTGCGGAGCGAAACACGGTGCCCCTCACCCGCTCGCGTGCGCTTCGGCGATATGTTAGTCATCCAGATTGCTTGGCATTTCCTCGGAAACGAGTTCGCCATTGTCGCCTCGCCCGAAGGCGCTACCAATCGGCGCGTCGAGGTGGTCAATGATGCTGGGGTCATGGTTAGCAATTGTATTTACGTCACATATTTCAAAGTTCTCGGCCTGGTCAGCATATTCCTGAGTCTCTTCACCTGAAAAGAAACGCCACCCACTGTCGATCGAGTTGTCAGGTTCAGCGCGGTACATAAAACCGACGGCCATTCCATCAACCGTGATGCGATCCGAAGCAATGCATGAACCTCTTCCCTCCGCGAGCGGCCGAATCGCCGACGCAGGTAAGTGGAACCGTTTCGGGCTGGTGTGTGACACAGCTGCCTAACGTTTGAGGTAACCGGCAGCTGAGACGCCGCAGGCGACGAGGAAACCAAAAGCGCGGCTCTCGACCGTCTGTTTGACTGAAGGATTAGGTACCACTGTGACCTCCAGTGTTTCTTGCATTCCTTTTGGGGCGTCGGCTCGGTGCGGCGAGTTGTTGGAGTACGTTGCCACGGCTAAACGTTCGGTGCATTCTTACGAGCCATCCCTTTCGCAGCGATAATCAGCAAAACGAAACCAACAATCAAGGTGGGAATACCGAGCGCTCCGGCTATCTGCGGAAAGAACTGCATCGCAAGAACCCCGAGTCCAAAGCTCATCAATACTCGACCCGCGATGAAGCCCCAAATCTCCCACGGTGTCAGATTCTGAACCTTCCGATGATTCCAGTTTAGTAAACGCATAAATGTCCTTTGCGGTCTCGTCTGGTCCAGCGCGGGTTCGGCGTTCTGGTCATGTCAACCTCCCTCCGGCTCGGGACCAGGACTGGACTGCCAATCAACGCTACGGCGCTGGGCGGCTGAAAGCCGGAATAGCCACAAGAACGAGCGGCTGAGCTTCGCTCCAGTCAAGTCGGCGTCAGTGAACGTGCAACCGCTAAAGGAAGTGCGACGGAGATCGGCTCCGCGCAACACGGCACCGCGAAAGCTCACTCGCTGATAAATGGAACCTCGCAGGTCCATGCCGGAAAGGTCGGCCTCGGCAAAATCCACGTCAATGAAGTCGTTCCAGCAAGCGGTGGACTCCGACAAATCCGTGCCGCGAAACGACACTGCGCGAATCTCAGAGCGACCGAAGAATGTGCGTGGCAAGGTCAGATTCTCGAGCCGCGCGTCAGCCAACTGGGTGCGGAAAAAGCTCACGCCGAGCTGCTCGTCATCGTAGCGCGGCGCTCGTCCTGGAAGCTCCGGCAAGGCATCGCACTCCAGAAGCTGTTGATCCTTCAGGAACTGGCAAGACTCTCTATATGACCTTCGATTTGGCATGATGTGCTACTGCGCCTAACAATAATTTAGATAGATCCGTATTGAGATGCGGGTTTCTTGATGTCTGTCCACACGAGACGCTGCGGGATATGCCGCCAATGGCGCGGCAACATCGGTCCGTTCAGCCCTTTGCCGCCGGTCGAGGTGTTTCGCTCGGCGTGTTATGCGGATCCGCATAGGAACCTTCTCCTCATAGCCCGTCCATGGGGCTGCGTACGCTTGAAGTGGAAGAGAAGAACATCCCCCTTCGCCCCCTTCAAAGGGGGAATTGCGAAATAGTTATATATCTCTCATTACGATCTGCCGCGAACACTCCTCAACTTGTCTTTCAATGAAGCGATGAAGGTGATTGTCGTCGCCGGCATGAACCATTGCATCTCTGTAGGCCAGAATGGCGGGAAGAAGGTTCCCTTGTCCCTGCAAGGCCTTCGCCTTCCACAAATGACCACCGGGACTGCACGGGTCCTTACGTAAACACGTCTCTGCGGACTTCAGAGCATCATCGTACTTTGCCAGTTGAACCTCGCACAAAGCTCTGTTTGTCCAGTACGATGCTTCGTCGGGAAACAATCGCGTACACTCGGTAGCAGCCTGGAGTGCTCTGTCGTATCTGCGCGCTCCAGTCCAGCCGTAGAGGCGCATTTCGAGCAGTAGTCTTCGTATCGTTGTGAGCGCCTTGCTCATGGGATGAAACGAGACCCCATCTGTTGTGCTCCTATCGACTATCCGACACACGGCGCGCTTTGTTGGAGCGTGCCGTTGTGCGAAGGAGCGTTGGCGGATGCTGAGGGCATCATGGGTCGCATTCCCCCCTGAGGCGGTTGCACGTGCCGCGGTTTTTCTTGGGTCTTGGTTGCGGGCGCTGATGGAAGAATAGCACTACTGCGTAAAAGAGACAATAGGGCGGAAGGTGGAGGCGAACAGGGTGAGGCGGGAGCGGGGTTGGGTAGGAGGAAGAGAAGAACATCCCCCGGCCCTGCGGGCCACCCCCTTCAAAGGGGGAATTGTACAATACCACATAAGTGGATTAGTGGAAGTTCTTGGGATGGCGCGTAGGTTTGTTGGGTGGACAAGGTGGCGCGACCCGTTGGGTCGCGCGCGGAGTGTCGCCATGTTGCGTTTCTGGGGGATGAAGTGGACGGGCATGGGTGCCCGTCGGGAGAAGACCATGGGCAGGGATGCCCATGCCACCTCGGGGACCTCGTCATTCTCGGGGACGCGGGCATCCGTGTTGAAATTCTATCCTGATTATCCTGTCATCCTGTCCAATTCAATTCTCTTTGACGGGATAACAGGATTTGCCGGATTGGTGAAAGGCGGGCAGGCGGCGTCGTGCTGCAGCAGGCGGAGGCAGGCAATAGGGACGGCGACTATTCGTTGCATCACTGCAATGGGGCTGAGTCCCACTTCGGCTATATTATAGACGGTCAATGTCTCTATTTGTTCGTAGCCTCTTCCTCTTACCAAACATAGGGGATGAGCCGGTGCGGTGTTTGCTTTGTGTATAGGGTATATCCTTCGAGCTCTTCACGAAGCACTCTATCTTCGCGAGACGTACGCCACACGAGCAGAACAACAATCAGGCATGCTGGGATGAATGACCATGCTGAGCCAAGCAGCAAAGGGCCAGCAAGGGCACCAAGGATCCCGCCGAGGTAACCCGGGTGTCGAACCACTTGATAAGGGCCTGTGGTAACGACGCGATGGTTTCGATCCTTTTGGATCCGCACAAACTTCTCGAAGTGTTCATTCTCAAGCATGGCCCAAGTTCCGATACCCGTTGCAACACCGATCATACCTGCACCGGCCACAAAAAAAAGCCATGAGAGCGAGGACCATCCATATCGTACGCAGTCTAATCCCGCCACGATAGCGAGACTCCAACTTAGGGCCATCCATAGCACTGCGAATAGGATGTCAAATGGCCTAACACCTCCGTGGCTGACTCCCCGTTGGTTAAGGGTTTCTGGGGCACACAACGCCAAGAGCACGACTAGAACCAAGTCGGAAACAAAACACACCCCCAGAGTCGCCCATCCGCGTGGCCAGTCCCACGATCCAGCGCTGACAAACAGGCAGACACCGAACAGAACGAGCAATCCGAAGTGTTGCACGATGTATCGGAAGCCCTGAACTGAAACGCGTGTAGTCATGGAAGCTCCCCCTGGAACGACGGCTGTACGGTTTCTTCATAACACTTTTGGGTAGCGTGATCGCGGTATAACACCCTCGCCGTGGCCGCCACCCTCCCCTTCCCAATTGGCGCGCTCAGTTGGAGTGCGCCGCTCTGTGAAGGCATGTGGGCGGATGCTGAGGGTATTGGACGTTTTCCCCCTGTGTCGGTTGCCTGCGCCGCGGCTTCTCCTGGGTCTTGGCTGCGGGCGCTGATGGAAGAATAGCACTACTGCGTAAAAGAGACAATAGGGCGAATGGTGAAGGGCAATCGCACTTTAACTCTGTATCCAAATGGCGTGGAGCCGCGTGCTTGTGGATGCTGGGGTGTGGCTGTGACCTGTGGAAAACCGCCTTGGGGGGATGAAGAGGACGGCCGGGTGCCCGAGGGGAGAAGATCATGGGCAGGGATGCCCATGCCACCTCGGGGATCCGCCACACTCGCGAGTGCGGGCATCCGTCGGTGTTGATATTACATCCTGTTCATCCTGTCATCCTGTCCGATTCAATTCTCTTTGACGGGATAAAGGGATTGGGCCGGATTCGGCGAAGACGGGTGAGGAATCCGCAGGAACCAGAGGTGGCTCGTGAATCTGACTTTCCCTTGCTGGTTCTTGGGCGTCCTGCGGCGCTCCCCAGAATTCCGCAAGGGTGGGGCCGTTGTTGCGGTGCCGGTCGCGAAAGAGGAAGTTCCAGATCTCGTAGGGCCAGACCCGCCGCCCGATATTGGAGTACCAGCGCATGGCGTAGCGGATTTCCGGGTCGTGGTGGAGGAATAGGCGCCGGAGAGATCGGGGGCGCAGTTGCATGACTGCTTCGATGAACTTCACCCAAAGCAACACACGCCAAGGGGCGAGATGACGCGTGGCCAGCACTTGGTGCTTGTAATCCCACCGCCGCGGATCGGTTTGCACGACGCGCCGGGGGGCCGCGAGTTCGTAGTAGGCCGTCCACCGGTGCGGCGTGACGTACAACAACTGAATCTGGTCCGGGTCGTAGGAGAGCAGGTGCCGTAACGAACGCCAATAATCCCGGCCGCGCTCCTCTTCGAAACCGACCACGTAAGTCGCCATCGAGATGATGTCGTGGCGGCGCAGCAACTGAATCGCTTCGCGGTCCTTGCTCACGGTGGAGCCCTTTCGGATCTTGCGCAACGTCGCCCCGTCGTAATTCTCGATACCAAGCAGAAAGCGAATGAACCCCGCTTTCTTATACAGATGCAGGATGTCCTTGTCGCGCACGATGCTGTCCGCCCGAATCGAGCCGACCAGCGTCAACGGGACGTTTTCGGCAATGAGGGCTTCGAGAAAGGCGCGCCAGACAGGCTTGGAGGCAGCGGGATGCTCGTCGGCGAAGTTGATTACCTGGACCCCGTGGACGCGATGAAGCCAGGCAAGCTCCGCCGCAAACTTCTGAGGATCGCGGTGCCTCCATCGCCTCCAGAATAGTTGTTGTCCGCAGTAGTTGCATTGATACGGGCAACCGCGCGAAAACTGAATGACGACAGCGCGCCGTCCACCCCAATAAGTGTAGCGTTCGAAATCGATCAGCTCCCAGCCGATTCGATAGTCGTCGAGGTTCTCGATGAGCGCGGCGGCGGGCGTGGCTAGAGGCTCGCCGCATTCCCGATATGCAATGCCCGGAACCGTGCCGAGCGGCCCGCCGGTTTCCATGGCGTGGATGAGCCGCGGCGCCGTCTGCTCGCCTTCCCCGCGCACGATCACGTCGATCTGCGGTTCATCGCGAAGTATATCTTGCCAGTGGTAGGTGGGGAACACGCCTCCGTAGATGATCCAGGCCTCGGGACATGCCGCGCGAATCGCTCGGCTGACTTCGGCGATGATCGAGTGGGCCGAAGTCGAACCGGAGTGCCCAAACAGAATGGCCCCCGGGGCGAAGGCCAGCGCCGCCTTCACAATCTGCTCCGTGGACAGCGGGGCGAGTTCACCGTCCAGGAGTCGCGTCTCGTGTCCCGCGTCGATCAATGCGCCTCCCACATAGAGGAGCCCTAGCGGCGGGAGATGATCGTCCGGAATGCGGCTACCGATGGAGGGGTGTGGGACATTGATGAGAAGTATGCGCATGAGATTGCCTCCTTCCTCGCGGAAGTCTCGTATGTTCCTAAAAGCACTTTATATAATAAAGTTATTTTTGTCAATACTTCCCCTGGGGGGTGCGGGGGTACTTGCGGAGGCGTTTCCTATGTTTATATACAAAAAGCACTTACAGATGGCAGATGGTACGTGGGCTTGAAGCCAGTGTTTGGGGGTGCCACGGCCTCGCGGCCCATGGGCGTAGGAAGGCCGTAGCGCTTGGAATTACGGACTGTAAGGCCGTGGCAACTTGCGTCATGGCTTTGAAGGTTACGCCACATCGCGTTACAGCCTGGAAGTGTTGGTACTTTCCATCATGGCGAGGAGAACTTTGTCGAACGATCAGTCTTTCGCTTCCACAGGCGCCGGCCTCGGATCCGGGGGCTCGGTCTCGGCCTCGATCTGCTTCGCGGCGTTCCGGACTATTTGCCAGGCGGCGGATTCGGCGTTCGGGATGTCGCCGTCGTTGGAGGTGACGGCGACGACCATGCCGGTGTCGGGGATGAAGACGACGAGGGCGTACCACATGGTGTTGGAGCCGTTGTGCCAGTAGTGCGTGTGGGGGATGGCCGCGTCGGGTTCTTTCTTTACCCAGCCGCAGGCGTAGTCGTCGAGTTCGGGGGTGTGCAGTTGCTGGTAGGTTTCGGCGGAGAGTAGCGTTCCTTCGCCGCGCTCGCCGCGCAGGTGTTCCGTGGCGTAGGTGCAGAGGTCTTTCAGCGACATACGGACGATGCCCGCGGGACCGATGATGAAGGTGTTGTCCGTGTCGTCGTCTGCGGCGATTTTCCAGCCGAAGGCGCCGGTGTGGCCGCGCGGTTGGTCGAGTGAGTCGTCCGGGCTCGTGGGAGGCCCAAAGCCCGCGCTTGTGAGGTGCAGTGGTTCGAAGACCTCGCGTGTCACGAGGTCGTCCCAGGTTTCGCCGGTCGCCTTTTCCGCCATGGCGCCCGCGATGGTGTAGCCGACGTTCGAGTAGACGTGCTTTTCGCCCGGCGGGGTTGCCGGTTTCTTGGCAAGCACGTTTAATACGGCTTCCCGCCGCGCTTGGGTACTTCTGAGACCGAGCTCCGGCTTCTTCCGCGCCACAAACGCGGAGAAGTTCGGCGGCGCGCCTGATGAATGGGTCAGCAGTTGCCGGAGCGTGACCGGTTTCCAGTCCTCGTGGATGGATGCGTTGGGAAAGGTCTCGCCGACGGTATCGGACCAGTGCATCTTCCCCATCTCGACGAGTCGCCCAATCATCGTGGCCGTGATGGATTTGGTAATGGATCCCAAATGCCATTGGTCATCGATCGTGAGCGGCACCTCGCTGCCGGACTTCCGGTCGCCGTCGATCGCGGACGCGACGACCTTTTCATCGACCACGACCATCGCGGCGAGGCCGACAAGTCCATGCTCTTCGCGCAAGCTGGGGATTAACTCCGAGAGCGGCACGGCCGGCTCTCGGGCCTGCGCAGCATCGCGGATGGCCTTGCGATTGGCATAGGACATGGGGACGTCTTCGAGCGTTCGCGTCTCTGAGGTATCCAATGTTTGGACCACCAGCGTGACGGTGTCGTCCGGCGGATGCTCCATGCGGGTGAGGAGTTCGACGAGGTCCTCTTCGAATCGTTTCTGCCACTTGTCGCCGTAGGTCTGCTGGCTGAACGCGACGATTTCCGAAGCGGGAAGGCCGTTGAGGGAGATGAGCTTGTACCATTCGTCGTCGACGTTGACTTCGGGCTGGGATTCCTGCCAGCGCACCGCGGCAAAAGGAGAGAGCTTCGGATAGACTTCTCCGAGGCGGTTGGCGACCACGATGCCCGCAATACCAATCGTCAGGAAGACTACGAAGAGGACGCTTCCGATGAGCATGCGCCGCGGGGAGCAGGTGGTGCGCTGCGCGCTCGTGAGCAGGGGATATTCGTCGCTCACGTTGCCGGCCTTTTCATCGCTGAGACTCGCGAGGAGCGCGAGGAGTTCTTGGCGCCGGGGCACGAGCTGTTTCCGCACGGCGTATTGATTGAGCCAATAGATGAAACCGTAGAGCGCCAGTAGAGAGGTGGTCATGATGGCTGTGCTGCCCAAAAACTCTCCCCAATTATTCGAAGCCTGCCAGCAAACATGAACAAAGAACGCGAGGATTGAAACGGTAAACGGCAGCAGGTACCACCAGGCGACGTTGCGCAACAGCCAGATCTGATGCTCGACCTGGGCCAGAGAATCCTTCGCGCCGGTTAGTAGTGAGTCGCCTGGTCCGGGCGCCTTTTGCGGGTGGCGCATGCGGTCTACCGCGATGAATCCAATCACCCAAAGAAGCGCTGGTACGGTGAGATACCAAGTCCACGGCGGTGACAACATGTACCCCATCACGAACCACATCGGCAGCATCACCAGCGCGACGATGACTTCCCGGAAATCGCGCCAGAAGATCATCGATCGAAAGCTGCTCTGGGAGCGTTGCACCTCTTGCAGCAGCAGACCGGCGTTCGCCGTCACCCGCGTCTGACGCGATTGCGCTTTCCATGCTTCTTGGAAATTATCAGGACCCATGTGATTCACCATTCATCATCGCGGTAAGTGCTTTCTTCGCGCGGTTCAATTTCACGCCCACGTTGCTTTCCGAGATGCCCAGCACTTCGGCCATCTCGCGGTAACTCAGGTCGTCGAGGTACAGCAGCACCAAGGCCGCGTCGCCTTTGGGCAACCTTTGGATGGCGTTGTAGAGTTGCTCCACGATTTCGCTTTGCTGCGCTTGCCCGGCACTGTCGACGCCTTCCGCCGGGATGACTTGCACATCCAGCAACGGTTGCTGTCGCGAGCGGCGGGGCTTGTCTTTTCTGTGCCAGTTCATCGCGGTATTGAGCGCCACGCGATAGAACCACGTGGCCGCGCTTGCCTTGCGTTCGAATGCGGGTAATGACCGCCATGCCTGGAGGAGGATCTCCTGGGCGAGATCTTGACACTCCTCGTGCGTGAGGGTGTATGCGCGCGCCACCTTCATGACTGCGGCGCCGTGTTCGCCCAGCCAGTTCATGAACAGCGAGTGTTGGTCTTCGTCAGTCAAGGCAGCACCTCGTTCCATACGTATTGGTAAACCGAACGAGGGGTTTCTTACAAGAGAAGGAGAAGAAGAGTCCCCCTCGAAGGCGAGGCCGACAGAAGTTGCTGTGGGGGCGCGACATCCCCCGGCCCTGCGGGCCACCCCCTTCAAAGGGGGAATTGTGCAATACCACAGTAGTTGGTTCGCGAATGTCGTTGGAGCGGCGGGTGGGCTTGTTGTGCGGGCATGACTGCGCGACCCGTTGGGTCGCATCTGGGTTCTGCAGGGTTCGGTTATTGGGGGATGAAGAGGGCGGGCACGGGTGCATGGAGAGAGGAGATCATGGGCAAGGATGCCCATGCCACCTCGGGGGAGCAGTTTGTCCGAAGACCATGGGCAGGGATGCCCATGCCACCTCAGTCCCGTTCATCTGCCGTTGCGGGATTCGCAGTCTTGGATTCTGGCGAGGAGGAAGAGGCGTTCGGATTTGATTTCGGTGAGGTCGAGGGCGCGTCTGAAGTGGGTTGCGGCGGCGGCGTGGTTGTCGAGTTGGGATTCGAATTCGCCGAGGACGGCGTAGAGCAAGTGATAGGTGAAGAGCTGCGCGCGTTTGGGGATGGATTCGACGGCCTCGATCCCGGCTTGGGGTCCGTGGACTTGTGCGATGGCGACGGCGCGGTTGAGCGCGACGACGGGGGAATCGTCCAACTCGGCCAGGCGATCGTAGAGAGAAAGGATACGCGGCCAATCGGTGGAGGCGTAGTCGCGGGCCATGCAGTGGCAGGCGGCGATCCCCGCTTCAAGGTGGAAGGCGCTGAGTTCATCGCCGGCGGCGGACCGGGCCAGGTGAGCCATGCCCTGCGCGACCAGTGATTGGTCCCAAAGCGAGCGGTCTTGTTCCTTCAAGAGCAGGATGTGGCCATCGGCGTCGAGTCGCGCGGGCAGGCGCGCGGCGTTCAGGAGCATGAGCGCGAGGAGGGCGTGAGTCCGGGGTTGGTTGCCGACCGGGTGCTGGGTCAAGAGGTTGGTGAGGCCGATCGCTTCGCGGCAGAGTTCTTCACGGATGAGGCTCTCCCCCACTGACGCCTTGTATCCCTCGTTGAACAGCAGGTAGAGCGATTGTTCGACGCTTTCGAGGCGGACGAGGACCTCGTCGCCGGTCGGGATCTCGAAGGGGATGCGCGCTTCGCGGATGCGTTGCCGCGCGCGCGTCAGCCTTTTAGCCACGGCGGCCTCGGTTGTGAGGAAGGCCTTGGCGATCTCCGGGATGTTGAACCCGCATAGCGTCTTCAGCGTGAGCGCGACGCGCGCGTCCTGCGGGATCAGGGGGTGGCAACACGCGAACATCATGCGGAGGCGGTTGTCGCTGAGTTCGTCGTCGAAGAAGATGGATTCGGAAGCGTCGCCGGGCTCGGCGGTCCAGCGGTGCGCCGAGGCGGCGATGTTCGGTTCCTTGTCGCGAAAGTTGTTCTCCCTGCGGACGTGGTCCAATGCGAGATTCTTCGCAGTCTGGGTAATCCAGGCCGCGGGATTGTCGGGAATCCCGTAGTAGGGCCACGTCTGCAGGGCACGGATCAGGGTTTCCTGAACGACGTCTTCGGCGAGTTGCAGCCGGTCTACGCCGAAGGTGCGGGTGAGCAGGGAGACCAGTTTTCCCGATTCGTGGCGGAAGAGATGTTCCGCGAGGCGAACGGAGTCGCGGGTGAGTTGGCCATTTTCTAGTGGTGCTGATGTGGTCACTTTAACTCAATCCAGCGATTAGGGTGCGAGGGACAGACACCGTGTTTCGCTGCGCAAAGCCTCCGCGAAAGACGGTGTCAGTCCCATTCGGGTGCGAGGGACAGACACCGTGTTTCGCTGCGCAAAGCCTCCGCGAAAGACAGTGTCAGTCCCATTCGGGTGCGAGGGACAGACACCGTGTTTCTCTGCCGAGATAGGAATCTCGGCGCGCAAAGCCTACGCGAAAGACGGTGTCAGTCCCATTCAACTGCCATGTTTAAGAGCCTTGCTCTATTTTCGATAGTTCTGCGGCGCGGTCCATGGTCGAGCAGCGTTGGATGACCGGGCGCACCTCGATGGATCCGCCGTACTCGAGGACCGGGCTCGCTTTCGCGATGGCCATGGCCTCCTCGGCGCTGTCCACCTCGAGCAGGAAGAAGCCGCCCACGGCTTCCTTCGACTCAGCGAAGGGGCCGTCGGCCACGGTGCGGCCGCCCTTGCCCGAGATGAGCTTGCCTTCGTGTGCGAGCGGGTGGGAGGACACGACTTTGCCTTGGTCCGCCAAGCGGTCACACCAATCGGTGAACAAGCCCATGAAACGCTGGATGTCGTCGGGCGACATGCCGCTTTCCCAGTGGGTGCCGCGGATAAGAAGTAGATAGAGGGATTTTGATGGTTCGTTGCTCATCGTATCGAGACTCCTGTTAGCGGTCGATTCCATGAGATTGGTTTAGCCTTCTCGTCTGCCGAGGGGGCGGTATCACACCTGAACGTGTTCCTGAGATTCAAGTTCCGCTTCGGGGCACGGCGTGGTGACCAACACCATCCAGGAAACGCCGAACTTGTCGGCCACCATTCCGAACTTGGGGCTGAAGAAGGTCTTGCCGAGGGGCATCTGGACCTGGCCGCCGTCGCCCAAGGCCGCGAAAACGCGGTCCGCTTCGGCCTCGTCAGCTACTTCATGCGTGAGGGAGAAGCCTTTGAACTCGGGCTGACCCTGGCAGAAGCCATCCGTGGCCATGATCTCCGTGTTGCCGATCCGGAGGGAGGAATGCATGACCTTGTTTTCGGAATTGGGCGGCATCCCCGCGCAGCCCTCCCCCGCTTCGGGGGCTTCCCTGAATCGCATGATCATGTTGACCTGGGCGCCCAGTGTCTTCTTGTAGAACTCGATGGCTTCTTCACAGCGTCCATTGAAGTCGAGATAGGTCTTGATATCCATGTTGGCTCCTTTCGTCGTTGATGCGCGACAGGGTGCGAAATAGCGTATGGCGCGTAACGCCATGGGTTGTGAGCATTTGCGCGCGTTCGCGAGCCGGACAGCCTTGGCCGGACTCACCAAGACGACGAATGAGGAGGCCGGAATAGGACAGGCAGGTTTTGTCACTTGCAAAAAGCTAATGACCTGCTCGTGTCGCGCTAATGGGGAGCCCGCAGTCTTTGGCCGTAGGAGGCGGAAATCGGACGGATCGGACGAATCAGACTGATCGGACGGGCGGGGCACTGTGTCTGTCCCTGTCATTTTCGTCATTGCGGGATCTCGCCCGCATATCTCACCGGCCTCCGCGTAGCGGGGCGGTGAGATGTGCTCTGGCAGTGGCCTGTAGGCTCACTGGTGAGAAATCCAGGTAAGGGCAAGGCCGGCAAGCCTGAATACCGCATGTCATTTGCGGAGGCGGACTTTTCTCTTTCTCAGCAGGCGGTCGAGCCAGATCCAGACGCCAGTCAGGGGAAGCGAGGTGGCGATCAGAGATGCCGCGAAGTAGGCGAGCTTGGAGGCCGATCCGAAGACGCTACCGACGTGGATTGAGCGGATGAGGCTCGCAATCTGGGAACGCAAAGGCTGGTCCGTGAAGCGCTCCACGAGCAACGCCTCCCCGGTGTAGGGGTTGAACTGTATTTTGTCCGCCGCGTCGATGCGGAAGAAGCCGGCGGGCTTCTTGCGAACGAGAATGCTGTGATCCGCGGTTTGGGGGAAGGTCACGCGGTACGCCATCGCCGGATACGGAAGCAAGCGGTCGGCGTCCGTGAGCAGGCGTTCGACAGGCACGGTCGCTTCGCGGCTGCCTGAGTAGTTCATGGGGATCGGTGCATCGAAGCGCGCCTTCCCGAGAGTGTCATTCAACACGAATTCCATCCCCTTCCAGTACCACGGGAATGACCAGATAAGCCCGGAGAGACCCATGACGAGGAGCAGCGGCAGCGCATACAGGCCGAGGGTGTTGTGCAAGTCGTAGTTCAAGCGGCGCCAGCCCTTGCGAGTCTCGATGGCAAGTCCGCGACGCCAAGCCTGCCATTCGCGCAAGCGTCGAGGAAGCCAGAGCACGAATCCAGTGAGAGCGAGCACCACGAAGATGAGCGTTGCGACGCCGACGAGGGGGCGGCCGACGGCCGAGTCGAGCAGCAGCCAGCGATGCAGGCGTTCCACCGTCGCGAAGAAACCCTCGCCGGATTCTCCCTCTTCCCGCGCCCCGACCATTCCTGTATAGGGATCGACGTGGCGTGGAACTCCCCTTGAGCCGGGGGCCGCGTCGCGCGGGACCAACTGTGCGACATACGTGTGGCCGGGACTGGAGATGATGAGGTCCTTCACATCCTGCCCGGTGCTTTCCTCGATCGAGCGGCGCAGGGCGTCCAAAGGGATTGGTGAGCGGCCCCGGGCCTCCACGCGTGTGGAATTCGTGCTAGCGAACGACTCGAACTCCTCTTGGAAGACCAGTATCGTGCCGCTTGCACACACGAGAAACACGATAATGGCGCTGGCGACGCCCAGCCAGAGATGGAGGTCACCGATGAAGCTGCGAAATAAATGGATCCTGATGCGTTGGGCCACTGGGCGGTTCTCCGAGGTTTAAGCGAAAACGGGACCCCGGCGAACGGCTGCCTGCCGGGGACCCGTTGGGTGCGAGGTCTATCAGGCGCCGTGGCGGGCGCTCATTTCGCCGAAGATGGTGGCCGCTCCGGAGAGGACCGGCGCCTTTTCGTTGAAGCGAACATAGGACACGTGCCCGTCCATGTAGAGGACGTTGGCTCCACCGGGGACATGGTTGTATTCAATGACGACCTCGCTCAGCCGGTCGCACATGATCCATAGGTCACTCTGGGCCTTGGCACCCGAGGCGGGATTGTTGATGTCCGTCACGAGGAATCGTTCGATGCCTTCCTTCAGGCGGTAGATGGTGTCGCCGCCAGCGTTGCCGTGGCCAGGCGCGACGGCGCTGAGGTCCAGGTCATTGTCGATATTGCCGGTCCAGAATCCACCCAGGCACAAGGCGACGCCCCAGACGAGTTGGGCAGGTCCCATTTCCGTGGACTCGCTGGCGGCCCCGATGTTCGAGATTTCGGCCAGCCCGTACTCCTCTTCCACGCGGTCGAAGACATACCCGCTGTACCAATAGCCTTCGTCCATAAGGGTGATGCCGCGGTTACGGTTGAACTTCTTGAGGGCCGACCCGGGCTCGGTCGCGTCATAGCAAGCCAAGTGGGCTTCGGACTCGCCGGTGGTCGGATTATAGAGGTCGTCCACGGAGACCAAGCCCGAGGATGGACAGACGAGGACGGCGGCGTCGGTGAGGTACTCCGGGTAGATCAGGTCCATTTGGGGGTTAAGCCAATGGCCTGGTGCGCCATTGAAGCTGCCGCCCGGCAGGAACTCCACGCCGGTATCGCAATCGACGATGGGGAGCCATGTGCTCTGAAACTGAGGGTAGCGGCCGCCTTTCGATTCCGATGAGTACATCTTGAAGACGACGCCCATCTGCTTCAGATTGCTTTGACAACTGGCGCGGCGAGCGGCCTCGCGAGCGCGGGCCAAGGCAGGCAGAAGGACGGCGGCGAGGATGCCGATGATGGCGATTACTACGAGCAATTCGATTAAGGTGAAACCTGACTTGCGCGACATAGAAGATCTCCTTGGATTGAGTTGTTGCAAGAACTAATGTTCAGCATAATAATCAATGATTATATTGACTGTCAAATGACGTATAAAGATGCATTTAGTTTGCTTATAGAATTGCTGATCTTAGCTATTCACTTCACGCGAGCCTGCCAATAACCCTACTATCCGATCTGCGGGATGCCTGCCCCTTCGCGGTCCCATCGCTCTGACTTCTCGCACATTGTCCTCACGCAAAATTAACCGCCCACTCGTTTTGCGCTAACGGGTCTCCCCTACTCTCGTGCACATAGAAGCGTGCGGACCGAAGAAGAATGGCCGGGCCGCACGCAGGCGGAAACGCACAAAAAAAGGAGGAGGGCGGCTGCCATGTCACGAAAACGCGGGTTTACGCTGATTGAACTGTTGGTCGTGATTGCGATTATCGGGATCCTTGCGAGCATTTTGTTGCCGGCGTTGGCGCGGGCTCGGGAAGCGGCGCGGCGGGCGTCGTGTCAGAACAACCTGAAGCAGTGGGGTCTGACGATGAAGATGTTCGCGGGAGAGAACAAGGGCGGAAACTTCCCGAAGATGCAGGACATCTTTCCGGGGTTCCGAGAAGAATTGCTCGGACCGGACGTGCGGCAGGTGTATCCGGAATACTTGACGGACCCGGGGATCATGCATTGTCCTTCCGACGCGGATGGCGATCCCAGCGGCTGGGCGTCCATGGTGCGCGATATCGATAGCGGGACGCCGGGAATCCAGGCGATGATCGATGCGGGTCAAGCGACTTCGGATTGCATGATCGCGCACCTGAGCTATCCGCGGTCGTACGTGTATTTTGGTTGGGCAACGTTGCACGGGTCGTCGGCGCGGCTGGCGTGGAAGTGCAACGAGAACTCGGGCGAATTGGTTCGCGACAATTTTGATATCACGCAGTTCCAGATGGACCTGGGTCCGGGCTGTCCGTACAACGCGGCGTATTACGAGGACAGCGGCAGCACGTGGACGGGGTTCTATGAGTTGCCGGAAGGTCTGAAATGGGAAGTGGGTGCGGCGGACAGCGACGAGTTCTTCACGTCGAACGGCGATGCCAACACGACGTGGGCGAAGGCGAAAGAGCGTTGGATCACTGAAGACCATCAGTTGGGTCCGGAGGTGCTGTACCGTCTGCGCGATGGTGTGGAGCGCTTCCTTATCACCGACATCAACAATCCCGCGGGCGGCGCCCAGGGGCAGAGCACGATTCCGGTGATGATGGACACGTGGGGCGCGTCGAAGAAGGTCGGCGACACGGGCACGGATAATGATGACAGCACGGCGGCGGGTATCGCGACGTTCAATCACGTGCCGGGCGGCGCAAACGTGCTGGACATGGACGGTCACGTGGAGTTCATCAAGTATCCATCGAAGTTCCCGGTGCGCGAATACGACGAGGCCACCTGGGGTGATAAGATCACGAACTGGTCGGAGAATATCACCGACGGTTCGATGGGCTGATCGGCTGATTCTGACAGGCTGAGCATGTGAACAAACGCGGCCCCAGACCCGGGTGGGTTTGGGGCCGCTTCGTTGAAGGAGCGAATGCGATGTTCGAACCGTTACTTCAGTTTCGTGCAGGTTGGCCGGCGCTGGGCGCTGTGTTGCTTATATCGGTTGTTGCAGTTGCCCAGGAGGTGCTGCCGTCGGTTGTGCCGGTGTTGGAGACACAGGCTGTTCCGAATAGCGGGGATGCGGCGGATGACCCGTGCATTTGGGTGCATCCCAGGGATGCGGCGCTGAGCCTGATCGTGGGTACGGACAAGCAGGGCGGGCTTGCCGTTTACGATCTGAGCGGGAAGCAGCTTCAGTATTTGCCCGTGGGACAGCCGAACAATGTCGATGTGCGGTACGCGTTTCCACTGAGCACGGGAGCGGTGGATATCGTGGTGTGCAATGAGCGGAAGGCGAACACGTTTCTTGTATTTGGGGTCGATGCGGCGTCAAGGGAGTTGCGCGACGTGGGCGCGAGGCCGTTTGTTTCCGAGATTGAAACGTACGGCTTTTGTCTGTACCGGAGCGAGGCCACCAGTACGTATTACGCGATCGTTACGTCGAAGTCAGGGGACGTCGGGCAGTGGGAACTGATCGCGACGCAGGATGGGAAGATCGATGCCGTGAAGCGGCGGACGTTTCATGTGGGGACTCAATTGGAGGGGTGTGTGGCAGACGATGAGAGGGGGGCGTTGTTCATCGGTGAAGAGGCGGTGGGTGTGTGGAAGTATGGTGCGGAACCGGACAGCGATGCTGCGCAGCGGATGTTGATTGACCGGACCGGACCGGAGGGGCATCTGACCGCGGATGTCGAGGGGATGGCGATCTATCGCGAGGAGAATGGCGCGGGATATTTGCTGGTGTCGTCGCAAGGAAGCGATTCGTACGCGGTGTACGAGCGCGGCGGCGCGCACGCGTATGTGGGGTCGTTGGTGGTGGGCGCGGGCGCGGGCATCGACGCGGTGACGGGGACGGATGGTATCGATGTGACGAGCCGCGCGCTGGGTGCGGCGTTTCCGAAGGGCGCGTTTGTTGCGCAGGATGACGTGAATGACGGGGCGAATCAGAATTTCAAGGTGGCGCCGTGGGAGAGCGTTGAAAAGGCACTGAAGACGATGAAGAAGTAAGAGGGTTCACCGCGAAGACACGAAGGACACGAAGGGGATCAGGAGCGAAATCGAATCGGGGAAACTTCTCTCGCAAAGGCGCGGAGACGCGAAGAAGGAAGCCAAAGAGATGATCCACCGCGACGGCGCGACGGCGCAATGAGGAAGTCAGGGGAAGTTTCCAGCACGAAAGGCGCGAAAGGAGGACAAAGAAGGAGATATTCACCGCGAAGGCACGAAGGACACGAAGGGGATCAGGAGCGAAGTCGAATCGGGGATACTTCTCTCGCAGAGACGCCAAGACGCGAAGAAGGAAGCCAAAGAGATGATTCACCGCGAAGCCGCGAAGATCGTGAAGGAAGAGCAGAGAAGGCCGAGGAGCCTCTTCTTGTGGCTCCAAGGTGGTCATGAGATGCAGACGCTGGCGGCCGCGCTCTTTGTCTCGATTTCATGGCGGCTATTTGTAGATTGGGGGGACGAGGCTGTTGAGGTATTCCTCGAGGTTGGTGTAGCCGTCGGTGTCGCGGTCGAGGCCGCCGTCGTTGGGGTCTTTGGGGTCGAGTCGGCGGTCGCGTTCCCAGGTGTCGGGCATGCCGTCGTGATCGCTATCCTCAGGGGCGGGGAGGGATTTCAGATCGGGCCAGCCGCCGACGGCTTTCTGGGAATCGATGATGCCCTTTCCCCCACCTTTGAACGTCTCGCCGTACTGGGCGGTCTGGGTGCGAATCTCTTCGATGATGCGCGTGTCGATGGAGTCGCGGGCCAGCGAGGCGCCTGCGTGTTGGAGGACAAGTTCGTACGCATCCTCCGCGGGTTGGGTGCGGACGGGCGCGACGACGTAGGGCTCCATCACCCGGAGCGTTTGTTCGGTCGCTTCGCCATCCTCGGCAAAGTCGATGCCACCGGCCCAGTTGTTGGCGGAAATCTCAGGGAAGCCGAAAACGAAATTGCCGTCGGCGTACATTTTGCCGCGCGGGTCTTTCTGGAGGAAGATGCGATCCAGCACGCTGTCCGACGTGGCGGGTCCGGACTTGTAGTAGTTGTTGATCCAGTTGCGCGGCCAGAGTTCGCCTCCGTAGGCGCTATTAAACCCCCAGTTGTAGACGACGTTGTTGCGGTAGTCGAGGAGTCCGGACTCCTCGTTGCCGGAGGCGCGCGGGTTGCGGCTGGAATGGTGTGCGAGGATGTTGTGGTGGAATGAGCCGCCGGGTCCGCCCCAGAGGCCGCCGTAGCCGTGTGCGCCTTTCTTGTGGATGGATTTGGTGAGACTTTCGGTGACCATGCACCACTGCACGGTGAGGTTTGACGCCTTGTTGATCGACAGCGTTTCGTCGACGCCCCAACTGACGGAACAGTGATCGACGATGATGTGGTCGCCTTCGCCTCCGAAGGCGTCCTGCTCTTTGCCCGCCTCATCGCCGGGGCGCACGCGCAGGTAGCGGACGATCATGTGGTCCGTTTCGAACTCGAACTGATAGTTCTTGATGCAGATGCCGTCGCCGGGGGCGGTTTGTCCCGCGATGGTGATATAGGGGTTTTCGATCTCCAGTTCCGATTCGAGAGCGATGGTGCCAGAGACGCGAAAGACAACCGTGCGCGGCCCTTCTGCCTCGCAGGCTTCGCGAAAGCTGCCGGGACCGCTGTCGTTCAGATTGGTGACTTCGTATACCTTCCCCCTGCGCCCGCCGATGGTGTATTTGCCGAAGCCTTCCGCCCCGGGAAACGCGGGGGCGCGTTTGGGCCGGAAATTCTTGAGGATGACATTCGGCGGAGACGTCACGTACTCGGTGTCGCACTGCCAGCCCTGGGGCAAGCGGACCGCAACGAAGCGGCCTTCGATGGATTGGGTGTTGGCGTCAAAGAGGGGGATGACGGAGTTCTCGTGCGGTTGGATGCGGCCCGCGAAGGTGATATTCAGGGTGCCGCTGACGTGAAAGTGCGCGCCGCTGAAGGGTGTTGTCTCGGCGCCGTCCGTGATGGTGATGGACGTGGAGGGGCCGAGCACCTGCGCGTTCTGAGCGAATGCAGCCGATACTGCAAACGCGAGTGTCACTACTGCGACGGTACGGAAGAGATGATCACGAACAAGCATCCCAATTCTCCAGTCGCGGCGTCGCCGCAATGATGTAAAGAGGAATGTCCACCGATTTCACCGGTGACACCGATTCAATAATGCGAGCAAGGGCAACGTCGTCCCGCTCCTGGAGCAAATACTTTTCAACGCGGAGGCGCGGAGACCGCAGAGGAACGCAGAGAATTGATAGAGCCGAGTTCCAATGCGGGACCGAGTATCTGCACGGCTTCACCAGATGGCGCTCATGGGCCAGGATTCGGCGCGGACGAAGGTGGTGGCGCCGCCTTCGCTGAAGAGTTCGAGGCGCTGTGCGTCAGGAGGCGCGTCGATGACGCGGGTCACGCAGACGCGGCCGCCGTCCGCGTAGACTTCCATGACGGACTTGTCGAGGTAGACGATAAGGTCGATAGCGCGATTGCCTATGGGTTCGGGCACGGATGCCTTCGTGCCGGCAACGTCGATCGCATCGTTGGTCAGGCGAATCGTGGCGCCACCTGTGCCGTTGGCGGACCGGCGGACATGGAGACCCGCGGCGGCGGCGCCGTTCATGGCGAGAGTCACGCGCAGTTCAAGCATGTCGCCTTCGGCAAGGAGCTGGCTGGCGTTGGCGATTTGGAGGTTCTCGAGTTTGGAGCCGTTGCCACGCAGCACGGCGAGTTCTGGCGCGGGAGTCTGCACGAGCATGCCCTGGTCGATACTGAGCACGCGCGGAAGACTGAGGCAGCCGTTCCATCCCTTCTCCGGGGGAAAGCCGTTCAGCCAACCCCAGAGAATATGGCGGCCTGACTCGTCGTACAGGCCGTTGGGCGCGTAATAGGTGCCGTGGTCGACGATGCCGCGTGTGTCCCAGGTGAAGGTGGCCTTATCCGGGTCGAAGGTCCCCATGAAGTACTGGACGGGGCCGTGGGGCGAGATGATGAGAACCCACTTGTCCCCCACTCGCACGAAATTGGGGCACTCGATGTTCTTGATTGCGGCGTCGGGATGCTGGAAGAGCGTACTCACGAAGGTCCATTGCGTGAGTTCGGGGTCCTCCGCTCTGTAAAGGCTGACGGCTGCCTGGCCTCCTTCGCTCTTGTTGAGGTTGCCGCCGCACACGAGCCAAGTCTTCCCGCCGGCCTGGAAGGCGTAGGGGTCGCGCCACTCATAGACCTTGTGGGGATGGAGCGCCTCGGTGAAGAAGGGATTCTTGGGATGCTTCTGCCAGGTGAGCAGGTCGTCGTCGAGGGGTAGGGCAGCCCATTGCTCGGGTAGGCGATCGCCGATGCTGGTGTAGAAGATGATGGGCTTGCCGTCGGGCAGGCGCGTTGCACAGCCGGAAAAGCAGTGGTTTTCGCCGAGTTCCTTCGAGGGCCAGAGCGCGATCGGCAGGTGTTCCCAATGGGCGAGGTCTTTGCTGCGGGCGTGGCCCCAATGCATGTGTTCCCAGGAGTCCGCGTAGGGGTTGTGCTGGTAGAACATGTGATAGTAGCCGTTGTGGAAGACGGGGCCGTTGGGGTCGTTCATCCATTGCGCCGGGGGATGGAAGTGGTACATCGGGCGGGCGGGGTCGCTTTCGGCCTTGGGTGTGGCGTCTCGCACGGCCTGCATGGCCTGTTCAATTGCGGGATTGGCATCTGGTCGCTGGGCAATGGCCACACCGGCCAACGACATGGCCAAACTACCGAAACACACGAGTGCGCGAAACGTTTTCATCATGACCTCCCCCGTTCTCCTGGTGGGGTGCATGGTAGCGAGAAGGCGGTGGGCAATCCAATCTGTGGATCGGGGGGTGTTTGGCATGCCATACGGCTGTTGGGGGAAGGCGGGAAAGTCTTGTGTGCAGAGAAGAAGGCGGGAACAAATCCCGCCCTACAGGAGAGGCGGAACCTGTTCCGCATCACCCGGTGTGGTTTGGTGAGGGGGCAAAGGAAACGAATTGGAATGACAAGGGCAAGCGATAGCGTTATACTAAAAGTGCTGCAAGCCATTTTTTGAACCGCACAATGAACCGAGACGGAGGGTTGGGTGATGAAGAGATGTTTTCAGTGGAGCCTGGTAGGGGTGATGCTGGTCGCGGGGGCATATGCTGGGGCGCAAGACGCGGCCAGCGCGGCCGCAAAGGTCGGAAGCCTGCCCGCGGGCGTATCCAGTGTGAAGGCGAATCCAGACGGTACTTTCAAGTCGCTGGTGGTAAAGGCGACGGTCGAAGTGGATCCAGATGCCGGGAAGGCCAGGGCCTCCAAGGCGGCGCGAGACGAGGCCCGTACTCAGTGCATAGCGGAATTGTCGCAGTGGATTAAGCAGAACTGCGAGGTTCTGGTGACTCCTGAGGGCACCCCTACGCTTGTAACCAAGGGCGAGGGTGGCAAGGATGCGGCAGGCGCCCCGGTGCAGTTGAAGAAGCCGGCGGGGAAGGAACTCACGGCGGCGACGGGCGACCTCGAGCGGGTAGTGTCACTGCTGTCCAGGCGGTTGGTGTCCCTTCATTCGGAAAGTGTGGGGGCGGGTAACCAAAGGACCGTGGTGATGGGCTTGTCACAAGAGCAGTTGAACTCGCCGGAAGTCCTGAAGAGCGCGGAAGCGGAAGACGAGAATCGGTACGACCGCAGGGAGCGTCTCCTTGCGGAGGGTCCGCCCCGGTCACTGGAAGATGATGCCCCCCGGAATCCGGCCGCGGTGAAAGGGACGGCGCAGGTTACGCAGCCTGCGGCGGCGAAAGGTTCGAAGAACTTGGCGGATTATCTGTAGGAGACCCGGTGGCGGGTAGGCATCCGCCCCGCCCGCGTTTGAGTAGAATGTGCGCCTGCGGTTTCGCCCCGAGAGGAACGAAACCGCAGGCGTGTCTTTTCTCGCACTGAGGGTCAGAGAATCTCGAACACGGCGGAGATGCTACAGCGGACCTCTATCGAGCCGGGGGCAAGGGTGCCTTCCTGAATGTCCGGGGCGTTGGCGTCGGGCTGCTCGAAAAACACGCCATTTGAGAACGGCGCTTGCCGGCTGAAGTCCGGGCGATACTCTTCCACGGACAGGACGCGCCCCAGACGTCCGCCCAACTGAGTGACCATGGCCTCCGCTTTCTCGCGTGCAATCTCGGTGGCCTTCTTGCGGGCCTCGATGCGGAGTTCGTGTACTCGGGAGGACTCCAGGCTGTAGGAGACTTCCGCGCCCGCACGTTGGACGAGGGCGTCGAAGAACTCATCGAAGCGGGAGAAGTCCCGCTGGCGCACGTTCACGTAGCGTTCTACGACGTGATGCTTGAAGGCGCCCTGGTTCCCCTGCGGGTCGCGGTCGTACTCCTTGTTTACCCGGAGGAACTGCGTGCTGACGTCTTCAGTGGGTATCCCCAGCTCGCGAATGAGCTGCATGACATCACGAAGCCGGGCATCGTTAGAGGTCTTCGCTGTCATCAGATCGGGATTGGTATCTTTTACTTGAATTGACCATGAGATGATGTCGGGACTGACGGACATAACAGCGGTTCCGGTGACGGACACGCCGTTGGGTATCGCAGGTTCTTCGGGGTGAACCGGGATTGCCAAAATCGCGAGAATCAATGCGAGCGCAGACTTCCTGAGCAGGGTCATGAGTTGTTCCTCCGTGGGTGATGGTGCACATTCAATCTACGTGGCAGTATAGAGACCCGAAACGCTACTGCGGTCAGAAATGTGTCAGCGCTTTTGGAGAAAGTGGCCGTCGGCGTGTGGAAGTGATGGGTTGCACTTAGACTAGCGGGGATGGATTCGGGAAAAAACTGGTAATGAGAGTGTATGGGAGTCATGGGAGGTACGGGATATATGCGAGGCAGAGCCTAGGGGTTCTGGGAGTGAGAAAGAGAAGCCTGATCTGGCGGCAATCTTGTTCCAACTGAAACAGTAATGTTTCTATAGTGTGTCCGCCTTCTGATTGATGGCTTCCAGTGCCGAGCCTATCCAAGTCTTTACAGTTGAAACAGTTTCAGTCAATGGGATGGTTCCGGATTCGCCGGTGTCGCGGCGTTTCCATTCTATGTTGCCCTCGGCGAGGTTTCGCTCGCTAACGATGAGGCGGATTGGGATGCCGAGGAGGTCGGCGTCGGCAAACTGACTGCCTGGGCGGGCATCGCGGTCATCGAAGAGGACTTCGATGCCTGCGGCCTGTAGCTCAGCGTACAGTTCCTCGGACGTGTCTTTAACGCCCGGTGCACTCATCTTGATCGCGTTCAAGTGGACCTGCCAAGGAGCGACCGAAAGGGGCCAAATGGGGCCGAACTTGTCGCGATGGACCTCCATGATGGAACTCATGAGACGTCCGATGCCGATACCGTAGCAGCCCATGATGGGGACGCAAGACTTGCCGTTTTCGTCGTTGTAGGTCATGCCCATGGAGGCCGAGTATTTGGTGCCGAGCTGGAAGATATTGCCGACTTCGATGCCGCGCTGAAGTGTAATCTTTCCTTTACTATCGAGCGCGCTGTCGCCGTCCGTGAGGGAGCAGATATCAACGGTTCTGACCCCGGGCAGGTCGCGGTCAAAGTTGAAATTCTTGAAGTGGTAGTCTGGCTCGTTGGCACCGGTGACGAGGTTGTTAGACGATGCGACGGTGTGGTCCACGACGACGCGCCAATGGGCGAGATCCAGACCGATGGGTGAAGCGTAGCCGGGTTCGCAGCCGGCCGCGCGGATGCGGGCGTCGGTTGCGGGCACCGGTATGGCCTGGATGATCTTCGAGAGTTTGGACTCGTTGACATCGCGGTCGCCGCGGATGATGGCGATGACGGGACGGCCTTCGGAGTCGGAATCGTAGAAGACGGCTTTGGCGGTCTGCCGGGTCTCGACACCGAGGAAGGCGGCGACGTCTTCGATGGTCTTCTTGCCGGGGGTATGGACCTTCTCGAGGGGCTTGGGGGCTTCGGGGAAACCGTCGATGTGGCCTTCAGCCACTTCGAGGTTGGCGTAATAGCCGCACTCGGGACAGGTCGCGATGGTGTCCTCCCCCACTTCAGTTAATAGGATGAACTCATGGGCGACTTTGCCGCCCATCATGCCCGTGTCCGAGGCCACGGCGACAACTTGGGGCAGGCCCGCGCGCGCGAAGATGCGATGGTAGGCCTTGTAGCACTGGGCGTAGTATTGCTCGAGGTCTTCCTGCGTGGTGTGGTAGGAGTAGGCGTCCTTCATGGTGAATTCGCGGACGCGGATGAGGCCGCCGCGGGACCGGGGTTCATCGCGGAACTTGGTCTGGAGCTGGTAGACCATGAAGGGCAGTTGCGTGTGGCTGTTGATTTCGTTGCGGCAGAGGTGGACGACCGCTTCCTCGTGGGTCATGGCGAGGACCATATCGTGTCCGATGCGGTCGCGGAAGCGGCAGAGTTCGTTGCCGACGCTGGAGTAGCGGCCGGATTCTTCCCAGAGTTCCTTGGGCTGGACCACGGGCATGAGGACTTCCTGGCCGCCGATGCGGTCCATCTCTTCGCGAACGATACGCTCGATCTTGCGGATGACGCGGAGTCCCGGAGGCAGCAAGGAGTAGATGCCGTTGGCGACCTGGCGCGCGTAGGCGCCGCGCAGGAGGAAGGCGTGGCTTTCCAGCGCGGCTTCGGCGGGCCGTTCCTTGTAGCGCATTCCGACGAGATGGCTCATTCGCATGGTGATTCACTGCTCCGTATGCGTAGCGCGGGCGCACGAGGCCGGCGCGGGTGATCGAGTTACGAAAACCGGGGGAGGCAGAAGCATAGCGGGAAGGGTGGCGGCAAGGCAAACTGGAGGGGGTCGTGGGGCGCTGATGGGAGCTATGGGAAGAATGGGAGTTATGAGAAGTATGGGAGATCGGGCGAAGTCGCGGGGAGGTGCTGGCGGAGAGTGCAGACTGCCAGGTGTCTGTGGTGGCTGGGCGGCGGGGGTGCGGCGCAGTGTACTTGCCAGTTCTGAGAGGGCGTGATATAACGGCGCTGTCACTACTGTCAGGCATAGAGGGCTTGCACATGGTTACCAGACACATCTCCTGTCTTTTCATCATTGCAGTCATACTGGGTGGCACGGCCTCCAATGCTGAAGAGGTATTTGATCCTGAAAGCGTGCTGAGCCTCGAGCCCGAAGCCTTCGACAAGGAGGTGTGGCGGTTATTCGAGGCGAAAGACTATGGGAAGCTTTCGGCGATAGCCGATCGTGCCTGTGAGACGCAGGCCACTTTTCCGGACGGGACCTGGAAGCTGCGGCGGTTTTATGATGGGCTGATGGATGTTGAGCACCGGCGGACGGCGCTGCAAGATAGTGTCTTCTTCCGAACGGTATTCGAATGGGGAGGCTCGACTAAGTATGCCGAGCCCAAGGCTGTGCTTCAGGCGCGCGAAGCCATTCATAGCGCGTGGGGCCAGCGGGGCGGCGGTTTCGCCCACGAGGTTGATGACTGGCGAATGGATCGTTATACGGCAGACATGTCGGGCGCACTTAAGAAGATCGTGAACGCATTGAGGACAAAGCAGAGCGACCCTGAGTTGTACTGTTGCCTTCTGCGTGTCAGCCTGGGCAGCGGAGTGGACCGCGACGAGTTCATGGGGTATTTGCAGAGTGCCATCACACGGTTCCCGACTTATCTTCCTTTGTACGATGCGGCGATCAAGTGGTTCGCTCCTGCATGGCACGGTGAGAAGGGTGATTTGGCGATGCTGGCCGACTACTGCCAGACGCTGACTCAGGAACGGTACGGCGCCGCCCTATACTTCTACGTGGCGCAGGACGTTTCCATGATCGGTGGCGCGGACACCGCGTTAAGGATTCACGGACTTGAATGGGCGCGAATTCGCGAGGGATACGAGGATTTCGCGCGGGTTCATCACGTTGCTCCCCTGTACGAAGAGACGTATTTTCTATACGCGTGCATTTCAGATGACAAGGCAGCGGCAGCCGAGTCTCTGAAGAGGCTTCCATCAGAGTATACGCCGGAGCGCATGGGGCGGCGAGGATTTGAGGCTTGGAAGAAGTGGGTTACTGGGGAAGGTCCCCGGTTGGTGAAGACGCGCCTGCACGAGGCGGCTGAGGAATCTGATGCAGAGTATATTCGCGTAGCGGTGAGCCAAGGTAAAGACGCCGATCCCCTGGATGAGGTTGGCCGCACGCCGATCGATGCGTGCGCCACGCTGCAGGACTGGGATTCCGTGAGACTCCTTGCTGAACATGGGGCGGCGGTCAATCTCGACTGGAAGTGGGCGGTATCCCCACTGTCGCACGCTGCTTGGGCAGGGGACTTGGAGATTGCCAAGTTTCTTATTGAGCATGGCGCTCGGTTAGACACTGAAGAGTACCTTGGCCGGACACCTTTGTACTACGCGGTGAAGAATGGGAATCTGGAGACTATATCGCTGTTTCTGAGACAGCCCGACTGTGATGTCAACAAGAGGATGGGCAGTGCTTCTACTCCGTTGTATACGGCCTCCAGAGAGGGCAACCGAGATGTGGTGGAACTGCTACTTGACCATGGGGCTGACCCCCACGTGGCGCTTAAAACGGGATCTACGCCCTTGCATGTGGCCGCGTGGGCCGACAGGGTAGAAGTTGTGGCGTTGTTCCTGCAGCGGGGGGTCTACGACGTCAATGTCCGCGACGCTTCGGACTGCACGCCTCTGTTCTGGGCGGCTTCGGGTGGTCATTTGGATATTGTGCGGATGCTCCTGGCAATGAAGGGGTGCGACGTGAATGCCAGGAGCGATGCGGGGTCTACACCTCTGTACGCGGCCGCGTCAGCCAAGAACCTTCCCGTTGTCGAGTTGCTGGTTGAGCATGGTGCGGATGTAAACATTGCGAGCACAGAGGGCTTCACGCCGCTGGTGAAGGCGCTGAACGAGAAGGACATCAAGACCGCGATGTACCTCCTGGAACACGGCGCCGATGCCCGCATTACGGCGGTGGATGGTTGGAATGCGCTGATGGCGGCAGCGGACGCGAACAGCCTGAAGGTTACCGAGGCAGTGCTTGCGGCGGGGGTGGATGTGAATGCGCGTCAGACGGATGGCTGGACGGCATTTCATATGGCCACGATGAACGGGCAGATCGACATCCTCAAGCTGCTGCTGGATCATCCGGGAGCCGAACAGAATCCCGTGACGGATTCTGGAGAGACACTCATGCATCGCGCGGCAAGGAATGGCTATCCGAACATTGTGCGTTATCTCGCCGAGCGGGGTATGGACATTAACGCGCGCGACAAGAGCGGAAAGACGCCGCTCGATATGGCGAAATCGCAGAATCATCCTCCCGTATTGAGTGTTCTACGCGAGTTGGGGGCAACGGAGTGAGGTGACACGGGAACCATTGCATTGGTTTGCCGGAACGCGGCTGCGTTGGTGGGACGTGGCCGCGTTTTCGTTCGTGGTGGGCACGCTGCAGGTGCTTATCTTCCGGTATCAATTCGGGACGGATGTGCAGGTCGAGACGTTGTGTCAGGTGTATCGCAAGCTCGACCCGGGGTATCTGACGCGGGACTTCTTTGTCAACGCGAGCGATCAGTTTGGTGGGCGCTCGTACTACGCGAGTCTGCTGGCGGGGTTGTGCCAGCTCGTCCCGGTTCCTATCACGTTCTTCCTTCTGACGTGGCTGTCGCATGTGGCCACGATCGCGATTACGTACGTGACGGCGCGCAGGCTATTCCGGGGCTCGGACGCGGCGGGATTGATAGCCGCCGGTATTGCGATTGCCGTGGCGAGTTTTTCGATTTCGGGGTACTGCATTCTTCAGACGCGTGTATTGATACCCGCATTTCTGGCGTTGCCGTGGACGCTGCTGGCCATGGCCGAGGCGATTCGAGGGCGTAGCGCGGCATGCCTTGGATACTCCCTCGCGGCGGCGCTGGTCCACCCGGTGGGTTTGGAAGTGGGCGTCATCGGGCTGGCGACTGTCGCGATAGTGGCGCTGTGGGAAGTGCGGGGCGGGACGGACCGGAGGGACGCTCTGAAGACGCTCGCCTTGGCCGTGGGGTGTGGCGTGGTGCTGGCTGTGTTGGGCTATGTCTTTTGGATTCGGCCCTACGCGCCGTCGCTGGATGTGGACCGCTTGCGAGGGATCTACGCATACCTGCGGGTGCCTCACCACATCGTGCCGAGCACATTTCCGTTAAAAGACTGGGGAATGCTGCTGGTCTTCCTCGTGGCGGGTGCACTCATGGGGTATGGCTGTTACGTCCAGGAACAGATCGACCGCCGCATGGCGATCCGGTGTGCCGTCGCGACGGGGGTGGTGCTCGTCATTTGTGCGATGGGGTACGTAGGCGTTGAGATCATTCCGGTGCGAGCCATCATCACGGGCAACGTGTACCGGCTGTTGTATGTCGTGAAGTGGATTGGCCTGATGGTCGTTGGCGGGATGATCGCCGCCTCGTTACGGGCGCGCCCAGATACGAGCCGGCCTTGGTTTGGGCTGGCGCTGTGGGCGGTGAACGGGCCGTGGCATCCCCTGCTGATTCTGGGGACGTGGCTCCTCTGCAAAGTATCTGAGGCGGCCGGCGTCATGGTCCGTCGCTACGCGGGCGCCGTCGTCTTGGTATGCGTTCTCGTTGCGCTTGCGCGTTGGGGGCATCGCGAGGAAGGCGGCGCCCTCTGCGTGTATGCGTTGGTGGCGCTTTGGTTTCTGGTGGCGCGTCCTGCCTGGATTCGCAGTACGCTGCCCATCTTAGGTTGCGTGGCGCTGGCGGGGGTACTGGCCGCGGGACGGAGCTATCCGGAAGCGGGGTGGTCCCGGTGGAGCGCGAAGTATCAGCCGATCGTGTGGTTGGAAGATAACCAGGATGAGGTGTACCAAATCGGAAGGTTCGTGGAAGCGAACACGCAGCCGGAGGCGGTCTTGCTGGTGCCGCCGGATTTGGCGCGGTTCCGCCTGACGGCGGAGCGCGCGGTGGTGGTGGATTTCAAGGCGTTTCCATTCAACGATGAGGCGATGGAGGAATGGTACCAGCGGGTGCTGTTTTGTTATGGGCCGTTTGAGAGTGCGTACCATCACCGGGCGGGGCAGGTGCTCAACAATTACCTGACGATTTCGGATGAGCACATGGCAGCGATACGCGAGCGCTACGGGGCGACGCATGCGGTGCTCTTCCCGGCGACGCCGACGCGGTATCCGGTGCTGCTGGAGACGGCGGGGTACAAGGTGGTGGCGATTCCGGGAGGGGGTTGAGGGAATGGGAGCCATGCGAAGTATGGGAGACATAGGCGAGACTGACCATATTCGACCCTTCGGCGTGAATACAGAGAGAGCATGGATCGTGAAAGATCGTAGATGATGCGCGGATGGTGCTTGCCGACGTGTGGCAGGTGTGCCGGCGCACCTGACCAGTCGACATTCCGTGAAAGGTTTTCTCATGGCGAAGGACGTGGCAACACCGCGAATGCAGTGCATGGAAGTGTGGGGCGGAAACTCGTCGGTCGAGCGGTCGCTGGAGCTTACAGGGCTGGACATGTGGGTATACAGCAGGCCGCACGGAGGCGCGCTGGCCGGGGGTGATATCCATTACGTATCCGCGTGTGGGAGCGGGCGGATCACGCGGATTCTGGTGGCGGATGTCAGCGGACATGGGGAGCAGGTCGCCGAGGTGGCTGGTTTTTTGCGTAGTGTGATTCATCGCTACGTGAATTTTATCGACCAGACTTCGCTGGTTCAGCGCATCAACGCGCGTTTTTGCGATCATCTCGGAGACGGGCAGTTTGCCACGGCTCTGGTGGCGACGTTTTTCGCGCCGACGCGTTTGTTGACGCTCAGTAACGCGGGGCATCCTCCCCCGCTTTTATACCGCGAACGCGAGCGCGTTTGGGAGTATCTCAGGGCTGAGCCGGAATCCGGACATCGGAGGCTAGGGAACATACCGCTAGGCATCGCGGCGGACATTCCGTACAGTTCCCGTAGCGTGCGCCTGGAACCGGGCGATCTGGTGTTAAGCTATACGGATTCCCTGATTGAGATGGGGAGTGGTTTATCGGGGATGGCGGGGATGGATGGGCTGCTTGCGCTGGTGCAGCGCACGCCCATGGACTCACTCCAGGATTTCATTCCCGGGCTACTGAAGGCCGCGGAGGCGGAACACCACGTGACGCTGGGCGACGATGATGATGTCACGCTGGTTTTGATGCGGTGCACGGGCGGTGCGAGTTATGCGCCCTTTGTTCAGCAGGTTGTGGGGCTGGGTAGATTCCTGCGCGCGTTGGTTTCGAGAGAGGCGAAGGCCGAACCCATTCCGTGGCCGGAATGGAGCGTGGCGAACATGCTTGGCGGAATGATCCCGTTTTTCAACCGATTCTGGAGGCCGAAGCCGGACTAAGATGGTTCCACGTTTGTGGAGGTCCCGCGGATACGGCCCATGGTGCTCCGGAATGCCAGACGCACGCGGGAAACCTGGCGCGCGATGAGGCGGATGAGTTTCGGCAGAAGCCAGAGCGCGAGGGCGACAAACAACACCACGAGCGTCAACAGCACGATGGGGTGCGCGAAGATCAGCCAAGCCCCGATGAAGGCGATGGCGTCTTCGGCCAGGCTCAGCAGGATGTTGGAGAAGGGCTCGGGGCTGTGGTTGGCCGCGAGGCGGGTGCCGGCCTTGGTCGTATGGCTGAGGAAGGCGACGCCGCCGCACAGGATGACGAGGCCGACCTCGATGGCGGGATCAAGATCGGTGATCGCGGCCGCGGCGATGACGATCGCGCCGACGGGCCGAATGATCGTGTGGAAGGAGTCCCAGAAGCTGTCCACCCAGGGGACTTTGTCCGCGAAGAACTCGAGGGTGAAGGCAATGGCCGCGGGAATCAGCACGTAGGGATGGGCCAGGACCTCGAGTTGATCGAAGGGCGGGGCTGGGTCGAAGAAGCCGAGCCGGATGCCGAGGCCGATTGCCAGGACGGTGGCGTAGAGGTTGAGGCCCGAAATGAACCCGAGGCCCAGTGCGGTGCCGAGTAGGGTGAGGATTTCCATGGTTGGCGGCCTCTGGGGCGGTTTGACTGATAGGCAAAGGGTACCGGAATCGGGGCGGGGGCGCAAGTGGACGGACACGGACGGACACGGACGGCAGGGACAGCAGGGACAGCAGGGACAGCAGGGACAGCAGGGACAGCAGGGACAGCAGGGACAGCAGGGACAGCAGGGCTGCGCAATGCCATTTGCGCAATGACAATGTCTTAGGGTGGCCGGGGGCGGACCCGGTTGGGTCCGCCCCCGGCGCTTGGGAGGGGGAGGCTAGCCTTGTTCGTCGGCGGAGGGGCCGTAGATGGCTGGCAGGGGGACGTCTTTCAAGCGCAGATAGACACTGAGTTGGCCGCGATGGTGGACGAGATGGTTGAGAACGAAGGAGCGCATCACGGCGACCTTGGGCATATCGAAGAGGGTTTGGCCGTCCATGACCATGCGCCAGTTTTTGTGCATGTCGGCGTCTGATACGCCGGGCATGGCGTCGAGGGCGTCCTTGACCCGATCATCGAAGTCCGCCACGAGCTGCTGGGTGGACGGGGCGATGTAGGGGACATACTCCTTCATGTTGAAGACGAACTCATCTTTGTGGAGGGTATCGCGAACCCAGGAAGGCACATCCGCGATGTGGGACGCCAACTGAACGAGGGTCATGGACTTTTCGTGGGGTTTCCATCCGAAATGCTGGTCGGGGACGCGCTCCAGCATTTTGCGGGTTTGGGCGGTTTCGTATTGGAACTCTTTGATCATGCCGTCGATAATGCTCATTTGCAGCTCTCCAAGGGTTGAGTGTGTGTCACCATAAGACCTGAAAAAACGTTCAGGTATATTAGAGCATATTCGGCGGGACTTGTCAACCTCTAATTCATGTAGGAAGGTGTCTCTGGGTTCGTGAGAGGAGGTTATTGTATGTGGTTGCGCCTTGGGCTCTTAGCGTTATTCACAAGTGTTTGTCTGGCGGTGCCGGCCTTTGGTGCGGCCCCTCCGGATGCGGCGCCGGAGTATACGTTGGGGACGGTGCCGCTGGCGGAGGGGGGGCAGCTTGCGTATTACGTGCGGGAAGGCGAGGGTCCGATCCTCGTGCTAATACCGGGGAGCTGGGGTGATTTCAGGGTTTTCGATGATGTGATGAAGGCGCTTTCACCGAAATATCGCGTGGTGATTGTGGAGCTGCGGGGACACGGCGGGAGTTGGCCGCCGACGTTGGACGCGTCGATTGAGCTGTTCGCGGATGACGTGTTGCGGGTGGTGGATGCGTTGGGCATCACGCGGTTTTATGTGGGCGGGCATAGCATCGGCGGCATGGTGCCGATCGAGGTGGCGCATCGGCGTCCGGAGGCGGTGGCGGGGGTTATCGCGATCGAGGGATGGACACACCACACGGTGGCTCGCGATGCGTTTGTGGGCGTGGTGACGCAGGGCTTGACGCCGGAGCAGGAAGCGCAGCGCGAGGCGGCGCGGGCGCGGGTGCAGTGCCGGCTGACCCAGAAACAGATCGATGCCTTTGGAAGCGCGTGGAAGAAGTGGAACGGGTATGAGGCGCTGGAGAAGGGCACATTTCCCGTGCTGGAGATGTGGGGTGATCGCGGCAAGGGCCCGGTGGATTTGAAGCGGATGCAGATTCCGGAGCGGCCGGGGATTACAGTGGTGTGGGTGCCGAATGCTTCGCATTCGTTGTTGATCGAGGCGCCTGGTGTGGTGGCGGAGGCGATCAATAAGTGGGTGGATGGGTTGTGAAGAACACGGACGGGCACGAAGGATGACCGGCGGGGGCGCCGGTCCCACACGGGCAGGAGTGGACGGAGTGGACAGAGGTGGACAGAGGTGGACGGAAAGAGAAGAAGGAAGAGAAACATGTGGCTTCGAGTGATGGTGGCAGGTGTGATCGCGGCGGTGTGCGTGGGCGGGGCGTTTGCGCAGGGGACGGCGACGGGCGTGGTCTATGATGATGCGAACCGCAATGGTGTGCGCGACGCGGGCGAGAACGGGATCGCGTCCGTGTGCGTGTCCAATGGGCGCGAGGTGGTGCAGACCGATGCGGATGGCGCGTGGGCATTGCCGGTGGATGACGACACGATCTTCTTCGTGATTAAACCGGCGCAATGGATGACGCCGGTGAATGCGGAGCAAGTCGCGCAGTCGTTTTACATCCACAAGCCGAGCGGGTCGCCGGAGCTGGAGTCTCAAGGCGTCGCGCCGACGGGGCCTCTCCCCTCTTCCATCGATTTCCCGTTGTACGCGCGCCCGGAGTCCGCGCAATTCAAGATGTTGCTGTTTGGCGATCCGCAGGCGCGGGGCGTGCGCGAAGTGGATTTCGTTACGCACGATGTGGTCGAGGAATGCATCGGCACGGATGCGGCCTTCGGCATTTCGCTCGGAGACATCGTTGCGGACGATCCGAATCTGTTCAAGGAAATCAACGAGAGCATCGCGCAGATAGGCATTCCCTGGTACAACACGTTTGGGAACCATGATTTCAACCGCGGGTCCGGCAGCGACGAGATGTCCGATGAGACGTTTGAGCGGTTCTATGGGCCGGGATCGTATGCGTTCGAGTATGGGCAGGTGTGTTTCCTGATCATGGACGATGTGTACTTCAAGCCGGATGGGAAGTACGAGGGGCGATTCACCGACGATCAGTTAGCCTTCGTGCAGAACTATCTCGCGCTGGTGCCGGAAGAGAAGCTCGTCGTGATGACGATGCACATCCCCATCGTGGCGTGCAAGAACCGGGACGCGATGTTCGCGATACTCGCGAAGCATCCGCACACGTTCTCGATATCCGCGCACACCCACACGCAGTTCAACGTGTTTGCCGGGGCGGACCAGGGCTGGCCCGGCGCGGAGCCGCATCACCATTTGGTACAGGCGACGGTGTGCGGGTCGTGGTGGTGCGGGACTTTTGATGAGACGGGCATCCCACACGCGACGATGAACGATGGCGCCCCCAATGGATATTCGACCGTGAGCTTTGATGGGAACAAGTACAGCGTGGTGTTCAAGGCGGCGCGGCGTCCGGCGGACTATCAGATGAACATCTATCTGCCCGATGAAGTGGCGCAGGCGGATGCGGCCGCGACGGAGATTCTGGTGAATGTGTTCGCGGGATCGGAGCGGTCGGTCGTGGAGATGCAATTCGGGAAAGATGGCGCGTGGACGCGGCTCGAACAGACCAAGACGATTGACCCGGAATGCCTGCGCATGCACAAGCAGAATGAGTTTCTGAACGAGGAAGTTTTTGGGTGGAAGATGGACTACCCCAGCGAAACGACGCACATGTGGAGGGGTGTTCTGCCCGCGAATCCGGCCGTAGGCACGCACACGGTTACCGTGCGGACGACGGACATGTATGGGCAGACCTGGGAGGGGAAGAGGATTCTGCGGGTGCGGTGAAAGGGCCGAGGAAGCAGGTAATAGGCCTCTGCAGGGCCACTGGTAACGCCTGAACTCCAATGGCAAAAGAACGACGAAGAGCACAGCCGAGGGCGGCTATGCCACACGCGCTTGCCCCACCTTACTGTTTGGGTTCTTCCTCCGCAGGATTCGGGCAGGGCAAATACCGCGACGGATGAACCAGCAACTTTCCGGTCCAGAAGGACGTGTGGCATAGCCGCCCTCGGCTGTGCTCTTCATGCTTTGGCTTCTCCTTCTCCTTCGACCCATTCTCGCCAAAGCCATGGATAGTCGTCTAGGTCGGATACCAGGCCTTTGCGAATGGGATTATCACAAATGTACTGGGCTTTGGCGTGGGTACTCTGGTCAGAACGCAGAACGTGATCGAAGGACTCATCCTGCCAGAGTTTACCCTTGCGTTTGAGACAGGCATTGACGGTGTGGGATGAGGCACCCTTGATGCCACTCATGATTTCCTCCAGACTGTAGGGCATTCCGTCGCTGTCCTCCAGCAAGGTCAAGAGGAGATGCACGTGGTCCGGCATGACTACCGCACAGTGCATGTGCAACTTGTGTCCGTGATCATGAAGGCAATGATTGAGCACCTGCGTACGTGTGGACTCGGGAAGGATGAGGCCTGGCCGGGTGCGAAAGGTTATGAAGATTGGCCGGCGGAGTTTCTGCATGTGAGGGAGATTGCGGCGATAGAAGGTTTTGCCGGGCTTGGCAGTGGGAGGATTGTGGTTGATGTTGGTGTTTTCGACATTCTCATCATTCATTGGACAATTCTTCCATCTGCGAAGTCATATGGTCAAAGTTAGGGCTTCCTGAGTCAAGGACTTTTTCAAGGCAAAGAGTGAAGAGCACAGCCGGGGGCGGCTATGCCACACTCGCTTGCCCTGCCTTGCTGTTTGGGTTTTCCCTCCGCAGGATTCGGGCGGGGCAATCACCGCTATGGATAAACCAGGGCCTCGCCGGTCCAGACGGACGTGTGGCATAGCCGCCCTCGGCTGTGCTCTTTGTCTTTCTCAAATGATTGTGCCACTCCTGATCCCCGCGGCGCGGTCGTAGATCTCTTCGCGGGTGATGCCCGCTTCTTCGTACATGGCGAAGAGGTTGTCGTCGGGGGTTTCGGGGGGGATGGTGTGGGAGGCGGCGAGGATATAGCCGCCGCCGTCAGCGGTCATGACTTCGAGAAGGCGGGCGGTGGCGCGGCGGACTTCGGCGGCGGTGCCGTTGGGCAGGAGGTATTGGGTGTCGACGCCGCCCATGAAGGCGAGGCGGCCGCCGAACTCGCGCTTGAGTTCGAGCGGGTCCATGCCGGGGCAGGTGCATTGGACGGGATTCAGAATGCCGATGCCGATCTCGATGAGGTCGGGGATGATGGGCCTGATGGCGCCGCAACTGTGATACGCGACGGGCAGGCCGCGCTGGGTGCCGATATCGACGACGCGTTTGAGGTGGGGCTTGATGAGGTCGCGCCAGCAGTCCGGACTCATGATCATGGAGTGCTGGCCTGCAACATCGTCGCCGGTCCACAACCAATCCACTGCGAAGCGATCGCAGGCTTTCACGGAGACATCGACCGCGAAGTCCGCGCAACGGCCGAGCATGGTGTCCGCGAGTTCCGGGTCGGCGGCGAGATCGAGGAGGGCATCTTCCATGCCGCGAAGTCGCCAGTACATTTCGTAGGCGCAGGGCGACACGTCGACGCCGACGTAGTAGCGATCGGCGCGCCCCATGATCGGGAGCATGTTCGCGAGCAGCGCGTCTTGCGCAGCGTTGGGGAACTCGTAGGCGAGGACCGCGTCGCGATCCTTGTTGGCCAGCGGGTAGTGCGTAACCTGGTTGTACTCGCCTTCCTTGGTCCAGGTGATGCCCCAGTCGTCGACGTGAGATTCGCCGTCGTGTTCGTGGACGATGCCTTCCATGGCGTGGTTGTTGTTCACCCAGGCCTGGAAGATGTCGTTGCCCATGGCCTCCCCCACTCTGTTAGGCGGGATTTCGAGTAGCGAAGCGAGACGGCGCGCGGTGGAGGGATGAAACCACATGAAGACCGGCACCCGGTCGACGGGCTGCCGGTTGAGAGCGGCGATGACGCGTTGTTTGGAGTTCATGGGATAAGGGATATCAGAAGGGCGAGGGGCGGCGCAATGTTCAAAGATGCAGGGAAGTCATCCGGTGACCTGGGTTGTGCCGTGTGTTTGATCTGAGCAGGTAGGGTATGTCATTTTGAGATTTGAACGAAAGAGAGGCATCTATGCCGTTGTCAATCGAAGCCATAGAAGCGGAAGTCTTGAATCTGCCGGCCGCAGCACGGGCGCGCCTCATCGAGAAGCTCATTTCGAGTCTTGAGATCGATCCCGGAGTGGAACAGGCCTGGGCGATTGAGGTGGAACGGCGTAACGCCGAAATTGAGTGCGGCGCAGTATCGGCCATTCCTGGACCTGAGGCGCTGGCGAGACTCAAGGCGGAGTTCCAGTGAAGTACTCGCTGCATCCGGAGGCAGAAGAGGACCTCCGGGCGGCGGCACGGTACTACCGGGAATGCGCAGGCGTCAGGGTTGCGCAAGCTCTGCTGGCAGAATTCGAACGCTCCGTTGATCTGCTGTTGCGGCATCCCCGGATTGGTGCAGTGTGGCTCAACGGAAGGCGGCGTTTTCATTTTCGGCATTTCCCGTTCTCGATCATTTACTCCCTCCAGCAAGATGAGATTCGCATTCTCGCGATCATGCACCAAAGCCGACGACCTGGATATTGGCGCGAACGTCAGTGAGTGGATTCGGTTGTAGCGCAGGCGTCTCGCCTGCATTCTTCGCAATTGCGTTTCTTGCGGCGCGTTACTTCCCTGCACTTGGCGCGGGCACTCCGGGGATGAAGAGATCAGCGCAACCTGGGCGGGTGGGGATTACGCGGTCGCAGGCGACTGCCCACATTTCCCAGCCACCGTCGATGTAGTTACCGGTGGCGGGGCGTGCGCAGGCCTGCACGAAGAGGTACCACTTCCCTTCGATCTCGTACAGCGCGGGCGTGGCGACGTGATACATCGTATCATCGCTGTAGAGTCCCTGCCACTTGGTTTGCAGCATGGTGTCGAGGTCGAGCTGGGTCCAACCTTGGACCGGGTCCGTGCTGACGGCGAGGCCCGGACGCCAGCGCGCGCCATGTTCCACGCCGGCCTCGATGCAGAGGACGTAGGTCTCCCCCACTTTGAACACCTGGTGCCACTCGTAGTAGGCGTTGGGCGTGGATTCGAAGATCTGTCCCATGCCGCGCGGATCATTCTCGTTGAAGTGGCGCGTCCAGGTCTTGCCGTCGTGTGAAGTCGCGAGGCGGATACCGGGCAGGACGCCGTCGCGTCCGCGATACGAGTAGTACATGTACCAGTCCCAACGCTGCTCGTTCGCATTCCACTCGCGCATCACTGCCGCCTGGGAGGCCATGTCCTCATAGAACGGTGCTGCGGGCTCGGGGGCCAACACAGGAGCGTCGCCGTAGCGCGTGATGGATGCCGCGGTCACCTCCGAGTAGCCGTCAGAGCCTGCCGGACAAATCGCCAAGCCGATCCGGTCTTGCACGCTTCCCGCGGTGCCGGAGTAGTAGATGTAGTAGGCGTCCTCCTCGGGCACGTAGAGGACGGCGTCGAGGCGGATGGTGACGGAGTCCCAGCCTTGACCGGCGGGCGAGAAGATTGGATTTGCCTCGTCCTGGTGCCAGCGGAATGGATCGCGCGTGTCCGCCCAGGCCTTGCCAATCGCCGCCACGACGCGGTTCGAGGTGGACACGGCCGAGTAGAACATGATGAGGCGTCCCGGCACTTTCGGGTTGGGCAGAATGCAGGGCTCTTCGATTTGCTGAGACATCCATGCGTGGTCGGCGCGTGCCAGCACGATTTCGCCGTGGATGGCGGCGGGTGAGTGGGTAGCCGCGTCTTCCGCGAGTGCGCACACAATAGCCAGCACACACGCGGCACAGGCCCACACGGGCGTATGGAATGAGAAACCCATAGTGATCGCCATCCTCATCGGGCCGCGCCTGTCCGCGTTTGGATCGCGATGATCTTCCATTCAGGAGCCTTCACAAGATGCAGCACCGTGGGTTGGATGTAGCGTGGGACGTCTGGCGGAGGGGTGTCACCGTTCGATTCATCTTTTGGGAAGAGTATCAGATCGAGCTGCAGCGTTGCCTGCGGGTGCGCGAGGGTCGCGTCCTCGATGGTGTGGACCGCGAACGTGCCAGACTCCTCGCGGATGGATTGCAGGCTGCTTGAGGAATCGTTTGGATCGACGGGAAGGCAGTCGATCCTGCCATCCTTGGGCAATTGGGCAGGCAGCGCGGATGGGTAGGCCACATCCAGCGTCTTCGCGGTCAAGGTGAGGCCGAATTCGGCCTCGGAATCTGTCCCAAGGACATCGGGCAGATGCTTGAGGATCTGCGACTGCTGCGCCATGACTTCGTCACTCATGGCTTTCTGGAATTCTACGGCCAGTGCTTCGCCAAAGCCGCTGAAGAACTTTTCGATGAAGTTCTTTGGTTCCTCCTTTGGCTCTTCAGGCGTGTCGGATGGTAAGTCGCCTCCGAGGCCGCAGAAGAGCCCATAATAGCCTAGCGCGAACATGATGGCGTATTCGTCCTCGGTCTGGGCGCGTATAGGGTTGGTGGACGGGTGGAGGCTGGCGCAGGATTGGAGGAGCAGAGTGGCAAGAGCAAGGGCCGTTGCATGCAAAAAGGCTGACTGCGACATGGTGCGACTCCTCGGGTGTTCCCACAACCGCAAGAGAAGGCTACGCGCTTTCATATTACGCTGAGGGGAGGGGTTTCGCAAGGGGGTGGCGGGCAGGGCAAACGCGCTAAAACGGCCCATCCCCTTACCTTCACAAAGTCCGGCAGATAATGGCCCCTCTTTGGGAGCGAGCCTATATCGATTGTGATGCAGCGCGGACTGAGCTTGGGCAAGATGGCTGCGAATCGGCGGCGTTGAGCCGCCGCAATGGCCTGAAAGGCCTAGGTACTCATAGCCCTGGGTTGGCCCGCCGTAACGGCGGGACTACCCAGGGTCCGTAGTTCCCCAGAGAGATCCCCTGAAGGGGGTGCATAGATCAAGGCTCAGTTTGATAAACGGTGCGTTTTGGATTGGCGACAGGAAGGTTATGCAACCCCTTCAGGGTAGTAAGAATCCGTCTGTGTACCCAGGGTAGGCCTCCGCTACGCTTCGGCCAACCCTGGGCTTTGAGTACGCAGGCCTTGCAGGCCATAAGAGCGTGATGAGCCTCGGGTCTGGGCTTTGAGTACGCAGGCCTTACAGGCCATAAGAGCGTGATGAGCCTCGGGTCTTGGCTTTGAGTACTCAGGCCTTACAGGCCATAAGAGCGTGATGGGCCGCGGGTCTTGGGTGTGAGTACAAAGGTCTGTTGGGCCACGCGGGTCTGTGCCACGAAGGTGCGGAGCTTGAGTGCGACTGCTTTGGGTGCGGCTGGAGAATCGGACGAATCCGACGGATGGGACTGATCGGACGGGTTGGGTGAGGATCGCAGGCGAGCCTGGTTGGGGAAAGCAGCCACGCCGCGGCGTGGCCGCACTCCAAGGTGCTGCGCACCAAGAGGGATGCCGCTGGCATCCTAGGATTTGGGCGGCGCGGCGGGGATGGGGATGGCGCCCTCTCCTCCGTTGCCGGGGCCGGTTTCGAGGGCTTGGAGCATGGCTTCACCGCCGCGGCGGTTGATGAGGCGGACTTCGATGGTGCCGTTGCGGGGTTGGATGCCGTTGAACACGAGGTCGACGGCGCGGTTGAGTCCGCCAGCGGTGGCGGCGATGTCCATGTCGGTGACCACTTCTTCGCCGTTGATGAGGATGGACACAGCGCGGTCTTTGGCAGTGAGCTGGTAGGTGTCCGCGAACTTCAGGCGGACGTAGTAGGTCCCGGGTCCGACGGTGATGTTGGTCCAGAACTCGGGTGCGCGGACGCCGTAGCGGTAGAGTTCGGGGTCGGGCGTGTTCCCAATGGTGAGGCGCGGGCGCGTGGTCACCCAGGTCTGCGCGACGACGTCGGCCATGTGGCCGAGGCGGCTGACCCATTCGGTGGCGGGACGCCACGCGTTGC
>JADLGB010000321.1 GCA_020849535.1 Candidatus Hydrogenedentota bacterium
ACACGCGGGGCTGCTGACACCCAAGTACGCGCACAGGAAACGCAGTGAAAACTCGCCGACCTGGCCTCGCGTGACGTGAACCCGAGGGAAGGGCGGATAACACCCCATCCGCCCTTCCCCCTCAGGTACGCCGGGAGTTAAATCGGTCTTTCTCCCCTTGGCGTGGAGTGATCGCAGGAAGTGATGATTATGGCTGTCGTATTCGAAATACTCATGGTGGACGTGCAACGGAATTGTCCGGTCCATAGGATTCCGGTCCAATTCCTCACGCAGCAGGAAGCGCAACGTCACGCCGATTCCCTCGCCACGCGAGTCAACCATGCACCGGCAAACTACCGCTATGTGGTGTATCCCCTCGATCCGGATTCCAAAGAAGATCGCGGAAGTGTGATGATTCCGCCCGCCCTCATGAGGCCCAGGGCCTGAGAAGGCGTCCCCCTCCGCCATTGGTTCAATCCTCCCTTTTCGCTATCATCTCGGGCATTGTGCGATCACGTCCGTGCGCGCGCACGGAATGCAACGAACGTGCACGGTATTATTCGTTTGCGCACAAAGCGCGCAGGCTGCGAGAGGGTCCATTCATGCGCCACGTACCATTCGTCATCCTAGGATTTGCGTTATCGCTGATTCCCGCCACTGAGTCCGTTGCGGACGCCATCCGCCTTAGCGCGGCAACGGTCGTCGTGCGCGATGGCCGTGAGACCTCTGGCGGTTACGTCGCCGCGACGGTACTGGTGGAGGAGCTGGAGAAGCGCACCGGGATACGTTTGCCCGTGACCACCCAGTGGCCGGAAAGTGGCCCTGTGATCGAGATCGTGGCGGGCAAGAAGGAGGCGCCCCGCAAGTTTGACCCTCTGTTTGCATTGCTGACCAAGCCGGAATCGTACGGTATCGACACAACATTCGCAGCGGGTACCCCACCATCACCTGATGTTCCCTACATCATGATTCTCGGCGCGGATGAGCGTGGCGCCCTCTTCGGTGTAGGACATCTACTCAGGAAACTGGAGTGGCGCCAGGGTTCCGTGAGTCTGCCCGCGCCGCTCAATGTAACCTGCGCCCCGGAGTATCCCATTCGCGGACACCAGTTGGGCTACCGCGCGACGGCCAACTCGTATGACGCCTGGGACCCCGCTCAGTACGATCAGTACATCCGCGAGCTGGCGCTCTTCGGGACCAATGCCATCGAGGCTATCCCCGTGCAGGACGAGCGCCCCATCGTGGGCAAGACGCCGCGCGAGGAGATGGACGCCGCCGTGAGCGCCATTTGTGACAAATATGGCCTGGCTTTCTGGGTGTGGACGCCAGCGACCTTTGACCTCAACGACCAGAAGCTGCGTGCGGAGTCGCTCGCCGAATTCGAGCGTCTGTACAAACAGTGGAAGCGCCTGGACGCGGTGTTCTTCCCAGGCGGCGACCCGGGCGACAATCCGGCAAACCTCGTGATGCCGTACCTGGACGACCTTTCCGCGATCCTCGCCAAGCACCATCCCAAGGCGAAGATATGGGTATCGCTCCAAGGCTTCGACGAGACCCAGGTGGACGCGTTCTACGCGTGGGTAGACGAGCACCGTCCCGCGTGGATGGGCGGCGTGGTGGCCGGGCCGTCGAGTCCATCGATCCGCGACACACGGGTCCGGCTGTCGAGCGAATACGGCATCCGGCACTACCCCGATATCACGCACGTGGTACGGGCGCAGTATCCCGCACATTGGATCGATCCGGCGTTCGCGTTCACCCTCGGACGCGAGCCGGTGAATCCACGGCCTGTGTTCTACCGCACCGTGCACAACAACCTCGCACCGTACACGAGTGGGTTCCTCACTTACTCGGATGGCATCCACGACGACGTGAACAAATTCGTGTGGAGTGCGTTGGGATGGGACACGCAGGAAGACCTGCGCGAAGTGCTGATGGACTATTGCCGCCTCTTCTTCGGACCCGACGTGGCGGAAGGCGCCGCGGACGGCATCTTCGCGCTGGAGCGCAATTGGGAAGGGTCACTCGCGTTGAACGGCGCCGTGGACGCCACGTTGGCGCACTGGCAGGGTTTGGAGGCCAAGGCCCCGCAGTTGGCGGGCAACTGGCGCTGGCAGATGAACCTGTTGCGGGCCAACTACGACGCGTATGTGCGCCATCGACTGATCCATGAAACGGCGCTGGAGGAAGAAGCCAACGCGCGTATGCTGGAGGCAGCGAGTGGGGGCGCGAACTATGCGATGGACGCCGCGCTCGCCGCATTGCAGCGCGCGGACACCGAGAAGGTCCGGCCCGAGTTGCGTCAGCGTGTCGAGGAGCTATGCGAGGCGTTGTGGAAGTCCATCGGGTTTCAAACAAGCGTTGAAAAATATCAGGCCATCGCGCCGGAGCGCGGGGCCGTGCTGGACTACGTGGACTATCCGTTGAACAACCGGTGGTGGTTGGAAGACGAGATCGCCAAGGCGCGCGAGATGGCGACGGAAGAAGAGAAAGTCGCACATCTGCGCATGCTCGCGATGTGGGAACACCCGGGGCCCGGCAGCTTCTACGACGACATCGGCAATGTGGCGCAATCGCCGCACGTGATCCGCTCGGAACCAGTGAACTCGCTCGTGGAACCGGATCGTGCGACGGTGCCGGATTTCATGTGGTGGGACAGCGGCAAGCGGCGCGTCCGCCAATCATGGATGAGCAAGATGGATTGGCCGGAGGGCCTGCGGTATCTGGGCCTGGATCCCGAGGCCGACTACGTGCTGCGCACGACGGGCCTGAGCCAGTGCCAGCCCCGCGCCAACGGGGAGCGGCTCGCGCCCACGCTCGACGGCAAGGAAATCGGTGAGATTAAGGAGTTCCCGATCCCGAAGCGGCTGCACCGCGAGCGCGTGCTCACGATTACCTTTGACGTGCCCTACGAGCCCGGGATTAACTGGCGGCAGGCGTCACGCTTGAGCGAGGCCTGGCTGATCAAGAAATAGCGGAGCAGCGACAGACACTAGGATTTGCCCAAGGCCGAAGAATGGGAAGAATGGGAGATATGGGAAGTATGGGAGGGCGCTGATACTAGCCTCCCAGAGATCCCATGCTTCCCACAATTCCCATTCTTCAACGGCTCAGGCACCCCGCCCTACCCGCGCTTGGGAATCTCGACCTGCCGGCCTTCGCGGTGGGCCATGTAGGCGTACTGCATCAGCTCGGTGAGCTTCGTGCCTTCTTCAAGGCCGAAGGGAATGGGCGTGCCGTTCAGGATGCCTTCCACCCACATGCGTTCGGGTCTCGGAAGTTCCGGGGGCAACTCCGGCGTCGTCCATTCCTTGTTGTCCAGCTTGTTCGATTTGATCTGGACGCGCTTGTCATCCGGGGCGCCGATGAAGAGGTATCCCTCCGTGCCGGACAGCTCCAGCGAGTACGGACTATTGGTCGACATGAAACTGGTCTCTGTCACCCCGATGAGGCCGCCCTCGAACTCGATCACGCACACCGCGTTGTCCTCGACTTCATGACCCGTTATGTAAGTGAAGGTGGAGGAAATCTTCTTGGGCTGCCCGCCGAACCAACTGGCGACATACATGGGATGCGCGCCGAGGTCCATCATCGCGCCGCCTCCCGTGGCGACGGGCTCCCAGAAATGGGGCGGCAACCAGCCGGCGCTGCCAGCATTGTGCGCGACGCGCACGCGGAAAAATGTCAGTTGCCCCAGGAGTCCGTCCTGCACCGCCTGGTAAGCGTATCGCGTCGTGGGGCGTGCCCGAAACGGGAAGGAGATGCAGAACTTCACGCCCGCGGCGCGGACGGCGTCGGAGACGCGATTGCACTCGTCGATGGTCAGGGCCATGACCTTTTCCGTGAAGATGTGCTTGCCCGCGTTGGCGGCGGCCACCATAATCTCGGCGTGCCGGTTCGTCGGGGCGTCAATGACGACACCCTGGATATCCGCGCGCTTCATGACCGCGTCGAGGTTCGGAACCCATTCCGCATTCAGTTCCTTGGCCCAGGGTTCGCCGCGCGCCGGGTCTTCATCCCACACGGCGGCGATCTTGACCTCGGGCATCTGAGAAAGACGCTCGGCGTAGCCCTTCGCATGCGCGTGCCACGCGCTCAACATCGCCACGTTCAACATGGGGTTCTGTCCTCCATCGGCGGCGGTTGCCGTGTTCAGTTCTACAGCCGCGTCAAGACCGGCGGCCGCCGCGGCCACGGCCCCGCTCCGTGCCAGGAACGCGCGCCGTGGAAGGTGTTCACTCCTTGATTTCTCCGAGTCCACCGATTCGTTTATCATCGCGAGTTCCCCCCCTCAAAAACACGACCAACGGGAATCCTACTCGTGCGCGTCTGAAAGGCGCAAGAATCAAACCTTCGCGGGAGTTGGCCCATGAGCAAAGAATGGGAATTATGGGAGTCATGGGAAACATGGGAGAGCCACCGACACTCCTATCCCATCACTCCCATGCTTCCCATAATTCCCATTGCCTGGCGCAGGCGCCGCCAGCCCCTTACTCCGCGCGAAGGATGAGCATCCAGTCGTGGACCTCCGGCGGGAAGGGCGGGGTCCACGTGCCTTCGCCGTCCGGCTGGACGGGTCCGAGATCGATCTCGACACCGGTGCACGGATCGAACCAAGCGGCGCGGTAGCGGGTGTCTCCGAGCTTCTTCACTTTGGGCGCGTTCCAGCAATGGGGTGAGTAGATGAGGCGCAGCTTCCCAGGAATGCCGGCCGCGATGGTTCCGTAGGGGTCGTTTTCTTTCTTGGATTCGACGATCCATTCGGGATGCGATTCCAACTGCCACCAGGGGAGCCCGCGCAACAGCTTAGCGCCATACCCCACTTGCGCCGAGCCGGGCAACTGCGCCGCATCCTGCCAGGGCGTACTGCCCCACGAGCGGCCGTGCGGCGACGGGCCGTAGGGTTTCTCGCGCGTGTTCAACTGCCAGATGCCGTTCGCGCCGTAAGTGAAACCCGCCGCGCCGTTCAGCATCGTGTGGTAGAAATCCAGCCGCTGGATGTTCTGCCAGCAACGGCCCATGATGCCCTCATAGTTGACCTCCGAATTGACTACCGGCATGACCAGCTCCGCCCCCACCGATTGCCGCACGCATTTGATGACATTGGGCACACTGTCGATGTCACCGTGACCGGTCTGCAGCATCTCGAAGTCCATCAGCGTGGGGTCTTCCACCTGCTCACGGCCGAACTGCGTGGGGTGAATGCCGATCGGATTGCGGTAACCGTCGATCGCGCGCACGTGCGCCATGACTTCCGTCCAGCCTTTCTTCTGGGCAGCGGCGTCCGCTTCGCGATTCTCGCTAAGGTAATAGGGCATGACCCCTTCGCCGCAGATGCACCAGGCGACGGGGTACGCGCCGTACCGCGCGACGAGATAGCGCCAGAAGCGCTTGACCTTGTCCACGCCGAGCTGCGGCAGGTAGTAGCCCCACATGCCGACGATGCATGGCATGAGACCGCACTCGACGAGATGCGCGATCTTGCGATCGGCGTAGTCATAGTACGCGGGATTGATGCGCGCGAAATCCTCCTCGAACGGAAACCCCGCTTCATTGCGACCGCGCGCGTCCCATGCGTCCATGTCGGGATAGGGTCCCGCGATGATTTGGATGACCGAGAAGCCTTTGTTGACGCGATCCTCGGCGAGTTCCTTGAAGCCCTTCGGCCAGTCAAGGCGCGTGGTCAACCCCATCCACCACGTGTCGCCCAGCCAAAGGAAGGGGGTGCCGTCCGCGTGTTCGAGATAGCGTTTGTTCGCGGCGACCTTCACGCGCCCGTGCCGCAGGAGCGGATCGTCTCCCTCGGCGGCGGTCACCGTGACGGTAGCTTTGCGTGCGTGCAAGTCCGTATCGCCCGTCTGATTCGACGAGGATTTCAGTTGGTACTCGCCAAGTTGATCGCCCGCGAAGCGGAATACCCAACGATCGCCGCCTGCCCAAAAGGCGGGAGACGTGAAGGTCGTGCCATCCGGGCGCGTGCAGGTGACATCGACTTCGACCTCGTTGTAGGAGTCGGCGTACGAACTCGTCGAGCGCCACTCGATCTCCACGACACAGTGTTGTCGCGTCTTGATGCGCGCGGGCTTCGGAGTTTCGCCCCCTGCCCCCGCGGCCATGAGTCCACCCACGGCCGCCGACATGCCGGCCTGTTTCAAGAAGTCGCGTCGGTTCACATGAGAGTCCATCGGTCATCGCTCCTCTTTCGTTTCCTGAGAGCTTCAAACAGTATCCGGGACTGTAGCCCAGGCGTCCTCGCCCACGAAGATGCAGGCGAGACGCCTGCGCTACACAAACTCCATCGGTTTTTGGTAGAGGTTTTCTATTCTATCGCGGGCTCCATAGGAATACCCTGCGGTGGAGTCCGCCTCGCGGGTTGCGTCCAGGTATCTCCGTCTCGACGAGTATGGCAACGTGGTTGGTCTCGCCGGGCCGGATGAGATCGGTGACATCGACGTCGAAGGGCGCCGTGTCTTCTTGAAAACCAAGACGCCAGTGCCGCGTCATCTCGAAGGGGCGCATCACGCCGTTCACCCACACCCAGACACCGGTGTTGTAGACGCCGCCCACGGTGAGCCGGTACTGCGTGCCCGTGGGTGCGGCGGGCACGTCAAAGCTCGTGCGGTACCACGCCTTACCCCAGTAGCCCCAGCCGGTGTCGTCTTGCCAGCCCTGATTCTCCCAATAGGTCGTCACGTCGATGGGCGACCAGCCGCTTTCATCCCCCAGCAAATACCAGCGATAGAGAATGCCCATGTCCTTGGGGTCGGGCTTGAACTCCCAGACTCTCGGCAACATGGTTACGAGACTTCCTTTGGGCCCGCCCGCACAGTCGGCGAACCGCTGATACGTCGCCCGGTGGTATTCGACGCTGGAGGTGTGGTCTCTCGCAATGTCCGAGGAGCGCGGGATGTACCCCGTGTGAATGCTTTCCGCTTCCTCGCGAATGGCAAGCATGTGGTCCGCGTGCGCAACGGCTTCTGTGAACTCGCCGTCTGCCGCGGCTACCTCCATGGCGAGGTATGCCATCATGTGATCGTGCGTGAGGTGAAGCATGTGCACGCGTTGCCGCGTAGTTTCATCTTGTGCTGCTTCTTCCGCTTTCGCCATGAGACGCTCGAGCTTCGCGCGAACCGGCGGCAGGATGCTGCGCCACTGCATGAGGCGTCCCCAGGTCTCGTGCGTGGCCGTATTCTCCACTGCTTTATCCAGAGTCCAGATGTACTTCTCGACGGGGCTGGCCGCGTCCCCGTAGAAGCGCTGGCAGTATTCATGCACCAGGTCTTCAACGCGGGCGTCCGTATCCCACATGAGCTTGGCGCGCACGTAGTAGTTGAGGTGCGTGACCATCCAGGAGTTCGAGCCTTCCGTCCAGAAACCCCATACTCCGCGCTCTTTGAAGTACGGCAAGTCATGCTTGAGGCAGTGCAGCGTGGGAAACGGCAGATTCTCCAATGCCTTCGCCGGGTCGTAGTCGTAGATGAACACGCAATCCAGCGCATCCGTCCAGCGGCTCAAAACCTGCCCGTAGGTGCTCCGTTGCCAGCAGCGCGGATCGCCTGTGCGATGAATCGAGCATGCGGCGATCACCGCGGACTGAATGCCGAGGTTGGGAGATAGCGACGCGAATATCTCCGGTGGACGCACGCGATTCGCGTAGCCATTGGTGAGCACCCAGCGGTCCGGGAACTCCTTGTAAACTTCCGCCGCGATTGTGTTCGCGAACGAGAACCACAGATCCGTCAGGCTGGGATCGCCATAGCCCTTACCGTTGAAGCCCGGATAGTAGCGCTGGCACCGTTCGCAGTGGCACATGGGAAACCCATCGGGCGGCGCGAATCCAAAGCTCAGCAGCTCGGGGTCCTCGCGAAAAGCACGCGTGATGGTTTCCACCCCGATGCGCACCGCCTCGGGCTCGGACATGCACAGCATGTCCTTCTGACGCTGGCCGTTCTTGTCGAGCGCGTAAATCTCGGGGTGGCTTTCAAAACACTGATCGGGCGGCGCGAGACGGATCACCGACCCGTCGCCGGGCAGGCTGAGGGACAGTCCGTTGAGTTTGTTGCGGTCGAACCACTGCTTAAACGCGGCCCGATCCGCATCGCTCGCGGGCATCCAGCCCGCGTACCAGAGATTGCGAATCCGAAAACTCGGGCGTTCGACGCGGTCCAGCGGCTCCACGGCGATCGTCTTCAGCTCTGGCAAGACCTCTCCGTATTCGCCGGGGAAGTACCAGCGGCAGCCAAGATCCTGTTCGAGAAAGTCGTACACGGCGAAGATCGTGCCGCGGTAGTTCCAGTCCTCGTTGCCCGCAAGGACGAGGGTGTTCCCCACCGTCCTGATGACCAGACCTTCCTCATTCATCTGGGGCGTGTGGCCCGAGGGTAGCTCAATTCCCAGGGCAGCCACGGCAGCGCTGCGCCCAACCAAAATGCGGTTGCCAGAAATGGCCTCGCCTTCGTGTTGGATCGGGAGCGTCGCTCCGGAGACCTTCGCGAGGTAGTCGCGCAAGACCTCTGCGGCCTCTTGGGCCTGTGGAGACGGGTTGTCAGCCAGAACGATGGTGGCATTGGGCGCGCCATTGTCCACGAGAACTACCTGGCCATAACCAGGCACCGCAACGAACCACACGGCCACGAAACACCCAAATAGACGGAGACAAAACGGACGACCCATGACTTAGGCTCTCCCAGGGATGCGCTTGTCGACACAACGATGGGAATCCTAGCACGGAACGCCCAAATGAAGAAGTTCATCCACGGATTGCGCCGATCACACCGATTTGGGGCCGGGTTATTGGGCGGAAATCAGAGCGAGATCGTACGGTAAAGCGCTTGTCCGTCACTGACCGCTCGCGAAAGCACGAACCAGCCACGCTTCGTCCTTATTAAAGTCTACAGATAGTAAGGCCACAGATGCTCCCCATATTAAAGGCAGCTTTAACTATCGATGACGAAGGGAGCCGGCCCTCCGACGAATGTGGTGGCCACTGGAGGCAGTGTAGGCCTGCCCCACGCGGGATCGATGCGCCAAACCTCACCCTGATGCCGAGCCCCTGCCGAAGCGACCCTCCCCAGCCCTCCCCGCACGCGGGGAGGGAGGATAGGCCACCCGGACTTACACGGACACACACGGTCCGATCCGTCCCATCCGTCCAATCCGTCCGATAAGCCGAAGCACCCTTGACAGAACGGCCGTTGTATGGCACAATGTGAATAGACATTCACAATGGTGTGCATATGGCGCGGAAACTTCAAACACAGATCCGGCAAGAACAGATCGCCGAGGCGGCGCTCGAAGTGGTGCGCGCCTACGGGTTGCGGGGACTCAGCATGGAGCGGGTGGCGCGGCAGGTCGGCATTGTGCCGTCGGCCTTGTACCGGCACTACCGGGGCAAGGGCGACATCTTTGATGCGATGATCGATCTGATCCGGCAGAAGTTGGGGGAGTTGACGGCCGGTATCGCGGAGGAGCCTATCCCGCCGGTGGACCGGATACGGGCCCTGCTGGCGCGCCACGTCGCATTAGTCCAGCATTTTCAGGCTATTCCGCGGGTATTGTTCTCGGACGAGACGTGGGTGGGCAATCCCGCGCGAAAGGCGCGCTTGTACGAAACCATCAAGATGTACCTCTCGTTTGTCGCGGGTCTGGTGCGGGAAGCCCAGGAAGAAGGGACCATCCGGCGGGACGTGTCCGCGGACACGATCGCGGTGATGTATTTGGGTTTGTTTCAATCGGGGGCGGTTCTCATGTTCATGAGCGACGGGGGATTCGATGTGGCGCGGCATTTGGAGCGCGCGTGGGTGGCCTTCCTGGAAGGTATCCACGTGAGCGCTGAAAATGTGACGGACCATTCACAAAAGCGAGCAAAGCGGGGAGCGCGTCGATGAAGAAGCGAATCGTCCCAGTCGTGATAGTGATGTTGTTGGGCGTGAGCGCCGCGCTCTATTGGTACTTCACGCGAAGCGCCGGGCCCAATGGAGCCCTGCACGTCTCCGGCAATATCGAATTGACCGACGCCCAGCTCAGCTTCAAGATCCCCGGCCGCCTCCTGGAGCGTCTCGTGGATGAAGGGACGCCCGTCACGAAGGACCAGTTGCTGGCGCGCCTGGACCCCGCCGACCAGGAACTGGCCGTGGCGCAGGCCGAGGCCAACCTGGCCTATGCGAAGGCCGTGCTGGCGGAACTTGAGGCGGGCTCGCGCGAGCAGGAGATCCGGCAGGCGAACGCGGCCGTGGACCTTGCGCGGGCCAGCTTGGAAGAGCTGGAGCGCGGGTCGCGTCCCCAGGAGATCGCCGGCGCGGAAGACGCGGTGGCCCAAGCGAAGGCCGAGTCAGAGCGCTTGGAAACCGATCGCAAACGCTACGAGGCCCTGCTTGCGCAGGGAGCCGTCAGCACACAGCAATACGATGCCATCCGCACCGCGGCGACGGTAGCGGCCGAGCAGTATGCCAGCGCGAAGGAGATGCACGACCTCGTGGTGGAAGGGCCGCGCCGCGAGAAGATCGACCAGGCTCGGGCCGCGCTGAAGCAGGCGGAGGAGCGTTACGCGCTCGTTGAAGAAGGGCCGCGCGTGGAAAGCATCGAGCAGGCGCGGGCCAAGGCCGGCACGGCCGAAGAGCAACTGAAGCAGGCGAAACAAATGCTCGTCTACACCGAATTGCACGCGCCATTCGACGGAATCGTTCTGAGCAAATCCGCGGAGCCGGGCGAGTATCTGAATCCCGGCACGCCAGTGGTGACGGTCGGCGAGATGGACCGCGTCTGGTTGCGGGCCTACATCAACGAGACCGACCTGGGCCGCGTCCGGCTCGGGCAGAAGGTCAAGGTCACGACGGACTCCTTCCCCGGAAAGACCTACGAGGGGACCTTGGGCTTCCTCAGCAGCGAGGCCGAGTTCACACCCAAGACCGTTCAGACCTTCGAAGAGCGCGTGAAGATGGTGTACCGGGTCAAGATCGATCTCGAAAACCCGGACCAGGAACTGAAACTGGGCATGCCGGCCGACGCAATCATTGAGCCGGCGTCCTGAAGCGGCCTCCCATGGAACCCTCCATCCAAGCGAAGAACCTCACGCGCCGGTTTGGCAAGTTGGCGGCCGTGGAAGGCCTCGACCTGCACGTCCTCCCTGGCGAGATCTTCGGCCTCGTGGGGCCGGACGGCGCGGGCAAGTCCACGACGCTCCGTATGCTCGCGGGCATTCTCGACCCCACCGAAGGCGATGCCTGGATTCGCGGCTATCACTGTGCCACCGATTCGGGGCGGGTGAAGGATCACCTCGCTTACATGAGCCAGCGCTTTGGCCTCTACACGGACCTGACCGTCGAGGAGAACATCGCGTTCTACGCGGATCTCTACGGGGTTCCGCGCAAGGGCCGTGACGCGCGCATGAACGAATTGCTCGACTTCAGCGCCATGCGGCCCTTCCGGAAGCGGAGGGCCGGGGCACTTTCAGGGGGAATGAAGCAGAAACTGCAACTGGTCTGCGCGCTCATCCACACGCCGAATGTTCTTCTGCTCGATGAGCCGACCAATGGCGTGGACCCTGTAAGCCGCCGCGATTTCTGGCGCATCCTCTACCGATTGCTGAAGCAAGACGTGGCCATCCTGGTCTCGACGGCCTACCTCGACGAGGCGGAGCGATGCAGCCGCGTGGGCCTGCTCAACCAAGGCAAACTGTTCGCAACCGGAACGCCAGACGAAGTGAAGGGCCTCATGCGCGGCGCGCTGCTGGCCGTGCGCAGTCCCCAGGCGCGCGCCGTAAGCCGTGTGTTGCGGGAGCGGCTTGCGTGCGAGAGCGTGAACGTCTTCGGCGACACCGTGCACATCGTGACCAAGGAACCTGATGCGGCGCGTGAAGAGGCGCGGCGCCTCATCGAGGGCGAGGGCTTGCCGCTGGAGGACATCCGCGAACAAGAAGCCTCGCTCGAAGACGTGTTCGTCAGCGTGTTGAGCACCGAGGGGACTGGCAAACACGACAAGCACACTCCGCACGGCCCGGTGTCTGTTCAGTTCAACAACAATAATACCGGATCGGAAGATGGCATCGCGGTGCGCGCTTCGGGACTCACCCGGCGCTTTGGCAGTTTCGTCGCTGTCGACCACATCACGTTTGAAGTCCCGCGGGGCGAGATCTTCGGATTCCTGGGACCGAACGGCGCAGGCAAGAGCACCACGATCCGCATGCTGTGCGGGCTGTTGGAGCCCAGCGAAGGCGAAGGCCGTGTGGCCGGATTCGACGTGCGCAGGCAGCCCGAGCAGATTAAGAAGCACATCGGTTACATGAGCCAGAAGTTCTCGCTCTATGAGGACCTGACGGTCGAGGAGAACATCGACTTCTATGGCGGCATCTACGGACTGAGCGGAGAGCGGCTTGTTCCGCGCAAGGATTGGGCGGTGGAGATGTCCGGCCTCAAGGACCACCGCAATAGTCTCACAGCCGTGTTGAGCGGTGGGTGGAAACAACGGCTCGCGCTGGCCTGTGCGATCTTGCACGAGCCGCCGATCCTCTTTCTCGATGAGCCCACCAGCGGCGTGGACCCGCTGAGCCGCAGGCGCTTCTGGGATCTCATCTACGAACTCGCGGAGCGCGGTGTCACCGTATTCGTGAGCACGCACTACATGGAAGAAGCCGAGTATTGCGACCGCCTCGCCCTGATCTATCGCGGCAAGATGGTGGCGCTCGGTTCGCCCCTGGAACTCAAGACCGGGCTCATGCGCGAGCAGATCTTGGAAGTGCAGTGTCCGCACGCGCACGAAGTCATGGAACATCTGGCGAGACTGCCTGAGGTACAGGAAGTGGCTCTGTTCGGCGCGGGACTCCATGTAGTCGTCCGCGACGCGGAAGCCGCGCAACGTGCGATTCAAGCCGAATGCGCGCGGTGCGAGCTGCACCTGGGGCATGTGGAACGGATCACCCCGGGCATGGAGGATGTCTTCGTTTCCCTCATCGAGGCCGAAGACCGCCGGGAGGCCGCCCATGCTTAACATGCGCCGCCTGGCCGCGATCGCGCGGAAAGAAAGTCTGCATGTGATGCGCGACTGGCGCAGCCTGTACCTTGCCATGGGCATCCCGGTGGCGCTGATTCTCCTCTTCGGCTACGCACTGAACATGGATCTGGAGAACGTACCCACGGCCGTGTGGGACCAGTCGCGCACGCCGGAAAGCCGCGACCTGCTCAGCTTCTTCGACGGCTCTCCCTACTACGCGATCAAGTCCTATCACGATGGCTACGACGCGCTCGAAACCGCCCTGTTGTCGGGGCGCGTCATGATCGCGCTCGTCATCCCCAGCGACTTCGCGGACAAGCTCCACGCCAACCGGCCCGTGGCGGTGCAAGTGATCAGCGACGGCAGTGATGCAACAACGGCACGGCTCGCACTGGGCTATGCGTCGGCCCTGGGCCTGATCTACAACCACAATCTGCTGGCGGAGCGCATCGCCCTGATGGGACGCGGCCCGCTGCACGAGCCGCTCGTGCTCGATGCGCGCGCCTGGTACAACCCCGACCTGCGTTCCGAGAACGACATCATCCCGGGCATCATCGCCGTGGTGCTCATCGTCATCTCGGCCATGCTGACCAGCGTGACCGTCGCCCGCGAATGGGAAATGGGCACCATGGAGCAGCTCATCAGCACCCCCATTCGCGTGCCCGAGATCGTACTGGGGAAAGTGTTTCCCTACTTCGTCATCGGCATGGCGGATGTCACCATCGCGATGCTGATGGGCCGCCTGCTGTTTCACGTACCCTTGCGCGGCAATCCCGGACTCGTGTTTGCGACCGGCGCCATCTTCCTCACGGGTGCGCTGTTTCTCGGCCTGATGCTGAGCATCAACCTGAAGAAGCAGGTGTTGGCAAACCAAATCGCCTTGTTTGTCAGCTACCTCCCGACCTTGCTCTTGAGCGGCTTTGTTTTCGCCATCGAGAACATGCCACACGCCCTGCAGGCGATCACGTACATCGTGCCCGCGCGCTATTTCATCGCCCTGCTGCGGGGAATCTACCTGAAAGGAATCGGACTCGAAGTCCTTTGGCTGAACGCCCTGCTCTTGACCATCTACGCGGCGTTCATGGTGTTCATGGCGCACAAGCGCATGAAACTGAAACTGGAGTAGGCCATGCTGGAACGCATACGGCGCATGCTGATCAAGGAGTTCCTGCAGATGTTCCGCGACGTGCGGATGCGCCTCGTCGTGTTCGTCGCACCACTGATCCAGATGACCATCTTCGCGTTCGCGCTGACCACCGACGTGACGAATATCCGCACGATCGTGCTCGACCGCGACAACACACCATCCTCGCGCGAACTGCTCCACGCATTCACCGCGGCCGAGTATTTTGAGGTTGTCGCTTTCGCCCGGACGGACGTAGACCTCCGTACGATGCTGGATGCGGGCGACGCGCAAGCCGCGCTGGAAATCCCACCGAATTTCGAGCGAGACCTCCGCGGCGGCCGCACCGCTCGCGTGCAGCTCCTCGTGGACGGCACGGAGACCAACAACGCCGCCGTCGCCTTGTCATACGCCAACCAGATCGCGGGGCAGTTCGCCCAGGAGCAGCAGCTCCGCCAGTTCGAGGTGCAGTTGGGAGCTGGCGCGATACCGGCGACAGTCGCATTCGACACGCGTGCCTGGTTCAACCCGAACCTCGAAAGCGCGTATTACTACGTGCCGGGGCTGATTGCCGTCATGCTCATGGTCGTGAGCGTCATGCTGACCAGTATCTCGATCGTGCGCGAAAAGGAGATCGGCACCATCGAACAGGTGATGGTGACGCCCATTCGCCGCGTGGAGTTCATCATCGGGAAGACCCTTCCCTTTCTCGTCACCGGGTACATCACGATGACCTTGATGTTTGCCGTCGCCATGATTGTGTTCGGGGTGCGGGTCGAGGGAAGCATTCTATTGCTGTACGTGCTCGCGGGTGTCTACGTGGTGGGGAACCTCGGCCTTGCGCTCTTCGTGAGCGTAAGCGCCGCAACACAACAGCAGGCCCTGCTCACGGCATTTCTGCTGCTGATGCCCGGCGTCCTATTGAGCGGCTTCATGTTTCCGATTCGCAACATGCCAGTACTCATCCAATACGCCACTGTGCTCAACCCGATGCGGTGGTTCCTGATCATCCTGCGCGGGATCGTCTTGAAAGGCGAAGGAATCGCGACCCTCTGGCAGCCCATCCTATGGCAAACCGGACTCGCCGTGACCTTCATCACGCTCGCCGTGGCGCGTTTCCGTAAGACGCTCAGTTGAGGGCGCTACCCGCTCCCGGGAACTCCACAGACGAACACTATCAGTTCTTCACGAATTCAAGGAACTGGTCAAAGGGTAGTCCCAGGATCGCCGCCACGAGCACAGACGTGAATAGCCCGACGATGATAGATACCGCCAGGTACGCGAGATAATCCACGAACTCGAACTCGTAAAGGTTCTTCAAGATGAAGTAGGCAGCAATAAGACCGATGCAGGAGCATCCGCCTATCATTAAAGAGATGGGGATACCCATCAGCGTGGCGCTGACAATATCCTTGAGGAATTCGTCGTTCGGGAGCTTGCGCAGGATGAGCAAGGTGAAATACAGAGTCCCGGACGCTTGCAGAATGAATACGAGTAAGATCAGTATGACTTGCCCCGCACCAACCGACGGCATCTCCAGGACCTGTAGATCAAGTGGCTGGACCGCGTTGTAGAAATCCTGGGCGGTCAGGAATCCGGATTGTTCGTAGACGAGATCTCCCCAACTGTCTTCCACGAAGGTAGCCGGTGTCTTTTCCACTTCGTACAGTGCCGCCGTATCTGGGTCGGCCTCCACATCGACCCGTATGCAAATCCATCCTTTAAGCAGGTAAGCGATGCTGGGCTCGTTCCACACCTCCGTCATCATGCGCGTGGCATCATCGCTGGACGACGAGTAGAAAAAGATCAGCCGGGGGGCGTCCTTCTCCCAGGCAGCGTTGTAACCGGTCTCGTAGGAGTTGTACCAAGAGATAGGCGGCACAGCGGCCGCATCGGCTTCCGCCTGCTGTTGCGTGCCGGTTTCCTGCGATCCAGACCCCTTCACAAACAGCGGTAGGCAAATCAGACCGATGAGCAGTATCGCGCCCGCGACGCCCAATCCGATGTAGAGGGGCTTGCGATTCGGGCCCTGCAACTGCGGCGAGAGCGGCGCGGCCGGCTTGGGCGCGAAGAGGTCGCCCAACCCCATCGGATCGCCGCCGGGCGCGCCCGGCACCGGGCCGATATTGCTCAGGTCAAGGGGATTGAACGTGAGGTCCACGCCGGGAACGTTAGACGCAGGCGGCACCGGCGGAGGCACGCTCGCCCCAAGCTTGTGCATCAGCTCATCGGCGCGGGGGTCATTGTAGAGGGCCTTCAGCTTCTGGCAGATGGTGTGGGATTCGTTGACGCGGCCCAGCTTGGCCAGGCACATCGCCTTCGGGTACATGACGTTCTTGGCGTTGGGAAAAGCTGCATCCAACTCGTCAAGAACCTTGAGCGCGTCGGGATACTTCTTCTCGCGGTAGAGTTGATCTGCCAGATTGAACTTCTGCCGAGCTTCATCAGGCCGCATGACAGGATCCCCAATGACCCAGACACCCTGGCGCGCATTCTAGCGAAGTCCCTTCCGAAATGCTAGAGTGTCGCAGACCCGGTAGAGAACCGCTTTTGAGCAGGGGAGTTCCGGTATGAAATGGCTGCGCAGGATCGCGGAATTCACCCTGATCGTGCTGGTGGCGGCGGCGGTCACCCTGACCGCGGCCCTGGTCTATCTCGCACGAACGCGGCTGCCCAACCTGGACGGGACCGTCGCGAGCGGCCAACTGCATGGCGAGGTGAGCATCATCCGGGACGCCGCTGGCGTGCCCCACATTACCGCCGAAACGGAAACCGACGCCTATTTCGCGCTCGGCTATTGCATGGCGCAGGACCGCCTCTTCCAGATGGAACTCATGCGGCGTCTCGCGCGGGGAGAACTGGCCGAGGTGCTGGGGCCTCCACTGGTCAAGGTGGATCGCGCTGTGCGCGCGTTCCGCCTTCGCGCCAAGGCCGAAGAGTACTTCGCGCATCCCGAGAACACGCCTCCGGAAGTGCTCGCCGTGATCGAGGCCTATGTGGCCGGTGTCAACGCTTTCATTGCGGATGGACCGCTGCCCTTCGAGCTGACCGTGCTCCAAGCCGGGGTACGCCCCTTTACCGCGGTCGATTGCCTGTCGGTCGCGGCCATCCTACCCATCACTTTCGCGGATGGAATCCGCGGCGATCCCCTTGTGACAATGCTCAAGGAAAGGCATCCCGACATGGATATCGACGCGCTCTTCCCGGGATACAGCCTTGACGTACCCGTCACGATCATGGAGTCGCTTGAGGAAGCCAAGGCTTACCTCGAGCATGGCGAGAGCCAGGAACCGCAAGCCGAAGACCGTGTGCAGCGCTTGCTGGCACGCGACCACGCGGTGCGCGAATGGGTGGGGATGTTTACCGCGATTGCCCAGCGATTCGGCCCGGCAATGGGGAGCAATTCGTTTGTCCTGGGGCCATCGCGGACAGCGTCGGGTATGCCGATACTCGGCAACGATCCGCACATTGCGTTCACGAATCCCGGCATCTGGTACGAGGCCCACCTCCAATACGGCGACTTCGAGAACTACGGATTCCACTTGCCGCCGATCCCCGTGCCCCTGCTGGGCCACAACCGCCAGCGAGGCTGGGCGCTGACCATGTCCACGATCGACGATGTGGACTTCTACGTGGAACGCTTCGATCCAGATGACCCGGGACGCGTGATGTACAAAGGCGAGTGGACACCTGTCGAAACGGTCGTGGAAACCATCCGCGTGCGATTCGCCGATGACGTGACCTGCAACGTACGCGTCACGCCGCATGGCCCAATCATCAACGATTTCCTGTCGGCCTACCACGGCTACGACGGCGACCCGGTGTCCTTGTCGTGGGTGTGGCAACACGTGGACTACACGGACATCACGGCGTTCTACCGCATGGGACACGCGCGCACGTCCGAGGAGTTCGAGCAGGCCGTCGCGCTGATTACGTCTCCGGGAATGAACATCAGCTACGCGGACGCGGACGGCACGATCGCGTGGTGGGCCGCGGGAAAGATCCCCATCCGTCCGCCGCACGTCAACAGCAAGCAGATGCTCGACGGCGCCTCCGGGGAAGACGAAATGCTGGGGTACTTGCCGTTCGACCAGAACCCGCGGCTCATGAACCCGGACTGCGGCTACATCGTGACCGCCAATAACAAACCGACAGTGAAGCCTATCGGATCAGTGGAAGACGTAATCGGCTACTGGCAGCCGGAAGACCGGGCCGGACGCTTGGAAGAGCTGCTGAGCCAGCGTTCGGACTGGACCGTGGAACAACTGAAAGCGGTTCAGTTGGACGACACCGGATATGCGGCGCAAGACGTGTTGGAGGAACTCCTGGCGGTCCTGGAACCGGAGACGGAGTCATTTCATGCGCGCGAGCAGGATGCGCTGCGGCGCCTGCAATCGTGGGACCTCCGGCACGATGTGGACTCCGTGGGCGCCACACTGTACGAGCACCTGTGCGGGGCTGTGCTGCGCCGCGCGCTGGAAGACGAAACGGGTGCGGACAACTTCCACACCTATTCGACGCTTGCCGATCACTGGAACTTCTTCAAGCACTTTGTCGGGGATAGCGCTTCGCCTTTCTGGGACGACGTGAGCACGGGGCCGCGCGAATCGCGCGACGAGATCATCGCGGCGGCGTTTCGTGGCGAGGTGGCCAGCCTTGCGAAACGCTTCGGCGGCAATGTGGACACGTGGACTTGGGGCCGGGCGCACACGATGACCTTCGAGCACCCCTTTGGACGATTGCCTCTGCTCGGTGGCATTTTCGATATCGGGCCGTTTCCCTCCGCGGGCGGTGCACAGGTAGTCAATAACATGCTGTACCATTTCGGCCAGGATTCCTACGATGTGATCGCGGGCCCATCGACGAGGCGTCTCATAGACTTCGCCGCGCCGGATCAATCGCTCACGATTCTTCCCACCGGCAACTCCGGGAACTTCATGAGCCCGAACTACGCCGATCAAGCGGGCCGCTTCATGGCGGGCGAGTACCGGCAGGCGCTGTTGAACGGCGTGGACATCCAGGCGCAGAAGGTCCACGAGCTGCGGTTCGTGCCGACATCAAATGCCGTGGCGTTGCGATAGACCGCGCGGAGGTGACGGCTTTGGGTCAACGTCAGAAGTGCGCCAGCAACTCTGAATTCCGAGTGCGATTCGCGAAGGACCCCGGCAGGGCAATCGCACAGAAACTGCGGACCTGCATAAGATGGAATCGTGTGACTCGACAGACCTCAGCATGCAAAGCCCATCGCGGCACAGACGCAACCAAATGAAGAGAGCTGTCCACCGATTTCTCCGATTGCACCGATCCAAGAAAGAGACCAGCAAGGGGGAAGCAACACAGGGGTACGGGCGTCTCGCCCGTAGTTCAAGAGCACTCAAACGCAAAAACGCGGTCTTCGCGACGGAACGTGCAGAAGCAAGCGGACGGCATTCTGGTACTGCCTCGCTTGCCAAGCGCGGCAGCACAGCGCTTCGTTCAAGCGATTGTCGTGACGGCCTGTATCGTCTCTCACGCACCTCTTTGATATTAAGCCCTGGCAAGGGCGCAGGTGCGTGTTACCTATGTCCCGAGGCGTCGAGTGTGCCTGTCTTGCTTGGCAGCTTGGCGCCTCTACGAGAGATCCGTTGAAGGGTACCGGTGAACGCGCCTCACCTCATCGTCACTGCCCTCGCATCCTCACTACCGGGAAGCCCGATCTTCGCGCGAAAGGACGACCTCCTCTCCTCCCTCGCAAAGGCGCTGCCCACCAAGAGCCCTGAGCGCTGCTGCCCGATCAAATGCGCAAGCTGTTTGCGATGTTTACGGATAGAAACCCAGGAAGTCCCGGAAGGACGACAGAGCTTACAGTCAGTGTATGCGCGTCGCGTTTCATATGGATCTTGACCAAAGAATGACACACGGATGATGTCGTGCAAGACACGCATTTTCTGTCGTCCCTGCGGGATTCACCCTTTTGCCGCACCCAGACTCTGGAATGAAATCCGGGGCCACCTTCTATCGTCCCTCCGGGACTTGTGGGGCAGCGCAAGGGGTAGCCGACTTCTGAACCCAAATCCGCCAGTTGAATGAGACTGACACCGTCTTTCGCGAAGGCACTGCGTAGCGAAACACGGGGTCTGTCCCTGCACGTTTGTCCCTCGCCCGTTGCCCAATCGACTCGCGGCAGCTCCCCAAGGAGGGGCGATACCAGCCGGACTCTGCAGCGGTAACGAAATGGGCCGTTGTAGTGCGATTGCCCTGCCCAGCGTACACTGGCGCCACGAGTGCCGCGCCGGTAGAATGGAGGTGCGAATGCTGGGTCTCTCCATTTCACACAACTGAACGAAGGCATCACCTTTAGTAGGCAGAGAGACGACGTGCCTGCACCCGGTACGATATGGCAAGACGAAAACACGATAAGGACCAGGAACCGGCGGGCGTCGGCGACATCCTCGCGTCGATGGTCAAGAAGACCACCTTGGGCAAGCAGCTCCGGCAGGCGCAGATCTGGGAGCGGTGGCCGGAGCTGGCAGGGCAACGTCTTTGCGGCCACGGCCACCCCGTGACCGTGCGCGACGGGACCCTGTACATCGAGGCATACAGTGCAGTTTGGATGCATCGTTTCGCCTACGCCAAGTGGGATATCATCGGGCGAATTAACCGCATGGCGGGCCACGAACTCATCTCGGACCTCTTCCTCCAGCTCGGCCAGGACGCCGAGCCCGGCCCCTCACAAGATGGCAGGTAGTCCCACCTGAAAATCCTCAAAATATTGCGGTTTTTGTTGTTTTGAGGCCTCAGTTTTGATATACTAAGGTGTTCATTCGGGTACCCCATTCCCGCGCAGTCAGGCACCGAGGTAAAGTACATGGCAGACAAGACTTACGATGCAGGATCGATCCAGGTACTGGAAGGCCTTTCCGCCGTGCGGAAACGGCCCGCGATGTACATCGGCGACACCGGAACGCGCGGCCTGCATCACTTGGTTTACGAGGTCGTCGATAACAGCATTGACGAAGCCCTCGCGGGGTTCTGCACAAAGATACAAGTCGTTGTCCACATTGACAATAGCGTATCCGTGATCGACGATGGCCGCGGGATTCCCGTGGGCAAGCACCCCAAGTTCCGCAACAAGACCGCCTTGGAAGTCGCGATGACGATGCTCCACGCGGGCGGCAAGTTCGACAACACCGCGTACAAGGTTTCGGGCGGTCTGCACGGCGTGGGCCTTTCTTGCGTGAATGCCCTGTCGGAGTGGTGCGAGGTCGAAGTGAAGCAGGAAGGCTATGGCCACCAGATGCGCTTCAACCGGGGCGTGCCGGCGGGTCCTCTCGAGCGTGGCAAAAAGACGGCCTCGACCGGAACGCGGGTGACTTTCAAGCCCGACCCCGACATTTTCGAGGACATGGTCTACAAGGCGGACACGCTGTTGACGCGTCTTCGCGAGTTGGCCTTCCTTAACCGCAACATCAAGATCATCTTCGAGGACGAGCGTACGGACAAAGAGCCGCTCGTCATGCAGTACAAGGGCGGGATCGTCGAGTTCGTGTCGTACCTGAACGAGAACCGCGAGACTTTGCACCGGAAGCCCATCTACCTGGAGGCCGAGAAGGACCGGGTCCAGGTGGAGGTGTCGTTGCAATACAATTCGTCGTACTCGGAGACGATCCTGAGTTTCGCGAACAACATCAACACGCACGAAGGCGGCACGCACCTGAGCGGCTTCAAGACCGCCCTCACCAAGGCGATCAACGATTACGCCAAGCGCAACAATCTGCTGCGCAAGAATGATTCGCAGATCTCCGGCGACGACACGCGCGAAGGCATCACCGCGGTCATATCGGTCCGCATCCCGAGTCCCCAGTTCGAAGGCCAAACGAAGATGAAGTTGGGGAATAGCGAGGTCCTTGGCATTGTGAACTCGCTGGTCTACGAAGGATTGCAGACCTTCTTCGAAGAAAACCCCGCCGTTGCTAATCGCATCGTGAACAAGGCGACAGAAGCGGCGCGTGCGCGCGAGGCGGCCCGGCGTGCGCGCGACCTCACGCGGCGCAAGGGTATCCTGGATTCCATGTCGCTCCCGGGGAAGTTGGCGGATTGCTCGGAGAAGGACCCGGCGCTCTGCGAGATCTACATCGTCGAGGGTGACAGCGCCGGCGGTTCGGCCAAGCAAGGGCGAGACCGGAAGTACCAGGCCATTCTCCCCATTCGGGGCAAAATCCTGAACGTCGAGAAGGCGCGTCCCGACAAGATGCTCAAGAACGAGGAGATCCGCGCCATTATCACGGCACTCGGCGTCGGCATCGGCAAAGACGATTTCAAGATTCAGAACCTCCGCTACCACAAGGTCATTATCATGACCGATGCGGACGTGGACGGGGCGCACATCCGCACGTTGCTGCTGACGTTCTTCTTCCGCCAGATGCCTGAACTCATCAAGCGGGGCCATTTGTATATCGCCCAGCCGCCGCTCTTCCAGGTCAGGAAAGGCAAGAAGTCGCGCTACCTGAGCACGGAAGAAGAAATGGAGCGCTTTCTGTTCGAGACAGTGCTGGATGCGCTGACTGTCACGTCGCAGAACGGGTCGAACACGCCCAGCAAAACGAATCTCAAGATCCTGATGCGGGCCGTGCAGGCCGCGCAGGAGCGCCAGCGCTTTTTCCACCGATTGCAGCGCGTCTATGGGGCGACGCATGACGCAATTCTGCGATGCCTCGCATTGCCCAAGGAGAAGCGGGTCGATCCGGGCTTGCTTACCGATCCCGAGCTGAAAGACATCTTTCCTGGTTTCGATATCATCGATTCCCACCGGGAACAGATGGACCTCATCGAGAACGGCAACGGGAGCGAAAAGAAACGCGTGGAGCGCAAGGAGGGCCAGGTGGACCTCGCGCTGTTCCACAGCCACGAGTTCACCACGCTGAGCACGCACGATGAGCCCATCGCGGCGCTGGGGCAGCCGCCTTTCCGCGTGATGAACGACAAGAGCGAAGTTCTGTTTGAAACCGGCGATGTGCTGGAGCTGCGCAACTTCCTGCTGGAGTCCGCGCGCAAGGGCATCGATATCACCCGGTACAAGGGTCTCGGTGAAATGAACCCGGATCAGCTCCACGAGACGACCATGGACCCTGCGCGCAGGACCGTACTGCGCGTCAACTCCGAGGACGAGGCCGCCGCCGACCTGATGTTTGTCACGCTCATGGGCGACTTGGTGGAGCCGCGCAAACTGTTCATCGAGAAGCATGCCCTGGATGTGCGCAACCTGGATGTGTAGGCGGACCGGCGACGCTGTGGACTGAGCGCGATGACGCGGGGAAATTGTTTCACCCGACGCATCACCGCGCACCTCCTGGACCGATAAAGAGGAACGAATGAATACCCCGAACGAACGCGTCCTGCCGATTGCCATCGAGCAGGAGATGAAGACATCGTTCATGGACTACTCCATGAGCGTTATCGTGAGCCGCGCCCTGCCCGACGTGCGCGACGGGCTGAAGCCGGTGCACCGGCGCATTCTGTTCGCCATGCACTCGCTGGGTTTGGTGCACAACCGGGGGTACCGCAAGTCCGCCACAATCGTCGGCGAGACGATGGGTAAGTACCATCCCCACGGCGACCAGGCGTTGTACGACACGCTGGTGCGCATGGCCCAGCCGTGGTCCCTGCGGTACCCGCTTATCGACGGCCAGGGGAACTTCGGTTCGATCGATGGCGACAGCCCGGCGGCCATGCGATACACCGAATCGCGGATGGCGGCCATTGCTTCCGAGATGCTCGCCGATATCGAGAAGGAAACCGTCGACACCCAGGACAACTACGATAGCCGCCTGCAAGAACCGACGGTCTTGCCGTCGGCCATTCCCAACCTTCTGGTGAACGGTTCGTACGGTATCGCGGTGGGCATGGCCACGAGTTGTCCGCCGCACAATCTCGCAGAGGTGTGCGACGCGATCGTCCATTTCATTGACAACCCGGAATGCAAGACCAAGGACCTGATGCGCTTCATCCACGGTCCCGATTTTCCGACGGGCGGGATCATCTATGGGGCTGAAGGCCTTCACCAAGCGTACAAGACTGGCCGCGGGCGCATCCTCGTGCGGGCCAAGGTCGCCATCGAGCATGACAAGGCCAGCGGGAAAGACCGCATCCTCGTGCAGGAGATTCCGTACCAGGTCAACAAGTCCCGCATCATCGAAAACATCGCCGACTTGGTCCGGTCGAAGTCGATCGAAGGCATCACTGACCTGCGCGACGAGTCGGACCGGGAAGGCATGCGGATCGTCATCGAGGTCCGCAAGGGCGACGAGCCACAGGTCATCCTGAATCAGCTCTACAAGCACACGCAGCTCCAGGACACGTTCAGCATCCTCATGCTTGCCCTGGTGAACAATCAGCCGAAGGTGCTTTCGCTGGTGGAGATGATCCACTACTACGTCAAGCACCGCGCCGAGATCGTCAAACGCAGGACGGAGTTCGACCTGCGCGAGGCGGAAGCCCGTGCGCATATCGTGGAAGGCCTGCTCAAGGCGATCGATCACATCGACGAGGTCATCGCGATTATCCGCGCGTCGGAAGACGTCGACGTGGCGCGCGCCCGGCTCATGGAGCGATTCGGGTTCAGCGAGATTCAGGCGAACGCGATCCTGGCCATGCGCCTTCGCCGCCTGACCGGCCTCGAGCGCGAGGAACTCGAGAAGGAGTACGCCGACCTTCTCAAGCAGATCGAGCGGTTCAAGCAGATCCTTTCCAGTGAGAAGACGATCCTCGCAGAAGTCCGCAAGGAAATCATCGAGATCAAAGGCAAGTATGGCGATGTGCGCCGCACGCAGATCCTGGGCGAGCGTTCGGAATTCAGCGTCGAAGACTTCATCGCCGACGAAGATATGGTGGTGACGGTCTCGAACCAGGGGTACATCAAGCGCGTGCCGGTCACGGCCTACCGCAAGCAACGGCGCGGCGGCCGTGGTGTCACGGGAATGGAGACCAAGGAAGAGGATTTTGTTAAAGACCTCTTTGTGGCGTCCGCCCACCAGTACCTGCTGTTCTTCACGAACAAGGGACGCGTGTACTGGCGCAAGGTGCACGAGTTGCCCAAGGCCAGCCGGACCGCCAAGGGCCGCGCCATCGTCAACGTGTTGAGCCTATCCGGAGATGAGGTGGTCACCGCGTGTCTGCCGGTGCGCGATCTCGATGAAGAGGGCAAGTTTGTCTTCATGGTCACGCAGAAGGGCGTGGTGAAGAAGACCGATCTGAACGCTTTCAGCAATCCGCGCGCGACGGGCATCATCGCGATCGATCTCGACAAGGACGACGCGCTGATTGAGGTGTCTATCACGTCCGGCGAAGACAACATCCTGATCGCGACGTACCTCGGCATGTCCATCCGCTTCCCCGAAAAGGATGTGCGGCCCATGGGACGCAGCGCGCGCGGCGTGATCGGCATTCGGCTGGAGGAAAACGACCGGGTCATCGGCGTCTCCATCGCGGGCGAAGATATGACGGTGCTCAGCGTGACGGAGAATGGCTATGGCAAGCGCACCCAGGTGGGCGAGTACCGGCTTCAGCACCGGGGCGGCCAGGGCATCATCAATATCAAGACTTCCGAGCGCAACGGCAATGTTGTGGGCATGATGACGGTCGATGACGCCGACGAAATCGTGGTCGTCAGCACCGATGGCATCATCATCCGGACGGCCGTGAAGGACCTCCGCACGATTGGGCGCAATACCCAGGGCGTGAAGGTCATGACGCCGTCGGAAGGGGCCAAGGTGAGCGCTGTCGCGCGCGCGGTCGGCGATGAGAAAGAGGATCAGGTCGCGGGTCCCGACGACGGCACGGATACGGGTGAAGCCGACGACAAGTCCGAAGAAGAGTAAACCTCGCGAAAAGTAATCTCGGCGCCCGGTTCGGCACGGCTCGGGCGCCTTTTCTTATGCCCGCTGCGAGCCGCGGATGTCCAATACAATCGGTTTCCACTTGGCGCGGCGAAACACGATGTGTGTCAGCAGGTACCGGCTGAAGTGGCTGATGAGAATGGCCTGCCAGATGGCGCTTGCGGTCAGCATGCCCAGCCACGCGTAGATTTGGCACACGCCCAGCAGCACGAATATCTGCGTAACGATGGCGATCCACATGGGTTTCTGCGTGTCCCCCGCGCCGATCAAGCCGCCCGTGAAGGCCAATGCCGCCGACAAGAAGACTCCGGAGAAGGCGAGGTATCGCAGAAGGGCGCTGCCAAAAGTCACCACGTGGGGGTCGTCCAGATTGAAGATGCCGAGAAACACTTCCGGCACGCTCCACGCGGCCAGCCCCCATGCGCACGCCCACGAGACGCCCATGGCGGCCGCCACGTGTACGCCGCGCTTGCCGCGTTCCGTCTTGCCCGCACCGATGTTCTGTCCCATCAAAGTGGCCGATGCACCGCGTAATCCGAGGGATGCCCACGTAACAAAAGAGAATAACTGCGCGTAGCACACCGTGTACGCGGCCATGGCCGCGGAGCCGGATTCCAGCGTTCCGATGAACCGGTAGAGCCAGATGCCGCCTATATTGAGAACCACACCATTGATGCCGGTGGGGATGCCGATTCGCGTGACGGAACGAATGACTGCGGGATCGGGGATGAGGGGCCATTTGTCGGGCAATTGGAGGATAAGCTTGCCACGCCGAATCAGGATGTAGGCGATCATGAGACCCGGAATGGGGGCAAGACAGGTGCCCAGCGCCGCGCCGGACGGCCCCATCGCGGGAAACGGACCGACTCCCGTAATGAGGATCGCGCTGATGATGACATTGAGGATCGTGCTCAGGATGGCCAGCTTCAGCGGGGTTTTGGGATCGCCGCTGGACTGCATCGCAGTGCCCATCAGGAAATTGAACGACAGCGGCGCACCGAACAAGAACATGATCCGCAAATACGGGAGGGCGTACTCCTGCACTTCGGGCGTGGCCCTGACCAGCGATAGCAGACTCGGCGACAGAAGGTAGCCCAGCGGGGCCATGACGAAGATGACCAGGTAAAACGTGCTGAGCAGGGTGTGATAAAGGACGTGCTCGATTGATTCGCGGTCCTGTCTTCCCGCGTACTGGGCGATGAGCACGCCCATGCCGTGGAAGAGCGAGGCCAGCGAAACCACCACGAGCAGGAAGAGGTTCCATGCGACGCCGATGGCCGCATTGGCCTCGTGGTGCGCAACATAGTGGCCTACGAGCACCTGGTCCACCAGGCCATGAATCCCATTGATGAGGTTCATGAGCACGATCGGCCACGACAGCTTCCACACGGAGTGGACAATGCTGCCGGAGACCAGTTCCTCGTCAAATGGTTTCATCGTTCATCCCGGGGGTAATCGCCGTTCCAGGGTGTTGTGAGGCGTGAGCGGCCCCTCAGAGTGAACTTTGCGCGCCGCGAAAAGCCATCTGATGGTGTCGAAGCCAAGGCCTCAACTATACCATGCCGCCCTGGCTCCGCCCAAACGGCGCCGATTCATGGGTAGTTTCGTCTTGGCGAGCCGGTGTGATACGCTCTGGCCAGGCTTGGGTCAACGGGCCCGGGCACTTCGGGTCTAGCGACACGTTTTCCGGGGCTTCTGATCATGCCTGATTCGCACCTGCTCTTCGCATACGGATCGCTGCTGACCCAGCGCGTCCAGCGAAGTGTTATCGGCCGTGAGATTGCCGGAACACCGGATCGTCTTGCCGGTTTTCGCAAAACTACCCTGCAAGACGGAGACGATCAATACCCCAATCTCTCTCTGGATTCCCAGGCGTACGTCGACGGTCAGGTCCTGGAAATCAGCGACGCCGAACTGGGCCGCATCGACCTCTACGAGGGCGACCTCTACGTCCGGCGTCGCGTTACCCTGGTCAGCGGAAAACAGACCTGGGTCTATTATTCCTGATTGATCTTACTTCGCGCGTTGCAGCAGGAACCCGTCCAGCCCGTAGTAGTACCCGGTCGAGTTTCCGTTCTTGCCCACATTCTTCACCGTCAGCGAGTGGTTACCGGCTTCGAGTTTGCGCGGGGGCATTTGCCGTTCCCGATTGGCGACACTCGCGGAATAGTGATCGATGGGCTCGCCCAGCGGCGCGCCATCCAGTTCGTACTGGAAGATGCCATAATCATGTGAAAACGTGGGCAGCAGGATCAGTGTATAGGTGCCTGCCTCCGCGATTTCCAGGGGAATGGTCAGCGTCTGGTTCGCCTCGGCGGGGGTCCAAAAGAGCTGTCCGCCGCCGCTCCATCCGCCGTCCTGCTTGGCGACAGGCCCCGCGGTCGCCGTCGCCTTGTCCAGCATGCCCTCGGCCTCTTTCGTGTCCGCAAAGTCGAAATAGAGACGGCCGTAGCCCGTGGGAAATGCCGGATAGGCCGCATGCGGCTCCATCTGGTACCAGTACGCCACGGAAGAGAAGTCGTCGGGGCGTTCCCCGTAGCCGGAGGTCATCTTGTCGTTTTCGTCAATGACCGGCCCGACGTGCTCAATCTCGAGCCGCAGTGATTTCTCAAACGTCACCGGGTCAGTCAGATGCCAGCGGTAGACGGACGTGCGGTTGCCGCGCTGAAATCCCTCGAACAGCGGCGCGCCGTAGAAGGGACCCGCCTGCACGCGAAAACCCCAGCCATCGCAGAAGTAGTCCTCCGTGCCGGTGCCGCGCAGGCTTGGTTCCGCCTCGCCGTCGATGTAGAAGAAGTCATCGCCCTCGCCGAACCAACTCGGCATGTTCTGGCGGCAGTTGAGCAGGGTGCCCACGTAGTGGCCCCGGCCCGCGATGTCCGCGATGAGATAGCGCTGGCCCATCGTCGCGGGGAACTCCTGGCGGTACATCGCATGGAAGTTCGCGGTGTTCTTGGGCAAGTCCGGCAGCTTCTGCCAATCCACGTAGTAGTAGAAGGCGTCTGTGCGCAAGCGGCCCTCGTTGGTCACGGTAATCTTCGCGGACTTACGGAATGGCATCGGCCAGTAGCAGTTTCGCCCGCGCCCGTCTGACGTCACGCGCACCGGAAGCGAATCGTAAGGCACATCCTTCCCATGGCCCACGCCGAAGAAATCGCCGATCGGACACTCCACGGAGGGATGCTCTTCACCATCCCAATACATGCGCAAGACGAGCAGGCGCGAATAGCCCAACTCCTTCGACGCGATCGTGTTCCAAATGTGATTGATGACACCTGGCCCTTCCAGCTCCGCTACGACCAGGGTCGCGCCTGGCTCGATGGGCCGCGCGTCGCCGTTACCCGACTGCCAGTTCGCATCGCTCGACGAGGCCCGCATCGTGCGGCCCTCCTTCAGCGTCGCGAGGCCATCCAAGACACTCCCAAACAGGTTTTCCGCCAACGCGGCGCCGCACACCGCAAAGGCTGCCATACACCCCACGAAAACGCGCTTCTTCCACATATGCAAAACCTCCCTTGGTGGACCCCTCACCCTCGATATGGGTACCAGTGCCATAGCATGGGAGACATTGCCGGACAAAGTCAAGATCGCGACGGGGACGCGGCGGCCTGACTGTGGGGCCTCGCGTTTGATATCAGCCGAAAAGTGGACTCGTTTGCCCTTCTTCTGCTACCATCCATCGCTCATAGACCCGAGTACTTTCGCATCCATGTCGCCCCGCGGAGAGGTGGCCGAGTGGTTGAAGGCGGCGGCCTCGAAAGCCGTTGTACGGCTTGCCGTACCGGGGGTTCGAATCCCCCCCTCTCCGCCATATTTCTTCCTGTCCATTCATTGCCCTGCCAGAGGTGAGCAGTTGCTGCGTCCAGGGTTTGGAAAAGGACGAGAAGACATCCCCTCTGATGTGGAGCCCCTCCCATA
>JADLGB010000322.1 GCA_020849535.1 Candidatus Hydrogenedentota bacterium
AGTACAGGTGGGAGTTCCAGAAAGACCTGGGCGCTGAGCTTGGACGGACGTGACATGAGTTAGGTTCCCCAGAAAGCTGATGGAGCCTAACATAAACACCACAGAAATGCAAGTGTTTCACGAGAAACACAGGATATTGTAGGCGGGGCGGTCTACGCCTTTATGACTGGTGTTGCGTCTTTCTTGGCGGCGGCCCGTTTCAACATGAGGAATAGAAAAACACCGATCACGACTGCGATGAGGCTGAACCACTGCTGATCGGTCAGGCCCATGGCACGGGTCGGGTTATGGTCTCCACGGATCATCTCCATGAAGAAACGGGCGATTCCGTAGAGTATAAAATACGTTACAACTATTGACCCCCTGAAAGGCCTCCACTTCTTTCGCAGCAACAGCAAAAACAGGCAAAGGGCTACCAGTCCGAAGGCGCCGTAGAGCTGGGTCGGGTGCACCGGATAGGACCACTGATCGACGCTGGTGTCGAAGTGGTAGCGAGCCGCGTGGTCGGCATAGGGCGGCGAGCCGATGTAGGGCTGAGACGTGTCGAATGGATCCCGTGGGAACGAGATCCCCCAAGGAAGTTCAGTCCGGACGCCGTAGCAGCAGCCATTCATGAAGCAGCCGATGCGCCCCATTGCGTGCCCGAGCGCGGCGTAGGGAGCGGCCATGTCCAGCAGGTCCCCCATGCTCATGCCCGTGCGCCGCGTGTAGAGATAGACAAAGACGAGGGCGGGCGGGATGGCCCCCTGGAACACCAAGCCGCCATTCCAGATGGCGAACCACTCCCACGGCTTGGAGAAACTGAAGCCGTCCTTATTCCAGAACATGATGACGTAAAGGATTCGGGTGCCCAACAAACCGAGCACCAAGGTCCAGAACGCGCAGTCGCTGACCTTGTCAGGGTCCAGGCCGAACTTGGGCGCGTCGCGGCGTCCGAAGTACAAGGCGAGCAGGAACCCGATGGCCATCATGAGACCGTAGGAGTGAATGGGGACGGGGCCGATCTTAAACAGGGTTGATAGCATGAGCCTCTTCTATGTGGCTGAGTTGACGCCAGGTTACGATGAGGAGAAAGACGCCGCAGCAGATGGCAATGTCCGCTATATTAAACGCGGGCCAGAACTTCCAGGGGAAATCAAAGGGAATGAAGTAGAAGTGCACCTGGAGGAAATCGACGACCTCTCCCCGGAGCACGCGGTCTATCAGATTGCCGGCGGCGCCGCCCGCGACGAGGCCGTAGGCCGCTGACTGGACCTTTGAGTGGGTATTCAAGTGTCGAAGAAGATACACCAAGACGGCGATCGCCACGATGGGCGCCGCGACTGCCACGAACCGGTTGTCGGCAAAGTGGCCGCCGACCAAGCCTGGATTTCGCTCGTGGGTAATGTAGAAGAACGTCCCATCCCGATACGGGACAGGACGCTCAATCTGATGGACAATGATCGCCTTGACAATCTGATCGGCACCGGCAACAGCGAGTACAAGGGCTAGAACCCATACCAACTGCTTTGCTCTAGGAGTCACGGCAATGCCTAGAGCCTCCCCGTCTTTTCGAGCTTGGACTGACACTCGACACAATACTTCGCGGACGGGAACACCTCGAGGCGTTTGCGGGGGATCTCCTTCGCGCAGCCCGCACAGTCGCCGTAGGAACCCTCCTTGATGCGGTTCAGGGCCTCCGAGACATCCCGCAGCCACACCGATTCGCCGCTCGCGATGCTCAAGGCTGTCTCACGCTCGAAGTTATCTGTCCCGACTTCGGCATAGCTGGAGATATCCGCCGTTTGGTCAGACGCCGGCTGGTAGAGAGTTTCCTCTTCGAGACGTTGGATTCCCGAGACCAGACGGTCACGTTCAGCCAGGAGGAGCTTCTCGAACTTCTTCGCTTCCTTCTTGTTCATGCTCAGACGACTCCTAGTTGTTTTGCGCACACATGGCAGATACCAGGGTGACCCGGCACGGTACCCACGCTCTCACGCACGTGCCAACACCGGACACACTTTTCACCAGGCGCCCGGTCAACCCGGACCACCACTTTCTCATCCACATTTCCGGCCGCCTCCGAGACCTCCTCCAAGGTTGTCTTGGACACGATGAACAGGTCATCGAGCTGCGCCAGGTTCTTGGCCAGAACCTCCGCGGTTCTCGCAGTGCCAGGAGTTAACGTAACCGCAGCCTGGAGGGATGACCCAATCAGGTTTGAGCGCCGGGCTTCCTCAAGTTCCTTGGAAACAACCCCGCGTACCCGGAGGATTTCCTCCCACTCTTCAACTTTTGCAGTATCCAGGATCCAGTCGGTTCGGACCGGTCTAAACTGTTCGAGATGAACACTTTCTGAGCGCCGAAGGTGTACGGGCAAATATTCCCACGCCTCATCGCACGTGTATGAAAGCACTGGCGCCAGACACGTCAGCAGCTCGGTAACAATCTCCGCCAGGACCGTCTGGCCCGCGCGACGGCCACGCGAGCCAGGCGCAAATGTATACAGCCTATCCTTCAAAACGTCAAGGTAAAAAGCACTCATGTCCACCGCGCAGAAATTGTGGGCGGCGTGGTAGATCAGGTGGAATTCATAGTCATCATAGGCCTTAAATACACGCTGCTTAAGAAGTTGCGTGCGGTGCAACGCCCAGCGGTCGATGTCCAGCAGTTCCTCATAGGGAACAGCGTGCTCCGCCTTGAAATCAAAGAGGTTGCCCAGCATGTGCCGGAATGTGTTCCGGAACCGGCGGTAGCTGTCCTGGAGCCGGGTCAGAATCTCATCGGAGATGCGAATGTCTTGCCGATAGTTCTCGCTGGTTACCCAAAGGCGGACAATATCCGCGCCATACTTGGACAGCAACTCAGGAAGACCGACATAGTTGCCGAGCCGCTTCGACATGGCCTTGCCTTCGCCGTCCACCACGTAGCCGTGCGTGAGCACGGACTTGTACGGGGGCTGGCCCTTGGCTGCGATAGCGGGGATGAGCGACGACTGGAACCAGCCGCGGTGCTGGTCGCTGCCTTCGAGGTACATGTCGGCGGGCCAGACGAGATCGGGCCAGACTTCGCACACGGCGCGACTGCTCGTGCCGGAGTCAAACCAGACGTCGAGGATGTCGGTCTCGTGAACGAATTCGGTATCGCCGGACTCGGGACACTTCGCCCCCGGCGGGATAAGCTGTGCCGCGGGCGTATCGAACCAGCGGTCAATGCCGTCGGGCGCGGACAGAGCAAGTTCTTCGACCCGTTTGAAGCTCTCGGGAGTCGCATACACCTCGCCGCTGTGCTTGCCGTAAAACACGGGGATGGGCACGCCCCAGGCACGTTGGCGGCTGATGCACCAGTCGGGCCGTTGCTGAATCATGCCGTAGATGCGCTCTTTCCCCCACTCCGGAATCCAGCGAACCTGGTTGACGCCCTTGAGGGCCTTCTCGCGCAGGCCGTCGTGGTCCATGTTGATGAACCACTGCGGCGTGGACCGGAAAATGACGGGGCCGCTGCAGCGCCAGCAATGCGGGTAGCTGTGCTCGTAGGGGTGCGACGACATGAGGACCCCGGCATTGCGTAGGTCTTCAACAATGCGCTTGTTGGCGTCGAAGACTTGGATGCCTGCGTAGGGGCCCGCCTCTTTCGTGAAGACGCCGCCGTTATCGACCGGGGAAAGCGGACCGATACCGTACTTCGCAGCAACGACGTAATCCTCGTGGCCATGACCCGGCGCGGTATGCACGCAACCCGTGCCCGCGTCGAGCGTGACGTGCAAGCCGAGGATGATCGGGCAAATGCGTTCCGGGAACATGACGTGCTGATAGGTCAGGCCTTCGAGGTCCGTGCCTTTGAAGGTGGCGACGGTCTTGTAGTCCGTGATGCCGCTCGCTTCCAACGCGGCCGGTGCGAGGAAGCTCGCCATAATAAGGGTCTCATCGCCAACCTTGATCGCGCTGTAGTCGAAATCCGGATGCACCGAGATGGCGAGATTCGCCGGAAGCGTCCACGGCGTGGTGGTCCAAATCACGAATGAAGCGGGGCCGTCCACACCGGGGATGGGCTTGTCGGCCTTGAACTTCACGTAAATCGACGGCGAGGTGCGATCGCCATACTCCACCTCGGCCTCGGCCAGAGCGGTCTCGCAGGAAGGACACCAATAGATCGGTTTCAGTCCACGGTAGATGGCGCCGGTCTGGTAGATCTCGCCAAAGACCCGGATGATCGTGGCGACGTAAGAGGGGCTCAAGGTGAGATATGGATTCAGCCACTCACCGAAGACTCCGAGTCTCTTGAAGTCTGCGCGGTGGATGTCGACGTAATTGAGTGCGAACTCGCGGCACCGCTGGCGGATTTCCACCTGGGACATACCCTTGGCCGCCTCGCCGAGTTCGGTGGTCACCTTCAGTTCGATGGGAAGGCCGTGGCAGTCCCAGCCCGGCACATAGGGGGCGTCAAAGCCGTTCATCTGCTTCGACTTGACGACGAGATCTTTCAGCACCTTGTTGAGCGCGTGCCCGGAATGGAGTTCACCGTTGGCATACGGCGGTCCATCGTGCAGGACAAACTTCGTGCGCCCCGAGGCCGAGGCCCGCAGCTTGCCGTAGAGGTCCATGGAATCCCACTTCGCCAGCCGCTCCGGCTCGCGCTGGGTGAGATTGGCCTTCATGGGGAAATCGGTAGACGGGAGGTTTACCGTGTTCTTGTACTCTTTCCCGGACGAATCGCTGCTGGTACCCACTGTATATTGTGTTGCCTTAATAGTATCGGACGCGATCAAGTCAGTCCATTAAACGAGAGAAGATAGCACAGGACCCCCGGGAAGTCAAGAAAAATACGGCATTATTCGCATTATTTGCAGGCCTTCCCCGTCCTCCCGGGGGCGGCTTCGCCCTCATAAACCCAGCCACACCAATGCATGGAGAGTTGAGTCCAGTTCCTCATTGAGTCACCCTTCCATGCACACGCGGAACTTGGGGCATGGGAAGTATGGGAGTTATGGGGAGTATGGGAATCATGGGAGGTTTGAAACGCCTGCTTGCGCACACGGAATCGGGCCACACCAGGAGCGCCGACATCCCTGCCGGCTCATTTGCGGCAAGCCGGGCTAAACTTGTGCAAGGGCGGCTGTGGTACACGTCTGTCCGCTGCCCACGTCTGTTTCGAAGTGCGTTGAGTTCACGTGCCACCAAGGTCCGGAAGAAAGAAAGAACCAACCATGGATTGGCAAGCGCGTGTGGCATACGCGCCCTCGCCTGTGCTCTTTCTGATTTGCCTGATTTGTGATCTGAGCCACGGAGGCGAAGCGCTGAAGAAGCCAGGCTGGTGCCTGGCGTTCCCAGGGGGGAGCGCCAATACTAAGTAGATGGAGTCGGAGTCGCTGCCGCGTCGTTCACTACGGGTCTTGCTCTGCCCCGTGTTCCCCGTGCTCCCCGTGGTGGGAATCCCTTTCCCGAAGACGCCCGGCGTGGAAGCCGGGCGCTACCAGGCAAAGATCAAGAGCCATGGGCAGGATGCCCATGCCACCTCCGCGTTTCGTTGAGCGGGCCAACGTGGTGTGAACATTGCCAGCCCTGGCGATATACTGGGGCCACGCCGTGCGGGCGGGCCGCGGTTTCTTTTACGAGCGGCCACAGGAGAGGAAGATGCTTCTCGACGATCTGGGCCGGCCGTTGGTGCCGGTGCATGAATGTTGGAACGATTCCGAGGCGGACGTGGTGATCTCGTGCCTGGGTGCTCACGGGATCCAGGCGTGGGCGAACTCGGAAGTCCCCCACTCCGTCCTGCCACTCAACATCGATGGACTGGGGAAGGTCCAGGTGATGGTGACGGAGGAGGACGCGGAAGCCGCGGACTTCATCTTGCGCGAACGCCAAACCGCCTCGGACACCGAAGAGGGCGAGGAGCGGGACTGTTGAGGAGACTCTGCTGCACTGCATTGCTTCTGGTTGGATTCGGAGCCTTGGAATGCGCTGGCGCAGAAGCACCCACACCCGGCGCGCAAAGCGTCGCTGAGGTCTACGTGGACCCACTCGGGGCCGACAGTAACCCCGGAACTGCATCCGCGCCCGTCAAGACGCTTCCGCAGGCACAATACTTGGCGCGCGTTCTCATCTCGCAGGGAAAGACCGGGGTGACGGTCATCCTGGGCGATGGTACCTACCCCCTCACCGAAGCGCTGACTTTCGATTATACGGACTCCGGAACACGCAACAATCCAACCGTGTACAAAGCGGCAGAAAGCGCCTCGCCGATCATCAGCGGGGGCGTGGCCGTTACCGGGTGGACACAGGAGAAGGCCGGGCGCTGGACCGCGCCTGTGAAGGGCCTGCGTTTTCGCCAGTTCTACGTAAACGGCGCGCGGGCCAAGCGAGCGCGTGGACCGTTTCCGGAGGGCGCGGAGCGCTTCGGTGAACTGAAAGCCATCGATGCGGACGCGGGATTCCTGGTGCCGGAGAAGTCGCTTCCGCCGCTCCACAATCCGGCAGATTTGGAGTTGGGCTTTTACAATTCGTGGAGTCACATGATTGCGCGGGTGCGGGACATCACCCTGGAGCCCGATGGGCGCAAGCGGATCACGATGCAACAACCTGGGTGTTTCCTCGTGTGCAGGAAAGAGGGAGTAAAGGCCGAACTGCCTGCGTACATGGAGAACGCACTGGAACTTTTGGACGAGCCTGGGGAGTGGTATCACGATGTTGAGGAGGGATGCATCTATTACCTGCCCCGCAATGGCGAAGACATGGCAACTGCCACCTGCGTGGCCCCGGTGCTGGAAACGCTGGTGTCCGTGCGTGGCACGCTGAATGAACCCGTTCGTGACCTACGTTTCGAAGGGATCACCTTCGCGGACGCGACGTGGATGGGTCCCAGTGATAGGGGCCATGCGGACGTGCAGGCGAACTGCGTCATAGAGCCCACCAATCTCTTCGAGCGGGACGGCTCGCTGGTGAATCTCCACAACGAGTACGTGATGAGCCCGGCGAACGTGCAGGTGGGGTACACGCGCCGCATCTTCTTTTCGAAGTGCACCTTTACCCGGTTGGGCGGCGCGGGTTTGGACCTCGGTCTTGGCGCACAGGAATGCGAGGTCAAGGCCTGTACGTTCACCGATATCTCCGGGAGCGGCATTCAGATTGGCTGTGTGAGCCGCGATGGGCACCATCCCGCCGACGAAGGGATGGTGGTGTGCTGGAACATGGTCGCGAACTGCCGAATCCACGGCGTCGGCGTGGAATACGAAGACAGCATCGGCATCTTTGCGGGCTACGCGTCTTGCACCTTGATTGAGCGTAACGAAATCTACAATCTCCCCTACTCCGGGATTTCGGTGGGCTGGGGCTGGGGTGAAGAGGACAGCGGCGGCGGCAATTACCCGATACCTTTCGTGTATGAGAAGCCGACGCCCTCACGCGACAACCGAATTGCGAATAATCACATCTACCATGTGATGTTAAAGCGCCAGGACGGCGGCGGCATCTACACGCTGGGGAATCAACCCGGCACGGTGATCGAGGGGAACTACATTCACGATAACGAGGGCTGGCCAGGAGGCATCTACCTGGACGAGGGCAGCGGTTTCATTGAGATCAGGAGGAATGCGGTACACGGCGCGCACACTCCGATGAACTACAACAACCGCGCGCAGGACCGCATCAACACGTGCAACGAACACGATAACTGGTTCGGCATCGCACCGGAGGACCCGGCATTTCCGAAGGAAGTGGCTGCCAACGCGGGGCCTCAAGACAAGGAGTGACAGCTGACCGCATGGCTATCGAGATCCGCGAGTATCGTCCGGAAGATGAGGCCGAATGGATGCGCGTGCATGCGGTCATCATGACCATCTCGCACGCGTGGAATTATTGCATCCAGGAGCGGCCCGCCTATGAGGGGTTCGTGTCGACGCGGCTGGTCGCGGTGTGCGACGGCAAGATCGTGGGACTCACGGACACGCAGTACGAGAACGAGGCGGGCGAGTTCTGTTTTCTGAAAGATAGTTGCGGAGGGTACGTGCTGGAGTTCGGAAGACTGCCGGACTACGCGGGCCAACGCATCGGCAAGCTGTTGATCGACGCGACCGTCGAGGACGCGAAGCGCAAGGGTTTTCATCGTCTCGAGTATTGGACGCAGGACCGCAAGGCGCAACGCTATTATGCGCGCCTCGGTATGAAGGAGATCGGGCGTCACTACCGTTTCCGGATGCGGCCGCCGGAGGAAGTGAAGGATCAACTCGGACGCACGTACATCGGAATCGAGTACATTTACGCGGCCTGCCTGCCGGAAGAGTGGCCGTTGATCAAAGAGAAGTACGACATCATCACCAAGCACCCGCTGGAGCCGCACCTGTGCATCGGGTATGAGGTGCGGTTCTGAAGAATCGGACGGATTGGAACGATCGGTCCGCTGAAGACGCACTTGTGAGCGGCGCGCGCGAAGCCGTAAGATGGGCGGGTTTCCCAAATACAACACACTTCGGGAGGATATATCGTATGGAACTGCAGAAGGAGACCTTGTCGCGCCGGTCCTTGTTGATTGGCGCCGCCGCGGGAGGAGCATGCATGATCACGCCAGGCTTGGTTCACGCACAGGCGGCCGCCACAGCGCCGGCGCTCGCGGCGGGCGACGTGGTGTTGTTTCAAGGGGACTCGATCACGGACGCGGGCCGCAATAAGGACGCCGCGGATGCGAACAATCCGGGGGCTCTGGCGGGCGGCTACGCGATGATGATCGCGTCGCGTCTGCTGGGCGTGCACTCCGGACTGCGCTTGCAGTGTTACAACCGCGGCATCAGCGGAAACAAGGTGCCTGACCTCGACGCGCGTTGGCAAGCGGACACGATCGCATTGAAGCCGCGCGTGTTGAGCATTCTCATCGGCGTCAATGATATGTGGCACAAACTCAGCGGCAAGTACGACGGCACGGTGGATCAGTACGAAAAGGGTTTCGCGGCGTTGCTGGCAAAGACCGTTCAGGCGGTGCCGGGAGTGACGCTGGTGATCTGCGAGCCCTTCGTGCTGCGCTGCGGCGCGGTGAACGAAACGTGGTTCCCGGAGTTCGACCAGCGGCGCGAAGCGGCGAAACGGGTCGCCGAACTCGCGGGGGCGATCTGGGTGCCGTTCCAGTCCATGTTTGACGCGGCGATCACCGCAGACACCCCGCCAGAGTACTGGGCGGGCGATGGCGTTCACCCGACCATGGCGGGCCACGCGCTCATGGCGAAGACCTGGCTGGACACGACCGGCTTGGGCTGAAAGTAGATAGGCAATAACGCCTCTCGCCAAGACGCCAAGACGCCAAGACGCGGAGAGGGGACGGATAATTCAGAAGCGCCTGGGTTTCGGCCCGGGCGCTTCTGTTTCGTCGAAGACGCCCGGCGTGGAAACCGGGCGCTACCCACCAGAAATGATTGTCAGACGCGATGAGGTAGTTCTATAATGCATTGAATAGCCTCTGTTTCTTCACACTGGTTCGGAAAGGTTTGAAAAGACGAGAATCGCATGAAGATTGTCAGCGACTTCAAGGACTATTACGATTCCGCACAAGCCTTTGGTACGGATCCTTCGATCACGTATGTGAGAACGTGCGAGTCCTTTGAATACGAAACGAGCGTCTATCGAGACGATGACAGGCGCGAACGGATGCCGCGGCACTTGGATAGATTGCTTCAGGTGCCACTCGATATTCTGAAACGACTTCCCCGCAGACTTGTAGAAAAGCACAAATGGCACAGCAATACGTTAGAGATTCCTATCACCACGAGGCTGACTGGATTCTGCGGGTACTTGTATCCAGCATTCGAAGTCTCCGGGCAGACGTTCTACTCAACTGACCAGTTCGTTCGCGACCTGCCAGAGTCGTGTCTGGAACGTTTGCACTTGAGGCGCAAGACACTGGAAGAACTGCTCAACCAGAGTTTCGGCGCTTGGCGCAGTCCTTACTGGGGAAGTGCTCCGTTGTCACATGACACGTGGGCAAAGGTGACAAGCGAACTTGATGGCAAGCGTTTCGACGAAGTCTTCGTCCATCTGGGCGTTCCCTCATTCAAGGTTGAGTATGCTGCTGGGAATGGGCGTGATGATCTTACCGACAAGATTCGCTGTACCCTGAATCCTCGTTTGAATGTTGACCAGTTCCAAAGAGTGAAAGGGCCCGCCGAAGCGTTCCAGGAAATCTCCATGTATGTCGGGAACCAACTCGCTCGGCAGCCCGATCCCGTTTCGGCGGTGCCTGACGATGTTCTGAGAGATGAAAAGGGGTTCAATGAGTGGTCCTTCCGGCGGCACAAGGAGGAGGACAAGAAACTCAGGAAGAAGCAGGACAGGCAATAGCGCATTCCGCCCGCCAGCACCGGAGCTTCACTCCCAGGTGGATGCATCGGGAGACTGCCGAACCTGCACGCATTTCGCGATTTTGACAACCAGCCCGCATATCGACACAATCACGCCATTGGCGGCTGCTCGGCCGTGCCGCCACATGCTGCATAGGGTGATTGTCTGGGTTCGTGCGAAGTGAGGTTTTGGGATGGACATGATTCCTGCTGCTATTAGTCAACTCCCTGCCGTGTCATTCAAGAAGGGCGACGGGCTCCTCGCGGAGGGCCTCGAAGGGTCTGCGATTTATTTCCTCGAAAGCGGTTCCGTCGAGGTGCGCAAGGACAATGTCGTTATCACGAAGGTTCGCGAGAAGGGGGCGATGTTCGGCGAGATGTCGGTGCTGTTGGGGTGTCCGCTGACGGCGACGGTGTGCGCCTCGTCGGATGTCACGTGTCGCGTCGCCACGGAGCCGATGGCGTTTCTTACCGAACACCCGGATGTCATGATATATATCGCCCGCATCCTTGCGCGACGCCTCGAGTCGCTGAACCGCTACCTCGTCGATGTGAAACAGCAGCTTCGCGACCAGGACGGTCATGTCGGGATGGTGGACGAAGTGCTCGAAGCCTTGATGAACCGGCATCCGCGGCAAATCAAGGTCCCCCATACCGCCGGGGAGTGAACGCCTTCTTGAGAAGCAAGATGGATTTGCTTCCTGCCGGAGGAGGACTCCCACACCGCCTGCATCGTATCGAAGTCGATGGAGATGCACGTGGGCACGGAGGACATCTCCCGGCCCGGATTGAACACCCACGTGTTTTCGATGCGGTCGTGCCATGACCCCGCGGCGCTGAAGGGCGAATTGTGGATGTGCCCGCCGAAGACGATCTCCGGATTCAGCTTCGCAATCATCTCCGCCAGGAATGCATCGCCGGAGAAGCGTTTGCCATTCCAGGAGGTCTTTGACCCTTCCGGCGGCGCGTGATACAGCCAAATCCAGCGTGCGGACCCGCGCCGCTCCGCATCGCGTTCCAGATGCGCCTGCACCTTGGAGCGCGCGTCCTCGCCGTCCCACCACGGGCAAATCGTGATCGTCAGGCCGTCGTGGAAGAGCGTTTGGGAGTCCACGGACACGCCTTCGATTTCGACGTGGCGCAACCATTCCGCGTAGCGCTCCCCGGCCCCGTTCTCGCCGTCGAGGTCGTGGTTACCTGAGCAGACGGCGACGGGCGCCAGCGCGGCGAGGCGTGCCAGATACTTCTCGACCACGACGATTTGAGTGTCGATATCCGCGTGGCCCGCGAGGTCGAGGAGATCGCCTGCGATGACCAGCAGATCGTGGCTGGAGGTCCGGCTGCACAACCAGTCGAATTGCTTCAATGCATAGTGAAGATCGGAAACGACAAGGAGCTTCACAGGGAATCTCTCATGACTTGTTCGTTCAGCTATTGCCAGGACTGAGGCGTTGTGGACTCCAGAGGCCACGCCGATTGGTGGCGATGGTGCACCACCATCCGCGCGAAGTCAAGGACGGACACGGACAAAGCCGCCGGGAGATCCGACGCTGCGGGGAAAGGACTGCCGCGCTTGCGTTGAACACGCGTTAGCGGGGTGTTAGGATGTAGTTGCCTTGTCGACCGAATCGCTTGCCTTGGGGCTGGTCGAGGGTGGATCGGCGGCAGGGACACGGGATCGTCCCGGCGAAATCGCGATGGCAGTACCATGATGGGGAGATCGCGAATGCTTGACCGCAAACCGATTCGCACGGAACCGTGGCAGTACACCATGTCCCCGACCGAAACCCGGTCATGGAACGAGGCGGACCAGAACCAGCGGCGGGCCCTGCTGGAAGACCTTGCGGGACGCGTCATGTGCGACGCGGCGGAGCATGGATGCAACCGTTTCGTCATCTATGACACCGATGGGGGCTTGGTGGCCAAGGGGAAACTCCGCCCCGGAGATATCGCAGAGGCTCTCGAAACCTATCGCGCGATGAATCGCTTGAATTAGCGGCCACGGCGGGCGGAATCGGGAGCACGACACACCAGCTATGCCGGGTGAGCGATCGGGCTCATCGGGCAGAAGGGGGATACCGTCTCCATCATGGGAGCGGTTCGGGTCCATTCCATTCGGGGCGGATGGTCATCACCGGGCATTTGGCCAGCCGCACGACCTTCTCCGCCACACTTCCAAACAATACATGCACAAGCCCTGAGCGCCCGTGTGTGGGGATGATCACCAAGTCCACATGATGCTCGTCCGCATAATGGCAGATCTCGCGATGGGGTATGCCGGTCCTTGAGACGGCCTCCACGGAGATCCCCTCAATTTCTTTCACCATGCGGTCCAAAGCCTGCCGCGCGGCGACTTCCATCTCGGGTCCCACGGCCACGACGGAATCGGGCATGAACTCGGGGAGCATGACGGGGATCTCGGTGGCGTGAAGCAGGGTCAACGAAGCCGAGAACTGCCGGCATAGGGAGACGGCAAACGGCAGGGCCTTGTCCGCGAACGATGAGAAATCCGTCGGGAAGAGCACGCGCTTGATCTCCAGGGAGTGATCGTACTCTTTGACGAACTCGCGTTCCGGGTGCTTGATGGAGAGCACCGGCACGGGGCATTGGCGCACCACCTTCTCCGCGACGCTGCCGAACACGATATGATCGAAGCCAGAGCGTCCGTGTGTGGCGAGGACCACCAGCGTGCAGCGCTTTTCCAGCGCTACGCGAAGGATCTCCGCGGCGGGCGCGCCGACGACGGTGTGCTGCTCCGCGTTGACCCCAAGGTCAGCGGCCGCCTGCACAAGGCTGGTGAGGCGGCTTGTGGCATGCTCACGCATGGACTCCAATAGGGTATCGGCTTCGGGCCGGGTCAACCACATGGCATGCCCACGCATCCCGGTCAGAACGGAATCGTCGATGACGTGCAGGAAGTGAATCACCCCACCGTACTGGCGGGCGATGGAAACGCCGTAGGTCATGGCATGATTCGAGTAAGGGGAAAAGTCGGTGGGAATCAGGATGTTGCTGTTCGTGAACATGGGACTCCCTTCTGCCCGGCCGCGGGCTTGTATGTCCATGCTAGCACGGAGTTTAGTTGTGCGCAAGGGGAAAGAACACGGACGAACACGGACGGACACGGACAGGGGGAGGCTGAGCGCGGGGGCACGCGGCATGAGCGTGAAGCGGCATGAGCGTGAAGTTGAACTGCTTGCGTGATATTTGGTAACGTATTGCGCTGTTTGGATGGCTTATGCTTGACACTGAATGGAGATACGTGGAATGCCGAATACGAAGACGGCGAAAGCCCGAGACCTGACGAACGAGCGGGATCGCCTCCGGAACATCGCTGTGAAGTCCCGCATGAAGACTTTTGTCAAGGAAGCGGCGACTGCGCTCGATTCCAAAGACGCCGAGGCCGTCAAGAAGACGCTTCCCAAGGCGTTGGCCGAGATTGACCGCGCCGCCAGCAAGGGCGTGATTCACGCCAATTCCGCCGCGCGCAAGAAGTCGACGTTGCAGCGCCGGGCCGCGGAACTGTCGCGCTAGTTCGCTTTCCGTGTTTGGCGTGGCCGCCGTCAGGGCGCTTCGCGCCGTAGGCTTTTGATCAGTTCCAACAGGCGTCCTTCGGTATCGCTATACCGGAGGACGCCTTTCTTGTCGATGAGCACGGTTTGGGGGATGATCGTGACGTCGTAGACGTCGAATGTGGCAGCGTCTTTGTCGCGCGCGACTGGGTACTCGATGGCGTTGTCGATGAGGTACTGGTCGATCTCGTATTCCTCATTGCCCGTGTCGTGAATGCCGATGAGCGCGACATCCTCCATGGTGCTGACGATGGGATGAAGTGCGTTCAGCTCGTCAAGGTGCGCCTTGCCCTCTGTGCTGCTATCGAAACCGCCCCAGAAGCTGAGCACCACGACTTTCCCCTTGAGTTCCGCGAGGGTTGGAGCCAGCGGTTTTCCGCCGGTGTCGAAGGGGATATTGAACCAGAGATCGCAGGCCAGCTCCGGGGCTGGTTTTCCAACGAGGGCGGCCAGGTCCTTGTTGCGCGCGGTTGCCGGGTCTCTCGGGGCGAGATCCGGATCGAACGGCGCAAGGCTGACCGCCAGGGGTTGGAGGCCGGTCAAGGGCGCCGTCACGTCGCTCCGGAGAAAGCGCAGGGGGTGCTCGATTCGGAATGCCGCGAACGCCTCGCGCGGAACGCGTGCCAGCCGCATGGCGAAACGGCCCGCATCGTCGGAGCGTGTGAAGATCGGCGGGTCGGCCTGCGGATACGAAACGAGGGCGGACGGCACCGGGACGCCTTGCTCGTCCGTAACGGTCCCGGTGATTTCCGGCAGCACCGCCAGGCGAATGGGCTCTTCCAGCGTGACGTCGCTCTTCCCCATCTTCACTTCAATATCGGTTCCGCGATCGGTCATGTAACCGTCGGGGGCCTCCACGTGGATGCGTCCTTCGCTCTCCGCAACGCGGAGCGCGAAACGGCCTTCGCTGTCGGTCATCGTTTGTTCGAAGATGATGTCGTCAAACACATACTGGACGTCGACACCGCCCACGGGCTTCTCGTCGGAGCCGATGATTCTCCCGTGAATGGCAAAGGCTGGCGGAAGTTTCAAATCGCAGACCATCTCCGCGGATGCGGCCAACAGGGTTCCCGCAATAGGCGGGCACATGGCGTAGCCGGGGTGCTTCGCGGTGACGTTGTAGTCGCCTGGCGGAAGCATCGTCGTATAGAAGCCTTCGGCGTTGGTCGTGACTTCTTCGACCTCGCGCAAGTTCTTCCGGTCGCCGCGGAATACCGAAACACGCGCGCGCTCAAGCCCCTCCCCCGCTTCATTCGTGACACGACCGCGCAGCACCACGCCTGGATACAACTGGATCGCGATCTCGCGCTGTCCCACGGGGTAGTGGACGTGCTCGTCGCAGAAGCTGCGGTGCCCGACACGAAAGGCGAGGTAACCGCCTTTGGGCGCGTAGGGAATGCTCATGCGGCCGTCCGCATCGCTGCGGATCGAAGGAAAGCCCAACCGCGTCAGGTCATCGACAGCCACGTTGAAGGCATCGTTCACGAGCATCGTTTCGATGCGGGCGCCTTCCACAGGCTCAGGAGGCAGTTCTCCCTTTGTCTCGGGGTTCTTGGCGCGGCTGATGAGCCGTAGCGTGAAGGTGCCCGGTTCGCCCAGTGCGATGGCGATTTCGGCGGAACCTACGACCTTGGCGCCGCGTCCGCCGACCGCATAGCCCTCTTTCCAAGCCACGATTTCGACCGGTCCAACCGCCACGTCCTTGAACAGGAAATGGCCTTCGGTGTCCGTTTCGGTGCGGAGCGGAATGCGGTCCTGCACGAGCCATACAGAGGCTCCGGCGACCGGCTTCGCCTGAAGGTCGACGACGAGCCCGGACACGTCATATGCGAAGGCAGAGGCGGTGGCCACCATGAGGGCGAGGATCAAGCGGAGTGTTGCGATCATGACGGACTCAGCCTTCCGCGCCGATGGTTGCGAGGGCGGACAACGGCGGGAACCCCCACGTCTCCAGCACGACTGTGCCTTTCGCGTCCAGCACATACGTTGAAGCGGTTCCGGGAGCAGTCCCCTGCAGGACGAGTATGGATTCGTCCGTGACGCTGACGGGGCCATCACAGACGAGCACGCACTGAAAGCGGGCCGCTTGCGGCGCTTTGCCCGCGGTGGCCAACATCTGAAGCGCCATGGCCGATTCGGAGGCCGGGGCGTAAAGGATGATGGAGGGCCGGGCCACGGTTTCAGACGCTTTCGATTGTCCACTCCGCCAGTTCAACTTCTCCCCGAGGAGCGATTTTCCTGCCGTCTTGCGGGAACTCTTGGCATCCACTGGGACGACAATCTTGCCCAGATCGGCGGAGGCGTCCGGCTCGAGATTGAAGTTCATGGAGCGTCCATAGGATTCGCCCCCTGCGGACGCGATGCACACCATGGGCAGATAGGGCACGGCCGCGCTCCACGCGAACAGGCCGTCCTTGCCGGCAACCGTGCGCCAGAGCGGCAGAGGCTCATCATCGGCATCTTCCTGAAAGAGCGCGCCGACGGTCGCGCCAGGAAGGGACTTGCCGGAAGAACTCACAATGGTCCCGGAGACTTTCGCGAGTGGCAACACCTGGACACGCGCGTCCGCGGCCCGGTCGGTACCCATGGAGAAAAGGGCGCCTAGATTGCGCGTGGGATGTTCGGCCATGCCGACCACTCTTCCGGATTGAGGCAGCGAGGCCACGTCGAAGACGACGGTTCCGTCCGGTCCGGTCACGTGGCACGCGTACTGGCCGGGCCGAATGATCCGGACGAGCGCGCCTTCCACGGCGGCCTCCGTTTCATCGATGACTTGCAGACGGAAAGCAGGCAGCTTGACCAACCAGAAGGTGGGCAGCGCGACTTCTCCCCCTTGCTCCACCTGGAGCGTCAGATAGGGCCGCTCGGGTTGGGCGTAACCGGGGGCGGCCTCCACACGAACGATGTTTTCGCCTTCGGCGCCGATGAATTCATAGCCCCCCGTGGAACCGGTAGTCACTGCGGCGACTGGGCTTCCGAAGGCCACAAGTGAGAGGCGTGCCCCGGGGATGGGCGCTTTGGTTTCAGCGTCGCGCACGTCGCCGATAAGCTTGGCGGTGCCTGCCACTCGCAAGGTGACGCGCTGCGAAGGCTCGCGTCCGGTGATGGTCAGTTTTTCCCAGCCGGGACTGCGCAGTTCGACGCTCGCCGCCTGATACAGGTAGTAGCCAGGATTGAGGCGGATCGAGAATGAGCCGGAGAGGTCTGTCTTCGTGACCGCGGTGTCGTGAGGCGGAGTCGCGCTGCGCAGAATGATCGCGGCATTCGCAACAGCGCGTTCACCGTCACGAGAAAGCACCGTGCCTTGAACCAAAACGCCCGGGCTCAGTTGTACGCGCACATCCTTGCTGCCGACGGCGACATCTTGAATGCCCGCTTGGGCGTGGGCGGTATGGCCCACTTTGAGGGCGATCTTGCCGCCATGAGGCAGGCGCCCGGCAGTGAATCGTCCTTCGGAATCGGAGACGGGCTCCTCGAAGCCCAGCGCGCTCAGTTTGGCAAACGGAATGCCGACCGGTGACTCGCCCATCAAAAGGACGCGCGTCACCCGGGCGCCGGCAATAGGTTCGCCCTTCATGTCCGTGACCTTTCCGGAGACAGCACCTTCCGGCTGGAGCACGATGCGCAATCCGGTGGCATCGTCATGCACCGCGATGGTCTTGCTGAGCCCTCCGAACGCATAGCCGTCCGCGATGGCGAAGACTCCCACGAGTCCATAGGAAGCGGCGTCGAATGCGAAGGATCCATCGGCGCCGGACTCCGTCTCGGAAAGGGTCCCACCGAGGCCCGGTTCAAGGAAGACGCGGGCGCCGGCGATGGGTTGTCCCCCGGAGCCGGTGACCGTGCCCGAGACGACAGCCGCGCCGGGGGCCAGGGAGGCAATCAGGACGGCGATAGCGCATAGATTCACAGAGGTTCTCCTTGTACGGCGAAATCAATCCAGGCTACGCACGCGCAGCGCGTGAAACCGGCAGAGCCCTTCGACGGCGCGAACTCCCGCCTGCCCGGG
>JADLGB010000323.1 GCA_020849535.1 Candidatus Hydrogenedentota bacterium
TGAACAGCAGCACTGTGACACGTTTCAAGGCAACAGAGACTTGGCGTTTAATCCTGCAAATCCGGTTCATGATGTGGAATCCAAGATTCGATATCTCGCAGATGGCACGATGGAGTCGGACGATCCGCAACTTGATCGTGATATCAATTGTGTTCTCAATCTCAATAGGGGGTATCGTCTGAAGGAAAGCAGAAAAGCGGTCATTTCCGCGGTCATTCACAAAGTATCGATGCGACCGGGTCCAAGGACGCGATGCGAGTTACATGCGCTTATCGACAATTGGGGCGGACGGGATGCGAACGGCCATTTTAAGGAATTCTGCCGTGTTGCACTCTACTATCTCCAGCGAAAACTCGCCAGAACACGGTGACATGAAGGTCTATCAGGAAAAGCCGTTCGAGGATTTGATCGAGGAACATCTGCTGGCGCACGGCTGGCAGACTGTCCCTCGCGACGAATACGACAAGGCGCGAGCGCTATTCCCCAAAGTGGCCCTGAACTTCATCCGGGAGACGCATCCGAAGAAGTGGGCGAAGCTGGAAAAGCTGCACGCGGACAAGACGGGCGAAGTTGTTCTGAATGACTTGGCGAAGATGCTGGACAGGCTCGGTTGTCTGACGGTCATCCGGCACGGATTCAAGTGCTACGGGCATCTGATTCGCATGGCTTTCTTTCGTCCCGCTCACGGTTTGAATCCGGAGGCAGAAACGCTTTATACCGCGAATCGTCTCGGCGTGACGCGGCAGTTGCAGTACAGCGAGAAGAATTCAAACACGCTGGACTTGACCCTGAGTCTGAACGGCATCCCGGTCGCCACGGCGGAACTGAAGAACCCGATGACAGGTTCGACGGTTCAGGACGCGGTAAAGCAGTACATGACTGACCGGGACCCTCGGGAAATCCTTTTCGAGTTCAAGCGGCGGACCTTGGTTCATTTCGCGGTGGATACCGAGCAGGTCCGCATGACCACCAAGCTCGCGGCGGGAGCTACAACATTCCTTCCGTTCAATCGCGGCTTCAACGGCGGCGCGGGAAACCCCACGTCTGAGGATGAGGCGAAGCACCGAACGGCTTACCTCTGGGAAGAGATCTGGCAGCGTGATAGCTGGCTGGAGATTCTCGGGAACTTCGTCCATCTCCAGATTGAGGAACGCAAGACAGACGAGGGAGAGAAGATCAAGAAAGAGGTCATGGTCTTCCCTCGCTATCACCAAATCGACGCCGTTCGCCGGATTGTGGCGGCGGCCCGCCCGGAGGGACCTGGGCACAATTATCTGGTCGAGCATTCGGCGGGGAGCGGCAAGAGTAATACGATTGCATGGCTCGCACATCGGTTGAGCAGTCTCCACAACGACAAGGATCAGAAGGTTTTCGATAGCGTGGTGGTGATCAGCGACCGGCGCATTCTGGACAAGCAGTTGCAGGATGTCATCTACCAGTTTGAGCACAAGCAGGGCGTGGTACAGAAGATCGACAAGGATTCACGTCAGCTAGCCGAAGCCCTGCAGTCCGGTGTTCCGGTGGTCATTACCACGCTTCAGAAGTTTCCGTTTGTCACCGATCAGTTGCAGAAGATTGCCGAGGAACAGGAGCGACCGTCGGAAGGTCTGCTGCCAAAACGAACCTATGCGGTGCTCATTGACGAGGCTCACAGCTCGCAGAGCGGCGAGGGCGCGGCGGAAATGAAGGAGGTTATAGGCGGCGAAACGCTTCAAGAGCAGGTGAACGCCGAACTGGCCGACGGCGAGGTTGACGTAGTCGAAGCAGAGGTGCGCCGCGCCATCGCCCGTCGAGGGCATCAGAAGCACGTCAGCTTCTTCGCCTTCACCGCCACCCCGAAGCACAAGACCTTCGGCGTTTTTGGCCGGAATGGGAAGCAATTCCATCGTTACACGATGCGGCAGGCGATCGAGGAAGGCTTCATCATGGACGTGTTGAAATGCTACACGACCTACAAGACCTACTATCGCCTGCTCAAGGCATGCGACGATGACCCTCACGTCGCACGGAAAAAAGCGGCCCGCGCACTGGCGCGGTTCATGCGGCTGCATCCCCACAACATTGCGCAGAAGACGGAGATCATGCTGGAGCATTTCCGGACACAGACCATGCACAAGATCGGAGGTCGGGCCAAGGCGATGGTGGTCACGGGTTCCCGCCTTGAGGCGGTGCGCTACAAGCAAGCCTTTGACCGATACATCGAAGGTAAAGGCTACAAGGGGATCAAGACGCTGGTTGCGTTCTCCGGTGCCGTTCCAGACGACAAGATTTCGGGCAAGTCGTACACAGAAGTGGCGATGAACAATGGGATTCGCGAAATGGAGTTGTCCGACAAGTTCGCCACCTCCGAGTACCAGGTTTTGCTGGTTGCCGAGAAATACCAAACCGGTTTTGACCAGCCTTTGCTTCACACGATGTACGTGGACAAGCGCCTTGCCGGTATTCAAGCCGTACAAACACTGTCCCGGCTGAACAGAATGCATCCCCTCAAGGAAGACACCTTCGTCTTGGACTTCGTGAACGACCGCGAGGAGATATTCCAGGCCTTCAAGGATTACTACGAAGGCGCGGAGGTGGGTGAGGAGGTCGAGCCCGCCAAGCTGTATCAGATGCATGGCGAACTCGATGCGAGCGCCCTCTACGCCGAGGAAGAGGTCGAGGCGTTCTGCCGGGTCTTCTTCTTGGCCAAGCGTCGCCCAAGCGCACAAGACCACACGCGCATGGAAGCGGCGCTTGAACCGGCGACAGAGCGTTTTAGAAAGCTGCAAGCAGAGAAAGAGGACGAAGCGGAGGACCTTCGCGCGAAGATCGCCACATTCCGCAACCTCTACACCTACTTGAGCCAGATCATTCCGTTTCAGGACACCGATCTGGAGAAGCTCTATACGTTCCTGAGGTTCCTAAGCGCTAAACTCCCCAAGCGCGGGGCGGGTCCGTCCTACTCGTTTGATGACGAAGTCCGCCTTGAGTATTACCGCCTGCAGAAGATTAGCGAGGGCTCAATCAGTCTGTCCCAAGGTGAGGCCGCACCCCTGAAAGGCCCGACGGATGTTGCGTCCGGTATGGTCCGCGAGAAGCCCATAGAGTTTTCCCGGTTGATCGATATCTTGAATGACCGCTTCGGGACAGACTTCACCGACGCGGATCAACTCTATTTCGACCAGATTCGAGAGGCAGCCGTCCAAAGCTCCGATCTCCAGCAGGCGGCGCAAGCGAACCCGCTGGACAAGTTCCAGCTTCTTTTTGGGGGCGTACTCCGATCCCTCGTCATTGATCGGATGGAGCAGAACGAGGAGCTCACGGCCAAAGTGCTGAACGACGAAACTTTTCAGAAACTCGTGTCTGGCTGGCTGGGCACAGAAGTCTACAGGCGCCTTCGCGAGTCGAAGGTCACGCAGGTGGAGGATTAATAAACACCATGACTGCACTAGAAGCTGCGTTGAGAATCCTGCAGGAAGCAGGAACACCACTTCATTACTTGGAGATCACCAAGCGTATTCTTGCGGCCAA
>JADLGB010000324.1 GCA_020849535.1 Candidatus Hydrogenedentota bacterium
CCGGACCGTTCGGAAATTCAAATCGGCGCGGAGTACGACATCTTCATTGAAGAGCCTGAAGACGACGACGGCATGCCGGTGCTGTCCAAGATCAAGGCCGACAAGATCAAGAACTGGACCCACATCCAGCGGATCTACGAGGAAGATGGCGTCATCGAAGGCCGCATCGTGCGGCGCGTCAAGGGCGGTCTGAAAGTCGACATCGGCATCGACGCCTTCATGCCCGCGAGCCAGCTCACCTGGCGTCCGACCAGCGATCTCGAGCGGTACATCGGCCAGACGATGGACCTCAAGATCATCAAGCTCACCAAGCGGCGCCGCAACGTGGTGGTCAGCCGCCGCAAACTGCTCGAAGAGCAGCGCGCCGGTGAGAAGAGTCGTCTGCTCGCCACGATCGAGGTGGGCAAGATCATCCCCGGCGAAGTGAAGAACATCACCGATTTCGGCGCTTTCGTCGATGTCGGCGGCATTGACGGCCTCCTGCACGTCACGGACATGTCGTGGGGCCGCGTGAAGCACCCGTCTCAGGTCGTGTCGGTTGGACAGCGCATCGAGGTGATGGTGCTCAGTTTTGATCCCAAGACCGAGCGTATCAGCCTGGGTCTCAAGCAGAAGTCCGACAATCCGTGGAAGACGGCCGCGCAGCGTTACCTTGTGGGCGGCGTGGTCCGCGGCCGTGTGGTCAGCATGACGGACTACGGCGCGTTCGTGCAGTTGGAAGACGGCATCGAGGGCATGGTCCACGTCAGCGAGATGAGTTGGACGCGCCGCGTCCGCCATCCGAACGAGGTCATGGCGCTCGACGAGCACGTGGATGTGATGGTGCTCAGCGTGGACCCGCAGGCGGAGAAGATCGCCCTCGGGCTCAAGCAAACGCGTCCGAATCCGTGGCGCGAGATCGAGCAGCGCTACCCGCTCGGTTCCACCATCAAGGGCAAGATCCGCAATCTGACCGAGTACGGCGCCTTTGTGGAAATCGAGGAAGGCATCGACGCCCTGCTCCACGTCAGCGACATTTCGTGGACGCGCAAGGTGGCCCATCCCTCGGAAGTGCTCGAGCGCGACCAGGTGATCGAGGTCAAAGTGCTCAGCATCGACCCGCAGAACGAAAAGATCAGCGTCGGCCTGAAGCAGTTGGAGAAGGATCCGTGGCAGGAAGTCGTCGACGGGCACCCCATCGGCTCGCATCTTGAAGTTGAGATTGCCAAGCTGGTGAGCTTCGGCGCCTTCGCGCGTCTGGAGAACGGCATCGAAGGCCTGATTCACGTGAGCGAGCTGTCGAGCAACCGCGTGCAGAAGCCCGAAGAAGTGCTTTCCGTGGGCGACAAGGTGATGGCGAAGGTTATCAGCATCGACTCGAATGAGCGCAAGATCGGGCTCAGCATCCGCGAGTACCAGCGCGACCTCGACGGCGAGGCCCAGGCCCAGTACAGCGTCAGCGGCTCCCGGGAGACGGTTAGCATCGGCGACGTGGTCGGTGATGCGATGCCGCGTTCCTTGTTCCAGGGCGGCCAAGACCCCGGCGCCGCGGCGAACCAGATGATGGCGGAATTCAGCGAACAACCATCTGAAACGCCCGCGAGCGAGCCGGAAAAGTCTGAGTAAGTCCGGAAGGATTTCCTTCCGGGACCGATTGGGGAGCGCTGGCGCCGGTGGCCAGCGCTCCATTTTGTTTATCTTCGGGCACATATGGATGCCTGCGAGGGAACGCCGCACATTCCAACGATTTGCGCGTGCAACTCCCCATGACCGGGGCAACAAGGTATGCATGGGTGGTGGATGTCATGACAGGACCACAGGGGGAACCACTACCTTCAAGGAGGATTGAATGGCTACGGTGAAGTCGACCAAGAAGCATCCACTGGCTGGCACGCAGATGACCGGCGCGGAGAAGATCATCCAAGTACTGGCCGATGAAGGGGTGGATACCATCTTCGGATACAGCGGCGGGGCCATTCTTCCGACCTACGACGCTATCTTCCGCTTCAACGAAGGCAAGCCCAAGAAGCAGCAGATTCGGCTTGTGGTTCCCGCCAACGAACAGGGGGCGGGCTTCATGGCGGCGGGGTACGCCCGGGCCAGCGGACGCGTCGGCGTGTTCCTGGTCACCTCGGGACCGGGCGCGACGAACTGCGTCACCCCGATCCGGGATTGCATGGCGGACTCGGTTCCCGTGGTGCTCATCTGCGGCCAAGTCCCCCGCGCGGCCATCGGTTCGGACGCCTTCCAGGAGGCCCCCGTCTTCAACATCATGAGCGCATGCGCCAAACACGTTTTTCTCTGCTCGAAGGAAGACGAGTTGGAGGAGACCATTCGCACGGCGTTCGAGATTGCGCGCTCGGGGCGTCCGGGCCCGGTCGTCATCGATGTGCCGAAGGACGTCCAGCTCGCGGCGGGACCTTTCAAGGGCGACGGCCTGATCCACTTCCGGGGTTTCGAGGAGCGCATGAACCAACTGCAACAGAACCGCGTTTCCAAGGAGAGCACCGCCGCGTTCTTCAAGCAACTGGGAGACAGCGAGCGGCCGCTCATCTACGCGGGCGGCGGCGTCATCAACAGCAACGCGGCCGAGGCGCTGCGCGCATTCTCCAAGGCATTCGGTATCCCGGTTGTCACGACGCTCATGGGCATCGGCAGCGTTGATACGACCGACGAGCTGTCGCTCCATATGCTCGGCATGCACGGCACGGCCTATGCCAACTATGCCGTCGAGGACTGCGACATGCTTATCGCCGTGGGGTCGCGTTTCGATGACCGCGTTGCCGGCAAGGTCTCGGCCTTCGCTCCCAAGGCGCGCTATGTCGCCCATATCGACATCGACGCGGCGGAGATCGGCAAGGTCAAGGAAGTCACGTGGGCCCACGCAGGAGATGCCTCTACGACGCTCACCGACCTGGTCGAAGGCGGAAAGAAGTTCAAACCCGATTTCGGCGCGTGGCACAAGCATGTCAAGGCGATGAAGCGGAATCATGCGTTGAACTACAACAAGGAATCCAACCTCATTCAGCCGCAGCATGTCATCGAAGTCCTGAACGAGATCACGAAGGGCGAGGCCGTCGTCGCGACTGGCGTCGGCCAGCACCAGATGTGGGCCGCCCAGTACTTCGATTTCCACAGTCCGCGCTCCTGGATCACATCCGGCAGCATGGGCACGATGGGTTTTGGTCTTCCGGCATCGATCGGCGCGCAGATTGCCTGCCCCGACCGCACGGTCATCGATATCGACGGCGACGGAAGTCTCCGGATGAACCTGGGCGAGCTCGAGACGGCCACCACCTACGACGTGCCCGTGAAAGTTCTGCTGCTGAACAACCTCGGCGACGGCATGGTCCGCCAGTGGCAGAGGACGTATTACGGCCACCGCTTCTCGGGAAGCGACAAGTCGCTCCACAAGAAGGATTTCGTGATGGCGGCCAAGGCAGATGGTTTCTCCTATGCCGAGCGCCTCAGTGACAAGGCGAAGATCCGCGCGACACTTGAAGCGTTCGTGAAGCACAAAGGCCCCGCTTTTCTCGAAGTCATGATTGATCAGGATGCGCACGTGTACCCGATGGTTGGTCCGGGCATGGGATACAAGGAAATGGAGACCGGACCCTTTATTACACCGCGCAAGCCGGAGATCGCCGCGGTCAAGAAAGCCGAGGACGAGTCGGTAGACCTCACACAAGTTCCGGAACTCTTCTAGGTCAAGATTGAGTCGAATTCAGCGCCGGCGCCTACGAAGGTGCCGGCGCTGCTTTTTCCCGCGCGGCGGTGTGCCATGAAACCGCCCTTCCGCTCATTGGGTCGTAAAGATGCGTGTAGGAAGAAAGTACACGCAGCCTGGACCAGACGGGAGGATTCCCATGATTCGAACAAGCGTAGGAGTAGTATGTCTGGCCGCAGTAGCAGTGACCCTCGGGGCGGGCTGCCCCATGGAGTTCCCCAAGCCGCCATTCGATGTGTCAGGCACGTATGACGGTGTGTGGAACGGCAGCAGTACCGACCAGAAACAGCAGGTCATCGGATGTCCGCTTGCAATGACCCTCACGCAGAACCTCAACGCGGGCTATCCGGCGGATCACGCAGTGTCAGGCACGGTGGTCATCGACTATTCGTGCATTGAGCTTCCGGAATGGGCTGACGAGCCGTTGCCCACCACGCTCAACGTAGGAGGAATACTTGAGGACAATGGCAAGTTGACGCTGCTCACCGGCGGCTGCGACACAGCGATCTGCGTGGTGCTCAGTCTCGCGGGTCAAGGTGAAGACGCCGGCGATGATGGGCTGATGGACGCCTACGGCGGCACCTGGGCTCTCACCATTCTGCTCGCGGGCGTCGAGCCATTCGGCATCAACGGCACCTTCGACGTTGCCGTGGCCGAATCCTGATCCCCGAAAATGGGCTGGCGCCGGGGGAGGAACTCCTCACCCCGGCGCCGCCGTTCAGAAAGCCCCTTAATCGACTGGGGACATCGCCAGGGTATCCTCGGCGAGCCGCGCGAACGCGGCCACGCGGGCGTCATCCGTGCCGGCGTCGATATCGGCCATGACAATATCGCACGGACTCAGGTGCAGGCGGATGTATTCAAGGTCCGCGCGCAATTCGTCCGGCGATTTGTTGACCAGATCCACCGGTGTATACATGATCGCGCGGCGCGCGTGCGGGCACAGGCGCTTGGCCTGCGCGAGGTCGGACATGATGCCCATGTCCACGTAACCCAGCTTCTCGATGCGGGCGTAGTCGGCAATGTACGGATCGACATTCCACGCGCAGTTATGGATGCCGAAGAAGTCGAATGCTTCTGAGATGAACTGGTCCCAGGGAAACACGTGCTCGCGGTACAACTCCGGCGAGACCATGTTGACCACGCAATTGCTCAAGGTGGCGTGGCGCACGATGAAACCTGTAGGGGCCTGTCTCGCGTAAATGAGTCGCATCCCAGCAATCATCGTGTGCGCAATGACCTCGAAGAGGTGTCGCACCAGATCGGGGTTTATCATCAAGTCCGAGAAGATGTCCGGGCCACGAAGGCGAAAAGCATTGTTGAGCACCCCTTGCCAGTTCAGATAGCCCTCGATGCGGCCGCACGCACGCTCGATCGTGTCCATCTGTTCGAGGATCTGTGCGATCACCGGAACATTGGGTAGGTCCGGTGGTTCCAGCTTCGCGATTTGCCCCTCGTCCAGGTACGTGTGCTGCGCGGCCGGCCAATTGTCGGGGTAATAGTCCCCTTGAATGCCGAAGATCTGCGCCATAACCAGGGCACCGTGAACGCCGTCAATCGTGGCGGGCGCGGCATCAGGACCGGGCCCCCCGAGCCGCAGTTCCGGGAAACGCCGGTTAAGTTCCTTGCGCATAGTAATGAGTGTTTCGTGGCGATAGAGGGCATCCAGATGCCAGCGCTCCGAAAAGTCGATGCCGCATGCTTCGCGGTACCAGCGGGGCGTGAAGCCGAACTCAATGCGCATCTCCGATTCGCTGCCGTCACACGGAGCGCGCGTCGCGGGCGCGGCGGGTGCGATGTAGCTGCGCAGTTGGTGCGCTGTGCCTGTGTAGTCTGCCATGGTTGCCGCCCCCGTTTGTACCGCCAGCCATGGTACGCCACTTGATCCGGGACCCACAACAGACCTAAGAATCGGACGGATCAGACGAATCGGACCGATCGGTCTGATTCGTCTGATCCATCCGGTTGGCCGCCTCAATTGACCTGATTCCGCGCAACGCTCATACTGTCGGGGGTTCCCTGGAGGCATTGTATGACTAAGTGGGTTGCCGCTGTACTGGCGCTATCGATTGCCACCTTAAGCGCCAGCGCCGCATTTGACGAAAGTCTTGAAGAAGAGCTGCTCGCCGCGCTGGGCGCGTTAAGCCATTCCGAAAACGTCCAGGCGGCTTCCCGTCTGTCCCAGGTACTCTCGGACGAGCGGTACGCTGCCGGCGATTGGCAGGCGCTCTTCAAGGACTATTTTGAAGGCGGTGCGTTCGCACCCAGTCACGCGGCCTTCTGGGACTACGCCATTGGCTCGACATCTGGCGTGTTGCGGCAACACGTGGCGCTCATCTCTGGTTTGTTCGCCGGCGAGGCTATCGGGGCCAGCCTGAGCGCGGGGGCTTCGGGCAACGCCGATGCATTGGAAACCCTGAACGCGGGATTCGGCTGGTTGGGGCACATCGGCCCCGGCCTCAGCGCGAATGCGCGCGGAACTGTGTTCGCCGGTCTTGAGAAGGCTACCGGCAGGAAGAGCCTGCTCGCCCTCTCCTCCACGCCTGAGCTATACCCCACGTATGTCCAGTTCGGACTGACGTTGCGCGATTTCGCGGCGGGTAGTGTCCAGGCGCGCGCAACGGTAAGCAACATCATGGGGTTTCAGGATGCGCCCCGTCTGTTTTGGGAGGCGCGCGGAATCCTGCTCTTTGAAAACGGCGCCTTGGACGCCGCGCAGTTGAGCAGCCTGGATCTCCTGATTACCCTGATTCCCGCGGAACTGCACAACATCGGGGCCTTTATCGTGCCGCCGTCCACCGGGATTGGTCCGGGGGCGAGGTTCATCAGCCCCGCGCAAATCGTCTATCTTGAGCCGCACCCCAGCGGCGTGACGACCAATCCCGAAGAATTTCCAAGGCGCATGGGTGTGCAGCCGGTGTCGTCCTTGTTCACGATCTCGACCGCATCGAGCATCGTGCGCGCAATCCAGGACGTTCAGTTTGCGCGCAGGCCGGAGCTGCGGCTGCGGCGCGATGTAATCCTCGCCAACGCGCGCGACGAACGGGAGCGCTACCTGCGCCGCTACCAAATCGTGCCGATCGGCGCCTACCAGAGCGACCCGGACGGACTGCTACCATCTGTGGCCTACCCCTATTTCATCGATTCGTCCAAGGCCTACATCATGGCTATGTATTTGTTTGAACTGGAAAAGCAGGAGGCCATGGACTCGTTTCTGTTGCTGGCCGACATGTTGTCCGGAGGGGGAAGTACCACCATCCTTTTTGCGACCGACCCGCTGGGGCGCATCGCCCATTCCAGGACCGCCATCAGCCGTATCCACCTCAACCAGATTCGGGGAGCAGAACCTCACGACGGGGGCTTCCCAGGCCCCTGGATGCCGGTCAATCTGACCGTCTGCAACGGGATCATCATCAACGGGTTCACCTACTCGTTTGACCCCGACCCGCAGGGCATCAGCATCCGGGCCTTTCGCAGGTAAGGCGGTGGCGCGTTGAGCAAGAAGTATATAGTTGCGACGGCGTTGTACTGCGCACTCATCTGGGGATTGTCCTCGACTTCCAAGCCCAGCGAGATCGAGTTGCCGTTCATGTTTGAGGGCATGGACAAGGCTGGGCACCTCATCCTATATGCAGGCTTGGCGGCCGTGGTGTCCGTGGGAATCCACCGCGCGGAAAAGCCGGCAACACCTTGGTTCCAGTGCTTCGTTCCCATCCTGTTCGCCGCGTTCTATGGGGTGACCGACGAGATTCACCAGATCTTCGTGCCCATGCGTCAATTCGACCTCGCTGACCTCATGGCCGACACCGCCGGTGCGGCACTCATCCAATGTTATCTGTGCTACCGCTGGTGGCAACGGCCTGAGAAAGAGGTGACCAACTAGCCAACACGTCCTGCACGGACTGGCATCGTCTATTGCGCAGACTCGCCGCGCATAAAGTGCGTGATAGGTGAGGCCGGTGCGCCGCTCAGGCGTGTGGATGCGATTCGCGGTACACCGTCTTGAGTCGATCGATGCTCACGTGCGTATAAACCTGCGTGCTGGACAGGCTCTCGTGGCCCAGCAGTTCCTGCACCACCCGCAGGTCGGCGCCCGCGTCCAGCATGTGTGTCGCGAAGGTATGCCTAAGCGTATGAGGCGAGATTTCGCGACGCCCCGGCAGGACCTGTCTTACGTAATGCTCGACGACACGCTGGACGCTCCGCGTCGTCAGCGGCCCTCCCCGGAAGTTCACGAAGAGCCGCTCGTGCTTCGGATTCCCCAATCCTCCCCGCACGCGAAGGTAGGCATGCAGGGCCTCGATCGCATACGAGCCCAGGTAGGCGATGCGTTCTTTGCGCCGTTTCCCAAGCACCACCATGCCACCCCCAACCAGATCGACCGACCGCAGGGTGAGACCCGCCAACTCGGCCGCACGGATCCCGCTCGAGTACAGGGTTTCCAGGATGGCACGGTCGCGAATTCCCAGCGGTTCGGACGTATCCGGCGCGTCCAACAGCGCGGTGACCTCCGGGATACTCAGGACATCGGGCAGGTCTCTCGCCAACTTGGGCGACTTCACCGCTTGTGCGGGATTGACCTCAAGTTCTTCAACGCGCACGAAGAACCGGTAGGCCGCGCGTATGGCCGCGAGCTTGCGGGCCGAGGTTCGGGGCGTGCCGCCCGCGGTCTGCACATGCGCGAGAAAGGCACGAATGTCGTTGCGCCCCGCGCGGCGCAAGGCATCCACGCTGGCAGGCGGACGCTCCTCAGCGTCCCGGCCATAGGAATCCGGCCCGTTGAGCACGTAGTCGCAGAATTGAGCGAGGTCCAGCAGATACGCCCGCACGGTGTGGGGAGAGAATCCGCGTTCGGTTTCGAGATAGTTGATAAAGCGCTGCAAAGTCCAAGTCCTGACGACGCGCCAATCCACCGCGAATCGGCCTGCGGAATGTGCAAGCCTCAAGTCCGCGCGCTACGGGGGATTCTACCATGCCGGACCTGGACTCAACCGCATTGCGCCAGAGTTTTGACTTACCCCTCCAGAATATGCAATGCTATGTGCCGCTTTGCGCGTATGCGCGGCGTTTTTTGCGTCCCCATCGTCTAGCCTGGCCTAGGACACCGCCCTTTCACGGCGGCGACACGGGTTCAAATCCCGTTGGGGACGCCATTTTTGTTTTCACGGAGACCCTGCCATGGCTATCCGCGCCGTCCTGTTCGACTTGGACGACACGCTCATCGAAGAAGAAGGCCCGCTGCTGGCCGCGTTCCGCGCGGCGTGCGCGCCCGTCGAGGAGCGCCACGGCATTCCGGTGATGGATTTTGTGGGCAGGGCGCGCGTTCTGGGGCGCGCTTCCTTTCAGTGCGCTCCGGGCATCGAGCATCTGCGCGCGATTGATGCGGGGACATCAGACCTGCTCAGCTCCGAATATGACTGGCAGGCACCGCACGCGGAAGCGATGGATGAGTGGCTGGAGACTTACCGGCGCGACTACTTCGTCAATGCGTTACGCGAGTTCGGGGTGGACGACATGCCCCTCGCCCGCGAGATGATTCGCTGCTTTCATGCGAACCGCCATGCACATCATCGCGTTTTCCCGGAGGCGCGCGAAGTGCTCTCCACGTTGGCTGCACGATTGCCCCTGGTGCTAGTCACCAATGGCCCAGGCGCTCATCAGCGGCGCAAACTCGACGCGGTGGATCTCGCCTCATACTTTGCGGACGTGATTGTGTCGGGAGAAGTCGGCATATCTAAACCATCGCCGCGTATGTTCAAGGCCGCTTTGAAGGCGGCCGGAGTATCCGCGTCCGAGGCGATTATGGTGGGGAACAACCTGCCCCGCGATATTGGCGGCGCGCAGGAGTCGGGTATTCGTGGCGCTTGGGTGAACCGCGGCGGCGAATCGGCCAACGGCGTGCGCCCGGATTGGACCGTCAGCGACCTGCGGCAAGTGCTGGCGATACTGGATCGCTGAATACCCAGTGATCCCAATCGCGAGACTTGCAGATTGGGCCGCACCTTCAGCGCTCAAGATTGGGGAGGCGCAGCAACCCAGGGCGCCGCTTCGCTCTGCCCTGGGCTAGTATGGCGCCGGTCCTTCGGACCTCAAGAATGCGAGCCCTTATTCCTATTGGAATCCCTCATTCATCTGCGTGCATCTGCGCCATCTGCGGAAAAACTCTTCGTTTGATGGAGGGCGCAGCCCCTCACACCCTCCCGGTCTCGATGGCGGCGGCGGCTTTGCGACCGAGCGTCTGCACCATGACGATGAGCACGGCGAAGCGTTCGTCCTTCGTAAGGCCCTTCTTGTAGCGGTAGTAGATCTGCTGGACGATGACCGCGAGTTTCAGCAGCGCCAGCACGTAGTAGAAGAGCAGATTGGAGATGTCGCGGCCGGTGCGCGCGGCGTAGGCCTCGGCGAGTTCCAAGCGCGTCATGGCGCCGGGCTCGGTGGTCATGAAGCATTGGACGACATGCATCTCATCATCATTCTTCTCGACCCAATAGCCCAATGAAGTGCCCAGGTCCGCGAGCGGATCGCCGATGGTCGCCATCTCCCAATCGAGCACGCCGATAATGCGCGTGAGGTCATCCGGGTCCAAAACGATGTTATCGAATTTGTAGTCGTTGTGGATGAGCACAGCCCCTGTATCCGCGGGAACGCGTGTCCCCAGCCAGTCCATAAGGCGTTCAATCTCCGGGATGTCGTCGGTCTGCGAGTCGCGGTAGCGCTTCGACCAGCCTTTCACTTGACGCTCCACATAGCCTTCGCCTTTGTACAACGCGTCGAGTCCAATGGCGCGGAAATCAAGCGCATGCAGGTCGGCCAGATTGTCAATGAAGGATTGGCAGCACGCGCGTGCCAGACCCGGCTCGACACTGATATCCTGCGGCTTCCGCGAGCGGAGGATGACGCCGCGCAGACGCTCCATCACGTAGAACGGCGCGCCGATGACGCTTGCATCATCGCAGTAGGCTAACGGCGCGGGCGCGGGACGATACACGCGGCACAGCTTCGACAGGACCCTGTACTCGCGCCCCATGTCGTGGGCCGATTTCACGGTGCTTCCGAAAGGAGGACGCCGCAGCACCAGCTCGCGATCGCCAGCCCGGATTAGATACGTGAGGTTGGAATGCCCGCTGGGAAACTGCTCGATGACGAGGGGACCCGAGATTCCATCCAACGTGTCGCACAGGTACCGTTCCAGGGAAGCGCTATCCAGTTCTTCGCCCGCGCGCACGGGAGCGGTGCCGTCGATAGGCCCCATCATTGATTGGCCCCGGACTTGATGGTGATGCCATGCCGCTTGAGGATGCGCTTCGCCACGGATTGCTTGTGCACTTCGTCGGGGCCGTCGTAAATCCGCGCCGGCCGCTCGTGCCGGTAGAAATGCGAGAGCACGCTGTCGTCGCAGACACCATACCCGCCGAGACATTGGATGGCGCGATCCACCACGCGCTGCTGTGTGTTCGCCACATAGAACTTGATCAGCGAGATTTCGTCGCGCGCTTCCTTGGCTCCATGCTGTTCGATCATCCAGGCCGCGTGCAGCACCATGAGACGCGCGGCGTTGATTTCGGCGCGGCTATCCGCGATCCACTGTTGCACCATCTGGCGCGTGCCCAGCGGCACGCCGGGCGCCACCTCGCGCGCAGCAGCGTGCTTGCACATGATCTCGAAGCTGCGTTCGCAGATGCCGATCCAACGCATACAATGATGAATGCGTCCCGGCCCGAGCCGCTCTTGCGCGATGGCAAAGCCCATACCCTCGGCGCCGAGCAGGTTGGATTGGGGGACACGGCAGTCCTCGAAGCGCACCTCCGCGTGGCTGGCCCAGTCTTCGCCCACGTCGCCCATGACGCCAATGTTGCGCACGAAGCGATACCCAGGATTGTCCAGCGGCACCAGGATCATGCTTGCGCGGAAATGCGGCTCCTGCGCGGGATCGGTCACGGCCATCACCACGGCGAAGCGCGCGCCCTCCGCGGATGACGTGTACCATTTGTGCCCATTGATGACGTAGTCGCTCCCGTCCTTGACGGCGGTGGTGCTCATCCACACGGGGTTTGAGCCCGCGTGCTCGGGCTCCGTCATCGCGAAGCAACTACGGATATCTCCCCGGAGCAACGGCTCAAGATAGGTCTTTTGTTGTTCCGGCGTGCCGAACTGAATGAGGATTTCCATATTGCCGGAGTCAGGCGCCTGACAATTGAAACAGTAGTGCCCGAGGGGCGAGCGGCCGAGTTCCGCGCTGAGCAGTCCGTGCTCGACGAGGTTCAGGCCGAGGCCGCCGTGCTCCTTCGCGATCTGCGGCAGCCACCACCCGCGGCGTTTGACCTCCACGCGCAGCCGCGCCAGTTCCGGCAACAGCGACTTGAACCCCTTCGCGTGGTCACGCCGCTCCAAGGGATACACTTCGCTTTCGAGGAATGCGCGGACAGCGCCCAGAAGCTCTTGCATGTGCCCGGGAATCGAGAAATCCATGGCGGCTCCCTTTCTGTGGATAACCCCGTTTACCGATACGTCCAGAGTGCCGGGTCGCCGAGGTGCGGGATCGAGTTGAATGCATTCAGCGAGAAGCGCCCTTTGGTGAACACAAACTCCGTGGTGGATGCGTTGCGCAATTGCCAGACCATCTCCAGGGTGGCCGCAATATCCGTGTTCAGCGCGAGGTGAACGGCCGCGGCCGTGGGACCGCCCGACGTGAAAACGGCGATGCGTTGGCCTCGCGCGGCCGTTGCCATAATGGTCCGCAATGCGCTCGTGACGCGCACGCGGAAATGGGTAAAGGTCTCGATCTCCGGATCGTGATACTCCTCGGACGCCCAACGCAGCATGAGTTTTTCAAAGGCCTTCTGAAAGGCCTTCTCCTTTTCCCGTTTGTCCTCCACTTCCGAGAATCTCTGCATGAGTTGAAGGGCCTCCTCGTCTTCCGTGCACAACTGCGGCAAGAATCGCTTCGCGAGCCGTTCGACGGGCATTTCAGCCAATGCTTCCACAATCTCCACCTCGGGCCATCGCACCCCCGCCCCGGCCAGTACGGCGCCGACAATCTCCGCGGAGCGGCGCTGCCGCGCGAGCGGCCCCGAGTACACGCGGTCGAACACGGCCCTGTGGCGCGCCCAATACTCGCCGAGATGACGGCACTGCTCTTCGCCGAGGGCGCTCAACTTGTCATAGTCCTCTTCGTGAAACGAGGCTTGACCGTGACGCACCATGACCAACTGACCCATGGGAAGTCCTTTCGTCGAACGGCCGCTGCTACGCCGTGAATGCTCGCGGTGAAATGGGCACGCCCGTCTCCAACGAGCGGACGACGGCATCCAGAATGGCTTCGAGGTCGCTGGAGGTCACGTGGCTGTACCACACATTGTCCGGGAAGATCATGATATTAGGGCCATCTTCGCAGCGATCCATACAGCCCGATTGGCTCACGCGTACTCTGGAGCGCAATTGGCGCGCTTTCACCATGGCCTTCAAGGTGTCGCGCAGTTCGCATCCACCGCCGCGCTGGCAACAGACGCGCTCGCTCTCCTCGCGTTGGTTGGTGCACACAAAGACGATCTTCTCAAATGGCAGGGCGTTGGATTCCATCGTATAGTTCCTGACTTCGAGACCGGGACGCGCCTTCAAAAGACATAGCATACCCAAAACGAGCCAGACAAACGAGCAGGCACGGCTTGAATCCACGGCCCTGCTTTGTGAGCGCGCCTTCCCGCCGAGTCCAGTCCGTGCCGGTCCTTGCAGGTCTGTGCGGATTTTGGCGATTCCGCTGCGATTGCAGTGTTGGAGTTCGTGTGCTACGATCATGGCACAAACTAACCGCATCCCCGGTGCGCCGGCGCCTTCATCCGGAAGGAAGATGGTAGGGACTCCGTGAGCAAGACCGATACTGTGATAGCGGACGCAATCGCACGACTAGAGGTATTGCGGCGCGCCTCATCCCAAGTGCCAGGCGTGTCCGGCGATTCGGTGCGCGAGCATCTTGATGCGATAGAGTGGGCGCTCTGCGGACTCGGCGAGGAAGTGGATCGCCTGATGGGAGCGCTGGACGCCGAGGTGTCCGCGCGCGCCAGCGCGCAGGAAGTCCGCCGCTACACCTATGAAAACAGCCCCTTCTCGATGAGCATCGCCACCGTGGCCGATGGCCGTTTCATCGATGTGAACAACGCGTTCCTTCGCCGCACGGGATACACGCGCGAAGAGGTCATCGGACACACCTCCGATGAAATCCAGTTGTGGGCCCCCGATCAGTCGCGCGAGCCGTTCCTGGAAGTGCTGAAGACCCACGGGATAGTCGACGGCATGGAAATTCGAATCCGAAGGAAGGACGGGGAGATCGCTCACGTCCTGTTCTTCGCGTGGATCATTCAGCTATCCGGCATGCCTTGCATTCTCTCCATTTCACAAAACGTGGAGGAACGCCGCAGGGCCGAAATGGAAGCCGTGCGTCTCAAGCAGTTTTACGAGGACCTCATTGCCAACCTGCCCGCGGAGATCACCATTCTCGATGCGGAAGGCAGGTTTCAGTACCTATCGCCCAACGTCGTCCCCGATCCGGCCGCGAGAGAGCAAATGCTGAATCGTACCGTCCATGACTTGATCGCGTGGGAAGGCGGCGACATGGCGGAGGCGGATCGCCGGCACGAGTGGACCCGCACCGTGGTGGAGCGCAAGGAGACAATGCAGTTCGAGGAGCACGTGCAGCCGCTCCATGGCGAGGCGAAGGATTTCATTCGCACGTACAAGCCGATTCTGGACGAGCGCGGCGAGGTCGCGCGCATCATCAACTACGCGATCGAGGTGACCGAACTGCGCAAATTGGCCGAGCAGTTCCGGCAGGCGCAGAAGATGGAAGCTGTGGGCAGGCTCGCGGGCGGTGTCGCACACGACTTCAACAATCTGCTCACGGCCGTCATGGGAACCGCCGAACTGATGGCCGACCACCTGAACGAACCGGAATCGCTCCTGGACGCGATTCGCGATGTTCAGCATCTTGCCGGCAGGGGCGCATCGCTCACGCGGCAGTTGCTGGCGTTCAGCCGCCGGCAGGTCACCAAGCCCACGCTTATCGACGTCAACTTCATCGTGCGCAACATGCAGGATATGATCCAGCGCCTGATCGGCGAGCAGGTGATTCTCGGGGTGGACTTGGCGCCAGGCCTGCCGCAGGTTCTCGCGGACGCCCATCAGATCGAGCAGATCATCATGAATTTGGTTGTGAACGCGCGCGACGCCATGCCACGGGGCGGCGCCCTCTCGATCCGCACGTGGCAAAGCCGAAGCGCCGCGAGGAGTGACGGGGACCCACCGGTGCAGGAAACCCACCCTTCTGTCGTCATTGTTGTTTCCGACACCGGCGGAGGGATTCCTCCGGAAATCCTGCCCCACATCTTCGAACCGTTCTTTACGACCAAGGAGGAAGGCAAGGGTACGGGGCTGGGCCTTTCAACGGTGTACGCGATCGCCCAGAACTGCGGCGGCACCGTGACCGTCGACAGTTCGGATCAGGGCGCCACGTTTATGGTGCATCTCCCCGCGGCGTTGCGCCCCGCCGGTCGCATGCCGGTGTCTACCGCCATCGACGCGAGCGCACCCGGAACAGGAACCATTCTCGTAGTCGAAGATGAATCCGCGGTCCGCACCGTGGTCCAACGCATTCTCACCCGCAACGGGTACAAGGTGCTCACGGCGGAGAACGGCGACCACGCCTTCCAGTATGTCGCGCAGCACGATGGGGCGATCGATCTGCTACTCACCGATATGGTCATGCCCGGTATGACCGGGCGCGAACTGGCCGAGCGCGTCCGCGAAACGCATCCGGGTATCCGCGTGCTGTTTATGTCCGGGCATATCGAAAACCAGGACGCCCAGTTCATTGCGCGCCAGGACTCCCGCAGCTTCCTGCAGAAACCGTTTACGGCGGCCACGCTCATCCGCAAAGTGCAAGACATTCTCACGCAGGACTGATCCCGCGCTTATTCCTCGTAAACGATGGGGAAGTCATCCCCCTCGATGATCTCCCCTTCGGGTATCGGCGGCGTGTGGAGCAAGAGCGGGTGCTTTCCATCCGCGCTGCGCGTCTCGGGATGCATGTAATTCAATACAACACCGCGTCGCGGGATGTCCGATTGATTCCCGTAGGACCCGTGCAGCGTCATGCAGTGGTGGATCGAGCATTCACCGGCCTTCAACTCGAGGGGCTCCGGTTTGAACTCCGCCAACTGTTCCGGCGTGAGGATGTCCTTTATCCCATCCATGTTCTCCAGCAACTGGAGCTTGGGCAGAAGCGGCCAGCGATGACTGCCCGGCACGAAGTGGATGCACCCGTTCGCCAGGGTTGAATCATCCAGACCGATCCACACCGTCAAGTGGCGCGCCGGGACGCTACGCGTCCAGTACGAGTAGTCCTGATGCCACGCCACCACGCCGGGATGCCGCGGCGGTTTGTAGAAGACCTGGTCGTGCCAGAAGCGCACGCGCGGCGAGTCGAGCAACTGGCTCACCGGTACCGTGATTGCGGGATGAAAGAGGATGTCGTGAAACGCCTCATCAATCCGCCATGCGCCCAGGAAATGAAAGACGCTCTTCTCGGGCGCTTTCTTCCACGCATCGTCGATTTCGTATAGCTCGGGTAGCCGCTCATTTTCACCGGTGCGGATCCGCTCCAGCCCCGCGCGCAACACCTCGATTTGCCGCGGATCCAGCACGCGCGGACCCTTCACAAACCCCCGCTCGCGATACTCGGCCACCTGCGCGTCCGTCAACCGGAACCGGGAGGCGCCTCCCGCGTCCGCAAGAGACGCGAATAGCGTCCCCGCCATCGTGTGAATAACCCGATAGGATACTGCCTCTGTAGCCATTGACATGCTCCTCGCGCGGGACACCCGCCCGTGATTTGATACGCCTTGCACCGCCCAGAAAGGTAATCCAAGCGCCCAAGGCAGTCAAGGCGGCGGAAAGCAGGGACAGTCCCGTCTGCGCTGATTCGGGCGGTCTTGTAGGGCGGGATTTGTTCCCGCCCAATCCGAGAAGCAGAGATCGGACTCGCGCCAGGAAGAAGGCGGGAACAAATCCCGCCCCACGAAGAGCCGGTTCCGAGAAGGGCAATCGCACCCCAATTGCCTATTCCGTTACCGGCACGATGTCCAGTCGGTATCGCTCGCCCCTATATGAAACCCACAGTGAGTCGCATGTGATGCAGCGCGAGTTACGCCCGCGCGGCACGTCCGGAGACTCGCTCCGCATGGCATAGTCCTCATTTTCACCGGTTCGTGGTATGATCTGGTTCCTGGTGGCTGCAAACTGCAATTGGTCTACCTGCCGGAGTGGTCCGGCCTGCAAGGAACACGACTATGCTCACGAATTCCCAGCTCGCGCAGTTCAACTCCGATGGCTATTACATGGCGCGGGCGCTCTTTGATGCCGAGGAGGCGGACCTCCTGCGCAAGGCGGCGCGGACCGACCCCAGCGTCACAGACAAGGCCTTCGACCGCGACGACGGCTCCGGCGGCAAAAGCCGCATCACATTGTGGAACGACGCGAACGACGGCCTGTTGAGTCTGTTCTCCCGGTCGGAGCGCGTGGTCAGCGCGGCGGAACAAATTCTCGGCGGCGAGGTCTACCACTGGCACAGCAAAATGATGCAGAAGGAACCCTTCGTGGGCGGGGCCTGGGTCTGGCACCAGGACTACGGCTATTGGTACAACGACACTTGCCTGTTCCCCCTGCTGGTGAGCTGCTACATCGCCGTGGACCCGGCCACGCGCGAGAATGGCTGTCTCCAGGTACTCAAGGGTTCGCACCACCTCGGGCGCATTAACCACGTCCGCGTGGGCGAGCAGACCGGCGCCGACCCCGAACGCTGCACCGAGGCCGAGAAGGTCATGGACCTCGTCTACTGCGAGATGGAACCGGGCGACGCCCTGTTCTTTCACTCCAATCTCCTTCACAAGTCGGATCAGAATACCTCGCCGAACCCGCGGTGGGCTTTGATTTGCTGCTACAACGCCCGGCGCAACAGTCCCTACGGAAAGTCCAGCCATCCGGCTTACTCACCGCTGCGCCGCGTACCGGACACAGCCATCAAGGAGGCAGGGCTGCGGTTCCTTGACGCAGGGGTCGAGTTCCTGAGTTAGAACCAATGACTCGTTGATCCGCATCCGGGACAGGCGAGAGATGGACGAATTGACGAGGCCAGCCCGACAGCCGATTGACGTACCCGGCCAACCCGCTTAGAATCGCGTCATGCATGAGGGTCATGCGACGGGAGGAGTTGGTATGTGGGTCGCTTCGATGGGAATTCTGGCCGTGTCGATGGTGTGCGGGGCGCAAGACACCCAGGTGCTTGACACGCTTCCAAATGGCGGCGCCCCCGCCGAGATGATGACGTCCTACCTGCGCGGCAAAATGCTGGAGGCGTTTGACCACCGCGCCGAAGTTCTGGAAAGGGACCTTGAGACTCCCGAAAGCATCGCTGCGCGCGGTCAGCGCATGCGCGAGTTCTTCGCGGCGCAGTTGGGCGGCTGGCCGGAACGCGCCCCCTTGAATCCGCAGGTGGTGGATAGCCAGCAACGTGATGGCTTCCGCTACGAGAAACTCATTTATGAAAGCCGCCCGGGGTTCTTTGTCACGGCGGTGATCTTCCTGCCGCTGACGCCGGGGCCGTATCCGGGCGTGCTGATTCCATGCGGGCATGATGCCAATGGCAAAGCGGCGGAAGCCTATCAACGCGGGGCGATCTTCCTTGCGCGCAACGGCATCGCCGCGCTCATTTACGACCCGATCGGGCAGGGCGAACGCTACCAATTGCTCGACGCGGAGGGCAAGCCCCGTTTCGGTTCCACCATCGAACACACAATCGTCACCGTGGGCTCCATTCCGCTCGGCTTGAATGTGGCGGGCTATCGCATCTGGGACGGCATGCGCAGCATCGACTACCTCTGCAGCCGGGAGGATATCGATCCGCAGCGCATCGGATGCACGGGCAACTCGGGCGGCGGCACTCTCACGAGTTACATCATGGCGCTTGACGAACGCGTGCAATGCGCCGCGCCAAGCTGCTACATCACATCGCTGAAGAACCTCATCACCGTGGATGGCCCGCACGACGGCGAACAGAACATCGCGGGCGCGCTGGCCTTCGGCATGGACCAGAGTGATTTCATCCTCATGCGCGCGCCCAAGCCGACGCTGATCTGTTGCGCCACGCACGACTTCTTTCCCATCGCCGGGACCTGGGACAGTTTTCGCATCGCGAAGCGCGCGTATACCAAGATGGGCTTCGCGGAACGCGTGGACCTCGTCGAGGCCGACGCCGAGCACGGCTACACGCCACCGCTGCGACAGGGCATGGTCCGCTGGATGCGCCGCTGGCTGCTGAACGTCGATGAACCGGTCGTGGAAGGCGACTTTGCCGTATTGACGGAGGAAGAGATCCGCGTCACGCCCAAGGGCCAAGTGCTTCTGCTGGACGGCGCACGCTCCGTATTCGATATCAACGCCGAAGTGGATGCGGCCCTCGCGAAAGCGCGCGATACTGCCAAGACTACGCGAACGCGCGAGCAGCTTGCACAGCAAGTGCGTGAATTCACGCACATCACGCCGCTTACGGGGTTGCCCGAGCCGGAGCTGGTGAAAGTGAGTGAGGAAGCGGGCGACGGCTATACGCTGCACAAGATCGTGTTGCGTCCTGAGAAGGGGATCGAACTCCCCGCGCTGCTATACGTGCCCGCACAGCCCAACGGCGAGGTCGTGGTGTTCGTACACGGCGACGGCAAGGCCGCCATCGATCCGGCCAAGCTCGCGGACCTCGTCCGGACCGGCTCCCTGGTGCTAGCTCCCGATATCCGCGGCCTGGGCGAGACCCTCTCGAACTGGACGCACGGCCAAGGCTGGGACGATGCCTTTGGTCCGGGCTACAAGGCCACGTCTCTCGCGTATCTGCTGAATCGGCCCATACTCAGCCAGCGTGCCGAAGACATCCTCATGTGCGCGAGGTTCGCCGCCCACTACGAGCAAGGGACCGCGCCTCGGCGCGTGCGCCTCATCGCGGTGGGTGTTGCGGGGCCGCCCGCACTGCATGCGGCCGTTCTGGAGTCCGAGTTGTTCGCGTCGGTGCGCATCGAAGATTCGCTGGCATCCTGGTCCAGCGTGGTGCGCTTCCCGGAAACAAAGCGGCAATACGAGAACACCGTGCACGGCGCATTGCGCGTGTACGATCTGCCGGATCTCGTCGCCGCGTTGCCTGCAGATACAGCCACAATTGTGAACCCGACAGACGCCGCCGGGGCGCCGCTGCCGTAGGCAAAGAGACGAGAAAGGTGGAATCATGATTTCGACCATATGGCTCTATGCCGCCATTTTCGCAGTCATCTTCATCATCCTCCGTCTGGTCCTCGGCAAGTTCAATCCGGCCGCGGGAGGCATGGCGAAAAAGATATACAGCCAAATGGAGCAGTTGTATTCAGGCCGCCACGAGTACCGCTTGGCGCGGCCCGAGGACTTCCCGCACATTCAGCGCGCCCACTACGATATCTGCGAGGCGTGGCTGAAGGAGCGGGGATTCCGCACCCTCGGCAACATCGAGGACCTGGTCTTGACCAAGGTCTATCCGAATACGCGCACGTATCTGCGGGCCTTTGTGAGCGCCGATGGCACGATCGCGGCCGCGTGCTACGACGTGAGCCCGACGGGATGGATGCGCCTCGCGAAGTTGGCGGGCCTCATGGAGAGCAATTACCGGACGCTGGAGTTTGAGTCCGAGTTCCAGAACGGCACTTTTCTCCGCACGTCCAACGCGAAAGGCCGCCAACAACTCGACGAACCCCCGTCCATCACGCAAAATCTGCTGCCGCCTAACACACCCTTCGAGGAAATCCTGGAGCAACACGTGCAAGTCATGAAGGAATGGCGCGCGACCGACGAGGCGTTCACTCCCATCATCTGCAAGACTCTCGATGATGTATTGCAGTCCCAACACCGCGCCATGGATATCACCTGCGCATGGCGTAAAGAGATTGGCTACCTAACGCGCGAGGAAATGGTCCGCATGGCCGGTCCATCGGGACAGAACATGGTCGACAAGATCATGCGGGACGTTGAAGCCATCCACCGGAAGAAAAACCCGGGTCCACCACCCGTTCCGCGGCGGTGAGAACAAGGAGCGTCACCAGGAGCGCCGGCAGGGATGCCGGCGCTCCTGAAAGTCCTTCTCTTCATGCATGGCCCCTAAAAAGTACCTCAGGTAATCCTGGGACTTACCCCAGTTTTTGCTTCCACGCAAATATGTTACAATGACTCCATCGTTATGGCTGAATTGCAGGCGGGTGCCTGCGTTCTGATAGCCCGCCGCATTGATGGTGACGCGATGTCCAGTCACCCTTTCCGCCTTCATTGAAGGCACACCGCCGAGGGAGGGCTGTATGGAAACGAAGGGCAACAAGATCAAGCCGCGCCGCGTCCACCTCGGATTAGCTGTGGCCGGCATTCTGGCGGCGTTATACGTGCCGCAATTGTGGTTCTTCCTGATGGACAGCCAGTGGGATGGTTACTGGCTGCATTGGCTGAAGTTGTTTCCGGGACTTCCCGTCTTCTTTCCTGTTGCAGTTCTGACACACCCGAACGAAACGTTGACGATGTGGTCCCTGTGGTTGACCACGGGGTTGGTCGCCGCTGGCCTATCTTTGATCAGCCAAAGGAAACCGGTCTTGTACTGGATCGGCTTGACGCTTGCCTGTGCCCTATCTGCCGTGAGCGCGTTCGGGGCCTATAGCGTTTTCAAAGCATGACGACAAGCAGGGGGAACGTTTTGCAAGGAGGTTCTGTATGTGTCTTGCTCAGGGCCCGAGGATCTTCTTCGCGATTGTGATTGTTGCTTTCGTCCTATCCGCGAGTGGCTGTTTGAGTTTGCTGCTTGGATTGACGGCTCCCAACAAAGTGTATGTTGGAGATCTGGAAATTGCCTCATTCGAGCCGGTTTCCGCGAACTTGCAGGAGCCCGAGGTGGTCGTTCGGACCATCACCACGCCAGGGGCTGATCATACGGATTACTCCGGATATTCGGACAGACAGAAGACGCTGCCAGCTTCGCAGCGCTACGGCTTCGGTTACAGAACGGTTGAGGTTTTATCCAAGGATGTGACTGTGCGAGTGCTCAATGGTACGTTTCACGGGGGAGTCCGTGACGGCGGTCTTACCCCCGCGACCCATTATCTGAGCGTTGGCATCGAGAATCGCTCGGGACACGACCTTCGCATCCTGGATCAGGAGGCGACGTTCGTCCCTACCGAATGGTACGCCACGCGCAAGTTCAAAGTGCCGGATGGGCAGGATGAACAACTCAATCAACCCGTGTTTCCGAAGGAGGCCTACTTGCTGTGGGATGCGCCACCTGAAGACATCAAGGCGGTGGATGGGCTGGTGCTCCCTCCGGAAGGCGCCGAAAGCATGGCAATTCTCTCTGGCCACGCTGGCGTCGTGAAGCTGCAGTTCAGGACGTATCCAGTGCGATCGGGTTACTTTGAATTGCCTCTCCGCATTGAAGGTTTCGACACTACCTTGATTTATCGATTTCTTCTCACCGGCACAGATTTTCAGAGAATGGCGTTCATGTAGCCGCGGTGGACTGTCAATTCCAGGGATGGGGTTCACCAGATCCAACTGCTCACCCGTGCGTGTCGAAAGAACTTGCAGCGGCCTCCCGTCCCGCTACTCCCACTCGATCGTGCCGGGCGGCTTGCTGGTGATGTCGTAGAGCACGCGGTTGATGTGCTTCACTTCGTTGCAGATGCGGTTGGCGATGCGCTGCAAGACCTCGGGCGGGAAGCGGTACCAGTCCGCGGTCATGGCGTCTTCAGAGGTGACGGCCCGCAGCGAGCACACTTCTTCGTAGGTGCGCTCGTCTCCCTGGACGCCCACGCTGCGCACGGGCAGCAAACAAACGAGCGCCTGCCAAATCTCCCCGTACAACCCCGCCTTCGTGATCTCGTCGATGAAGATCGCGTCCGCATCGCGCAGGGTGTCGAGGCGCTCCTTGTTCACCGCGCCCACACAGCGCACGCCGAGTCCCGGCCCGGGGAAGGGGTGACGCCAGACGATTTCATCGGGCAGCCCGAGTTCCTTGCCGAGCGCGCGAACTTCGTCCTTGAAGAGTTCGCGCAGGGGTTCAACGAGTTTCAGATTCATGTGCTCGGGCAGGCCGCCTACATTGTGGTGGCTCTTGATCGTAACAGAGGGGCCGCCCGTGGCGGACACGCTCTCGATCACATCGGGATAGAGAGTGCCCTGCGCGAGGAACTCGACGTTCTCCAACCGGATCGCCTCTTCCTCAAAAACTTCGATGAACAACTTGCCGATGATCTTGCGCTTTTCTTCCGGGTCCTTGACGCCCGCCAATGCCTTGAGGAAACGCTCCTCCGCGTCTACGTAATGCAGATCGACATGGAAGTTGTCGCGAAACACCTTCTGCACGAGATCCGCCTCGCCCTTGCGCAGAAGCCCGTTGTTCACGAAGATGCAAGCGAGCCGATCGCCGATGGCGCGGTGGATCAATGCCGCCGCGACACTGCTATCGACACCACCGCTGAGTCCGCACACGACGCGACCGTTGCCCACTTGCTCGCGCACAGCGGCGATGGCGGACTCCACGTACGAGCCCATATTCCAATCCGAAGCGCAACCGCAAATCACATGCACGAAATTCGAGAGCAGCTTCGAGCCTTGTGGCGTGTGGACGACCTCGGGATGAAACTGCACCCCGTAGAATTTCCGCGTTGCATCGGCAATGGCGGCGTACGTGCAATTCTCTGTCGTGCCAATCGTGTCGAAGCCAGGAGGCAACTTCGTGATCGTGTCGCCATGGCTCATCCATACCTGCGTGCGCGAGTCCAGTCCATCAAGAAAGCTGGTACCATCGGTATGGTTGAGGTGCGCGATGCCGTACTCGCGCTTAGCCGCGCGCTCGACCTTGCCGCCCAGCATGTCAGCGAAAAGCTGCGTTCCATAACAGATGCCGAGAATGGGCACACCGAGCTTGTATACGCCCGGATCGGGCTTCGGCGCGCCCTCCACATGCACGCTCGCGGGTCCGCCGCTGAAGATGATGCCCGCGGGCTCGTGCTTCTGGAGTTCGCTCAGCGCGACATTGAAAGGCAGGATGAGGCTGAAGACATTCGCCTCGCGCACGCGCCGCGCGATGAGCTTGCTGTACTGGGCCCCGAAATCGAGAACGATGATGGGTCTGTTGTGACGCTGCATAGTGTGCCCCAGGTTGGAGGAACCGGTACTCAGGTCTCCGGGGAGATATCGCTTTCTTTCAGTTCGACATCGTGGGCTCCCCCTTCACGAATGCCGATCGCGGAAACGAGCGTAATACGCGCCGTGCGGTGCAGGTCGGGAATGGACAAGGCCCCGCAGTTGCACATCGTCGATTTCACCTTCCCCACGGTGAGATCGAGGTTGTCCTTCAGGCGGCCCGCATACGGTACATACGCGTCCACACCCTCTTCAAACGTGAGTTTCGTGTCGCCGCCCACATCGTAACGCTGCCAATTGCGCGCGCGGTCCGAACCTTCGCCCCAGTACTCTTTCATGTAGTTGCCGCGCACACGCAGCTTGCGGCCCGGGCTTTCGTCAAAGCGCGCAAAATAGCGCCCTTGCATGACGAAGTCGGCGCCCATGGCCAACGCCAGCACAACGTGATAATCGAGCACAATACCACCGTCAGAACAAATCGGCACGTACGTCCCTGTCTCTTCGAAATACTGATCGCGCGCCTTGGCCACCTCGATGACGGCCGTGGCCTGGCCGCGCCCGATGCCCTTCTGCTCGCGCGTGATACAGATCGAAGCCGGGCCAATGCCCACTTTGATGAAGTCGGCGCCAGCTTCGACGAGATAACGGAATCCCTCTTCTTCGACCACGTTGCCGCCGCCAATCTTCACGCGGTCGCCCATCGTGGATTTCACCCAGCGGATCGTCTCGTACTGCCATTCGGAGAACCCATCGGAGGAGTCCACGCACAGCACGTCGGCGCCCGCGTCGATCAAGGCGGGCACGCGCTCCTTGTAGTCGCGCGAGTTGATACCCGCGCCTACGACCAGGCGCTTCTCCGCGTCCACCAGTTCGTCGGGGTTTTCCTTGTGCTCGTCGTAGTCCTTGCGGAACACGAGGTAGCGGAGCTGCTGTTCCTTGTTGATGATGGGCAGACAGTTCAGCTTGTGTTCCCAGATGATTTCATTGGCCTCGCTGAGCGACGTGCCTTCCTCGCCGTAGACCAGCTTCTCGAAAGGCGTCATGAACTTGGCAATCGGCGCGTTCCGGCCCGACTTGTGAATGCGGTAGTCGCGGCTTGTCAGGATGCCCAGCAGCTTGCCGTTGGCCGAGCCGTCTTCCGTGATCGGAATAGTCGAATGCCCCGTGCGCGCAGTAAGGTCCACCACATCGCCGAGGGTCTGATCCGGCCGCAAATTCGCGTCACTCGGGACGAAGCCGGCCTTGAACTTCTTCACACGCCGGACCATCTCCGCCTGCGTCTCGATCGATTGAGAGCCGAAAATGAAGGAGATGCCGCCGCATCGCGCCAGGGCAATCGCCATGGTGTCATTGGAGACCGCTTGCATGATGGCGGACGCGAACGGGATGTTCAGGTGAACGTCCGCCTCTTCGCCCTTGTGGAACTTGACCAGGGGCGTACGAAGGCTCACGTTCGACGGCATGCACTGCTTCGTCGTCCTGTTGGGAATGAGCAGGTATTCGCTGAAGGTGCGCGATGGCTCGTTATAGTATTTCGCCAAGGGCGCCCTCCTCCGGCGGAATCCTCCCGCCTTCCCTTCGCCGGGATAGATCGAGACCGTTTCGCATGCCTGTGTACATGGGTGCTCGCAGATTGTCTTGGGATGGGACAAGCAATTGCTAACGTGCCCAAATCCCTTTGGATCCGCGTATTATAGGATTGGCCCCAAGTTCAGTCAAATCAACGCTACCATGCGTGCACGTTCACCGGGGAACCGCCAGCCATTTCAGCGCCGACGCGGCCACACGATTCGCAGGAATACCGGTCATGCAGCGGTGGTCCGTCGTGCACACGGGCTTCTGGCAGGGGCCGCAATCGACATCGATCCGAATCACCTCGCCGCGCTCGTACGGGCCTTCCGAATACACAGGTGCGGTGGGCCCCATGATGCAGATGGTGGGTACCTTGAAGGCCACCGCCACGTGACGCGAACCGGAATCGTTGCATACCAGCAAGTCCAGTGCGGCGATGGACGCCTTAAGACCTTCGATGCTCGGTGGCTCGGTGGGTCGCAGCAGCGGACACTTCGCCGTGGCCAACACAGCGTCCCGCGTATCTTCTTCACCCGGACCCGTGAGCAAGACGCAGCGTGCTCCGGCCTGTTCGTACAGCGTATCGGCCACGGCCGCATAGCGATCCGCGGGCCACAGTTTGCTCGGGCCGAACGCAGCCCCCGGCGCGATGCCCACGAGCGGGCCTTCGCCCGCGTAGCGTTCGCGCGTCTTCGCCGCGAATTCCGGAGCGACGGCCAATTCCAGCCCTGCACCGTCATCCTCGCATCCCAGCACGCGAAGCAGGTCCAGGTACTCGCGCGTCATGTAGACCGGGGCGATGCGCCCCTCCACGCGGTGCGGTTCCGCGCGGCGTGTCAGCAAGGGTGAACGCCCGCCGCGCGCATATCCCACGCGCTCTGGAGCACCTGACAACCACGCCAGCAGCGCGGCACGAAACGAATGGGGGAAGACAACCGCGAGATCGGGCTGGATCGCGCGAAGCCGTGTACGCGCACGCAAGAGTCCGGACAGGCCATCTCGCCCGCCCAACGGCTCAGTACTGGCCATCCACGGCAAACCATCCAACAACGCGCACGCGGAGGATCGGCCCGCGGCGATCAACGCCGCATCCGGATAGCGCCGGTGCAATGCACGCAACGCCGGCGTGCACATCGCCACATCGCCAATCCAATTGGGAATCAGGGCAAGGATGGTTTTCACGGTGTCGAAACTGCTATTCGTCAGTTTGGAGAGTTCCTATCGGCGATCTCTTGCAGGCTCCAATTGAAGACACAGGCGGGGGCGCCTGTGCCACACGTCTATCTTCCATCCAATGTTTGTTTGAAACTCTCAGAGTTCACATGCAAACCAGAGACTCGAGGAAAGGACGAACTAACCAAGGCCAAGCAAGCGTGTGTGGCACAGGCGCCCTCGCCTGTGTCTTCACTGGACTGCCCCTTCATCCTCCGTGCGCTCGTATCAGATTTCTCCGCGGTGAAAGTGCACGCCCTAGGGCTTCTCTTGCTTCTCCGAAACGCGGCGGCCGAGTTCGGAAACGAACTCCTCCTCGCCGAGGGTCGTCTTGAAGACCTTCTCATGCTCGGACAGGTGCCGCCGGAAGATGTCCCCGAAGTCCACAATCGCACGCACCATCACCGCGAAGAAGAAGATGAACAGCAGCGACAGCAGCAGCGCGAACTGGCGGGGGTTCTCCTTGACGTGCACGATCTGCAGTCCCAGGAGCAGCGCCACGATAATGGCCAGCAAAAGATAGAAACTCACAGGGCGCCGGCGGTGGGCCTCTTTCAAGGCCTTCCGCAGGTGCATGCCCAGCGTCACCGGACCACTGGGCTGCTTGCCCTTGTCGATCATCACACCCCCCGCGCGCGAGTTCGCGCGACACTCAGTTCAGAGGACATCCACCGCCCTGCATCTGGCAGCAGGATGCGGCGCCGCACGGCGTCGGGGCCGCCTTGCGACTCGCACCTCCCATCATCGGGGCAAATGCGCTCGCCTGCTTCACAAGGTCCTTCGATCCGCAAGACGGACACTCGGGAGGGGTCTCGCCCCGCACCAGAATCTCATGTTCTTTGTGACAGGCATTACATTCATAAGCGAACAACGGCATGGAAAGACTCTCCAAAAAGAAGCGGACAAATTCGTCATAACTCTCTTAAATACTAGCAGATACCGAAAGTATTCGCAAGGCGGAGCCACACCTGAGGCGTCCGTTATGGACGCAAGCATTTCGCTGGCGACGGCTGGGTCTGACCACTATATGTAGGAAGCCTCTCAATTAGCGAGGAGTTTGCACAAGCCAGCCTCATGCACTTGAGACGCCTAGTGATAGTAGCAATCGGATAGAGGGGCACATTTTATGCCATATTCCCCAGAAATTTCTTTCCAAAGAAATTGTTTTCAAACTATTGACAACCGCTATATGTTGTGGTAATCTGACTCCGGTGTCTGGAGCCACACGTGTGGATCTGGTCAATGACTTCATTGCACCGTGAAGTCATTCCGCAGCCCAGGCCATATGGATCCACACAACTTGCTGAGCCGTCTGAGGCCAAAGACCGCAGCCCAATGGTTTCAGAGTTAAAGCTCAAGCCGTGACCCTCTTGCGCCAAGATACACGGAACACGGTTTCAGACACTCCCCGCACTGAGCGGCGGGTTCCCAAGGCCCGCCGCTCCCTCCATTTTCCGCATCTCCCTGGGGCACAAAAGTCAGCCACGGAATCTGAGAGAATGGGGATACCCATTCGTGGAACTCCCGGCCAGTCCTCGCTCTCGGGAAAGCACGCTGGGTCCCTATCCGCAAACATCGTGAAGAACTTTCGCATACGATCGGGGCGGTAGCGGCCAGAGCTCCTGATGTGCAACGCTTTGGCGAGGGAGTAAGGCAAGTCATCTTTTCGCGCGAAGAATGGGCTTCCCGGCGGTGAGGATGCGAGGGCTGTGACGATGAGGTGAGGCGCGTTCACCGGTACCCTTCAACGGGATCTCTCGCAGAGGCGCCAAGGCGGCAAGCAAGACAGGCACGCTCTACGTCCGGGGACATCGGTAACACGCATCCGCAGCCCTGGCAAGGGCGCAGGGGTGTAGCCACGGGTGGAGCCGAAGGCGGAACCCGTGGATGGATGCGGCACCTCACGATCAAGCCCCAGCGTGGGCGGGGGAAGTCCAAGCGGCTAATTCAACAGGAGCGTTGGAAGGGTTCGCAAAGAAGTGATATCGGGACCGTGGTGGAGAATCCTGCACCCCTCC
>JADLGB010000325.1 GCA_020849535.1 Candidatus Hydrogenedentota bacterium
AGTGGTTTTGTGGAGAGTGGCCGTCAGCATCGATGGCAACCAGCCCGGGGCGAACATGAAGTCATTACAGAAGACGACAAGGCGAGAGCGGGTCTGCGGCGGTATCTGATAATCACGGGCTCCAACTTAGGTGCAACCATTGCACTGGAGTGGAGTGTACCACATAGATTGCTAATTTGCAAGAAATATTTCTCCATCACTGATATTCGGGTCGCTTACCTTTTCAGCATAACGACATACGACGTTCCCGGCAGGGTACGGTCCCCCTTTCCCGTCGCCAGGACGACCTCATTGAGGCCATCGTTGTCGGCATCGCCCACGGCTAGCCAGGAGGATTCCGCGTACCGATCGTCGAGGTTTGCCAGAAGTTCGCGTGCCACCGCTCCGTTGGCATCCACGGTGTAACGAAACACATGCCCCAGGTGCTGGCTCGCAATAAGCTCGGACATATTGTCGCCGCGTGTGGACACCACCAGTTCGTTCTTTCCATCGTTGTCCGCGTCGGCGATGGCCATCATCTTCTCGAAGTAACCCATATCCAGGTCTTCCGTCTCGCGCTCGAAGGTGTATGCGGGTTCGGCGGCATCCCCTACCCGGTATCCGACGAGCGTCGCCTTGTTCACCTTCTGCTCCCGTTTCCAGCCCACGATCATCTCGTTGGCGCCGTCGTTATCCACATCGCCGACGGCGATGGATGCATAGAAGCAAGAATTGCCCTCGAAACCCTCGAGTGCGATGCGCGGCGGCAGGACCAGTTCGCCCTCAGGATTGAATTCGAAGATCTCGACACGCGCACGGCCTTCACGAAAACTATTGGACGTGATAAATTCGACGGCACTGTCATTGTCGACATCCGCAATAAGCGCTTCTTCGCCCGATCCGGAAAGCGTGTGAAGAAGCCGCGCATCGATTCTGCTCAGGGCCGGATCGAGATCGTATCGCACAATCTCACCTCCGCTGCAGTACGCAGAGACAATCTCATCGACACCGTCCTTGTCCAAATCGCGAAATGCCAGATTGTGCGTGAATCCGCTCTTGTTGCAGTCCGGACGTGATACCGCAAGAGGTGTCACCGTCATTCCATCGGTGCGAAACACATAGAGGAAGGCCGTGCCCTCGCCCTCCTGTCCCGTACCCAGGACTACTTCATTGGCGCCATCGCGGTTCAGATCAGCTACCCGGACGGCCAGTCCCATCCCGGGCTTGCGCTCGGCGAGGTTCTCCGCCAGCAAGCGCGTCTCCCATCCCGTGTCGCTCTTCTCGAACAAGTACAAGCGGCTATCCGGACACCCCGTCGTGAGGATTTCATTCTTGCCGTCGTTATCCGCGTCGCCAATCTCCACGTCCCAGCCCACGTAGCTCTGATCCACCGTCGCGACGACGGTCGCCGTCCATCCGGGTGCAAGGGTCAGCAGTTCGTCAGGAGGCACAGCAGGTTGCGCTCCAAGAACAAGAACCGTTGCGATGATCGACACCATGGAATAGCCTCCCCCTCACCATGTGACAAGACTGCGCCCCGATGGAACAATACACAAACGCCAATACCGCATAGTACACTACACTTTGAGCCACATTGAATCACACCAACACGACCCAGCGGTAATAGGTCACGAGGGGGCGTATGCGCTCAGTGTAGAGGTTTACATGGACCGCAAAGCCGAATACACAAAGAAGCTGCTTCAGATCGTCGCCGCCCACGAAGCCTTCCAGGTGGATTGGGAAAAGTATCGGCCAGGCCACAATGCCGCTGATACCTACAGGCTTGCGAATGATTCGTACCTGGCGCGGGAGAAGGCGGTCTCGGATCTCTTTCAGACACTCCTCGCGCTTCACGGAGGTTTCCTCGGTGGTGATGCCGATGCCGTGGACGCGGTTCTGGACTTTCTTGAAATTGATATCCCCGCCTTTCGCGCTGGCTACGCGAAGGAATGGTATTACCGGAAACTCAAGCGCATCCCACTAACCGAGCACCAGAAACAGCGCATCAAGAACCTTGGCCTTGCCCTCCTTGCGCAGCCGGAATACCGTCGAGAGTGGGCGGATTTGGTGCGGCTGCTTGCGAAGCTCGCCGATGGTGACCTCGTCAAACAAATCGCCGAATTGACGACGTCTGACAAGAGCGCGTACGTGCCGGGGAGGGCTTCCAGTGCGCTCGACCGGATACTCAATGTCCGGCCCGAGTTGCGTCCGTACTCCGAAGGGCGCTCCCTGCCGCCGCGCTGAGTTCCGACCGGCTAAGACTTCTTGTTGAAACGCGCGTTCACTGCCCGTCATCATGCGTAGCGAATATCCTGGGCCTCGCCTAGAGATAGCTGTTCCCTGCGTGCAGCGACAAGGGGAGGGATTCCCGTGCAAAACATAGTTCACCTCTTCAGAATCGTGTTAAGTCTGTTTCTTCCTTTTTCGCTCCTGTTCTGCTCGCCCGCGCCCGCGAGTGAATGGGAGCGCTTTCCGCTCCGTGACAATGGCTCCATTCCCGTGTGGCTGGTGGCGGGCCCCTTCCCGAATGCGGCCCCGCTGTCGCATGGGCCGGGGTGCTTTGGGTACTTCAAGGACTATCTGGAGGCTGGGGGGACCGAAGCGCACTGCGTTCCCTCAGAGGGCGATGTTGTGGCGTTTGGTGAAGGCCAGCAGACCGCCTGGCATCCCGCGTTCACGGATTCGCCCGGGTTGCTGGATTTCCTGGATGCGCTGGGCGCAAAGGAAGGTCTCCCCGGGGTGGCCTACGCATTCTGCCGCCTGGACTCGGACAGCGCCAGAGACGTGACATTGAAAGTGCGCAGCAACGATGGCGTCCGTCTCTGGTTCAACGGGACGCTGGTGCACGACCACCACGTGGGACGCACCGTGGACGACGGCGGCGAGGATCGGGTTGCCGTCAGCCTCAAGCAAGGCCCCAACACGCTCCTGTTCAAAGTGGACCAGAGTGCCGGGGCTTGGGGTTTGAAGGTCGCCTTGGAGGGGGTAAATGCGCAACCTCCCACTGGCGTTGTATGTGAAGTGCAGGTGGCGGAACCGCTCCTGGGCACATTTCGTTCTGCGTCTTTTTCGAGCTTGCCACTGGCCACGAAGACTGCCGAGGGCGAGCGCCAGATTGTCCGCGGCCGTATCGCCTCGGGTGGATTGAAAGACGCGCGCGTTCGCATCTCATTGCGTGATTGGCCTGCTCCTCGCGTGATCGAGATTGGCGATCTCGCCACGGGCGTTCACGAGATCGAACTACCGGTACCGGTGGTTGAGCAAGACGCCACGGCTCGAATCGAACTCGAATCCGCCTCGGACCACATGACACTCGATGATGTACCGTTCGAACGTCTCCGCCGCTGGACGATTTATATGGTCCAACACACGCACACGGACATCGGATACACGCGGCCACAAGACGAACTGCTTCCGGATTTCCTGCGCTACATCGATCATGCGCTCGACTACTGCGACCAAACCGAAGACTATCCCGTGGATGCCCAGTTTCGCTGGACCTGCGAGACGTCATGGGCGGTACGCGAATATCTGCGGCGGCGCCCGAAGGAGCAAGTTGACCGTTTCCTTGGCCGGGTCGCTGAGGGCCGCATCGAAGTGACGGGGCTTCCCTTGAACATGCTGGAACTTGCCGATGAACGCATCACGGCGGCATCCCTCCAACCGATCCGCGAGTTCCGGGAGCAGGGCATTCCAGTCAGCACCTTCATGCAGAATGATGTGCCCGGCGCTGCGTGGTGTCTCGTGGACTATGGGGCTGACATCGGGATCAAGTACCTCATCATGGGCATCAACAACGACCGCACGCCGCGGCCCTTCGCGCGCCCCACCGCGTTCTGGTGGGAATCGCCTTCCGGCAAGCGGATCCTCGCATGGCGGCCTGACCATTACCACGCTGGCAATCGACTTGGCATTCACCAGGGCAATCTGGAAGCACTCAAACGCAAGACCATGGCCTATCTGGCGGGGCTGGAGACCGCGGAGTATCCATTTGAGCGCATCGCGCTGCAGTACTCCGGAATCCAAATCGACAACTCCCCGCCCGCGCTGACAGGCTGCGACCTCATGCGCGCGTGGAACGAGAAGTATGCATGGCCGCACCTGCGCTCCTCCACCGCACACGAGTTTCCCGCCTACGTCGAAGCACACCACGCGAGCGAATTGCCTGTGTTTCGCGCGGCTTGGCCCAACTGGTGGTCTGACGCGCACGGCTTCGCCAACGTGGAAACCGCCGAGGCCCGGCGCTCGCATGCAGGATTGCTGGCCGCGGAAGGCATGCTCTCTATCGCCGCGCTGCTTGGCGGGGACATTCCGCCAACGTGTTACGAGGAGACCGCTCGGCTAGAAGAGGACCTCCTTTTCTACGATGAGCACACCTTCGGCGCGCAGGAAGAGTTCACGAATCCAATGGCGGAGAACGCAGCCGTACAGTGGGGAGAGAAGATTGCCCACGCGTGGAATGCTGTGAAGGCCTCCGCGCTCCTGCGCGAAACCGCTTGGGGCGCCCTTTCGACCAGGATGCCTCGCGCAGAAGTGCCGACGTTGGCCGTGGTAAACTCCCTGGCCTGGAAGCGGTCCGGTCCCGTGCATGTGTACATTGGCCATGAGGTCCAGCCCGCGGAAACGCCGTGCCGCTTTGTCGATATGACGTCTGGGAAGGATGTTCCGGCCCGACTCATGAGCAGCCGCTTTGAAGGTAGCTACTGGACGCTGTGGGTGGAAGACGTTCCGCCGATGGGCTACAAGATGCTTTGTATCGATACATCGCAAAGCGGAGAGCCGAGCCAAGATCCAAAGACTTCAAGCGATCACACGTTGGAGAACACCTACTATCGGTTGGAGGTCGATCCCGAGTCCGGTTCCTTGAGAAGTCTCATCGACAAGGAAACGGGGCGGGAACTTGTAGACCTCGAGGGCGCCGATGGATTGGGACAATTCATCCGTGATACGTTGACCGACTACCACTTCTTTGACCGTCAATCGTATCTTGATCGCTCGACGCGATCGGGGCTCCGCAACGTTCGTGTCGAGGACCTCGGTGTGGGTCCCGTCTGGAGCAGTCTGCGCATTACCGCACAGGCGGAGGGATGCATAGCAACGGACAACGCGCCCGGCGTGATGTGCGAGCTCCGCCTCTACAACGAGGCAAAGCTAGTCGAAATGCGCTTCACGATGCGCAAGCAGTTTGTGCCGGAACCTGAATCCATCTATTTGGCGTTTCCTTTTGCGCCTGCCAATGCCACGCTTTTCTTTGATGCCCAGGGCGGTATCGTCTCACCAGGTGAGAACCAACTCCCGGGTTCGTCGACCGATTGGAACACCGTGCAGAACTTCGTGGCCATTCGGGATGAGAAAGGACAGACGCTCTTGTCATGCGATGAAATCCCGCTGGTCCAATTTGGCGATATCAACATGGGCAAGTGGCAGTACACGGCCGCTGTTGCGCGTCCCCACGTGTATTCGTGGGTGATGAACAACTATTGGACCTACAACTTCCGGGGCTCTAAGGAAAGCGAGTTCTCCTGGAGCTATTTCCTGACGAGCACTCCCGACACAACGAACACAATCGCGACCCGCTTTGGTTGGGGTTCCCGCGTGCCTCTGATCGCTCAAGTGAATCCCGGTGGCAACCCTGTGCCAGGTTCCTCGTCCGCCTCAGCCCTCCACGTCGAGCCGGCGAATGTCCTACTAGTCAATTGCAGACCCGCAGGCGATGGCCGTCTGTTGCTGCACCTGCGCGAACTGGAAGGTAGACAGACAGAAGCGAGCCTTGTATGCAATGGGGTGGCTCCTGCCAGTGCAGACGTGGTTGACGTGCTCGGGACTCCGATGGAGGCCGCCGTCTCCTCTATCACTCTCATGCCGTTTGAATCGAAGTTCGTTCGCATTACATTGCCTGATACGATCGCGGCGCGCTAGTTGATCGCGCATGCCGCGCGCACTCCTGCTATGATGATCTTGCGGCATCGACAAGACACGGAAAGGAGCGGTCATGAATTCGCTGAATCGTCGTCAGTTCCTTGGAAGCGCCTTGGCGGGGGTCTGCCTGAGTACCGGGACGTCTTGGGCGAGCCCGGGCAGGGCCTCGACTCCCGACGGTCCGCTCAACGTACTGCATCTCATCTCCGACGATCTGGGCACGCGTCTCAGTTGTTACGATGAGCCCTTGGTCAGGACTCCCCACATCGACGCGTTGGCTGCGCGTGGCGTGCGCTTCGACCGTGCCTACTGCCAGTTCCCATTGTGCAACCCCAGCCGCGCCTCGTTCATGACCGGGCTGAGACCGGACACTTTGCGCGTCTATGAAAACCAGACGCATTTTCGCGAGACCGTCCACGACGCGGTGACCATCCCCCAGAGTTTTCACAAGGCAGGTTATTTTGTGGCGCGGGTCGGCAAGATCTATCACTATGGCGTGCCCAGCCAGATCGGCACCAGCGGATTGGATGATCCGGAGTCTTGGGAGCAGGTGGTCAATCCAAAGGGGCGCGATATCGATGACATCGGCATGGTGGAAGTGCTCCAACTCGCCCCGGACGGCACCGCCACTACCGCAACGGGAAAGAAGTTGACGGACACGGGTGGCACCCTGAGCTGGCTCGCGGCCGAAGGTGGCGACAGCGAGCAGACAGACGGGAAGGGCGCGGCCGCGGCAATTCAGTTGCTGGAAGCATGCGCGAAGAATGCAAGACCGTTCTATCTCGCAGTGGGCTTCTATCGTCCCCACACGCCGTTCATCGCCCCGAAGTCCTATTTCGCACAGTACCTGCGGGATGAGATCACCGTGCCTGAAGTTCCGCCTGACCTCGCGATGCGCTTCCCCGCGGCCGCGTTGTCGCGCCAGAAGCCCGCCGAAGTCGCCATGAGCGATGCGTTGCGCAGACAGGCCATCCAGGCCTACTACGCGTCGACCACGTTCATGGACGCGCAGGTGGGCCACGTGCTCGCCGCGCTGGAAGAACTGGATCTGGCCAACAACACCATCGTCGTCTTTCATAGTGACCATGGATATCACCTTGGCGAGAAGAACCTCTGGCAGAAGATGAGTGTTTACGAAGAGTCTGCGCGCGTGCCCCTCGTCATCTCGGTGCCGGGAAACAGGAATGGTGGACGCGCGTGTGCGCGCCCCGTCGAAATCGTCTCGCTTCACAAGACTCTGACGGACCTGTGCGGCATCGCCGCTGGTCCAAAGACAGAGGGTCACAGCATGCGGCCCCTCGTGGAGAACCCGCGTGCGGAGTGGGAGCACGCCGCGTTCTCCCAAGTCACGCGTGGTGGAAGAGCAGGCGGTTCAGCCGGTGCCCCGCAGATCATGGGGCGAAGCGTGCGCACCCAGCGCTGGCGCTACACGGAATGGGATGAGGGTCGTGCCGGGGCCGAGCTGTTCGACCATGCGCATGACCCCATGGAGATGTCAAATCTTGCTGGTGCCGCGCGGTTCAGACAACAGGAGACCGAACTGCGTGTGCTGTTGCGCGCGGGCGGTGTCTGATTGGCAGCGAGGCGCAGTAGTGCAACTGGCGGACAGAAAGGTATGCGCGCGTGAACCTCATCGTCTTCCTGCTCTTGATGCATTCCACGAGACTTGCCGCAATTGATCCGCCTCAAGCGATCGAAATCGCCGACCGGAAACAACTGTTCATCGACACGCACTTCTTCGAGTCGTCCGAGAATGTCAAGCTCCGCGTGCATCCCCCCGATAAGACCAACGAGCGCACGCTTGTCTCCGACCGGCCCTGGGAAGATGCGACGTTGAACTGGTTCAACGTGTTGGAGGACAGCGGCAAGTACCGCATGTGGTACGAGTGCTACGATGTCGAGGGATGGCCCACCACCGACGACACGTCCTTCTGCTACGCTGAATCTACAGACGGAATCGCGTGGAGCAAGCCGCCGCTTGGCCTGTTCTCCTACCACGAATCAACGGACAACAACATCCTCTTCCGGCAGATCGGGGACGGGATCGCGCGTTCGCGCGTCCATGGCGCGTGCGTATTCCTGGACCCTTCCGCACCGCCTGACGCGCGCTACAAGGCGGTGTCGCAAGGCATCTTCTCGGAACTCGATCCGCCGCATCGTATCGCCGGGATGCAGTCGCCCGATGGACTGCACTGGACGCGCGCTCCCCGGCCCATCTGCGATGTGTTCGCGGACAGTCAATACTCCGGCTTCTGGGACGACGCGATCGCGCAGTATGTGCTCTTCGGGCGCGTCGCGGGTCGAGGACGCTCAATCGGCCGTAGCACCAGTGCATCCTTCGACCATTTCGAACCGCTCTCGCTGGTCTTTCAGACTGATGAACAGGACGCCCCCGACGCCGATCTATACAATCCCGCTGCCTTGAAGTACACATATGCGGACCGCGTCTACTTGATGTTTCCCAGTCTGTACAACCACACGGCGGACACGCTCGATATCCACCTCGCGGTCAGCCGCGACGGCGTTCACTGGTCGTGGCCCGAACGCGGAAAGCCCTACATCACGCTCGGCGCCGCCGGATCCTTCGACAGCGGCTCGCTGTACATGGGACAGGGCCTGCTACGCGTGGGCAACGAAATCTGGCAGTACTACAGCGGTTCGCCGTTGAAGCACAATGCGGCAGAACTTGATTCCTTGGCCATCCCGGAGAACAAGCGCGTGTTCAGCCGCGTCGTCAACCGGCGGGACGGTTTCGTTTCAGCCGAAGCTGGTGAGGTGGAGGGCCGCTTCGTAACGCCGCTACTCATCTTCACCGGCCGCTCCCTGCATCTGAATGTGAAGACCAGTGCTGGAGGCTACGTTCGCGTGGGGCTCCTCGATTCAGAGGGGCAGACAATTGACGGACACGGCGCACAGGATTGCAAGGCAATAACCGGCGATCACGCCGATATCCCCGCGGCGTGGAAGAACGATAACGATCTCGCGAAGCTCGCGGGACAGCCCGTGAAGCTGGAGGTCCTGATGAAGGACGCGAGTCTCTTCGCGTTTCAATTCAAGCACTGAGCGCTTCGGCGCGACATCAATCATCCCGCTCCGTTGGCGCTTTCGAGCGTAGACAGCTTCTCGCGCAGGAAGTCGCCTGCGGTAACAATCCGGCCATCCGCGAATCGGATTGTGTACTCCTCTCCGCTCATTGAGGATTTCGAGGCGATAAGGTTGATGAACTTTGTGGCTGAATCTATTTCGTCGCCGGCTGCCTCCAGTTTGCGGCGCAGGTGATCCGCGGCGTCTTTGGCCTTGTATTCGGTGCCATTTCGGATGAACACGGCATCGTTCAGTCCCTCGACAGCGGCGATGAGTTGCTCGATCTTCTTCTTTTCTGCCAAGGCCTCGGCGCTCACCTCAGCGAATATGAACGAGGCCGTGTCATCTCCAGCCATCGTGTCAGTTATCTTGGCTAATTTGAGTGAATAGGTCCTGTCAGCAGCCTGAAAGACCTGCGTATCGCCGCGTTTCATGGGGTCCGGACCAAGCACGGATCTCCCGTCCTTCCGTTTCACGTTGACCGTGACCGTACCTCGCGTGATGTCGCCGATGGCGATACTGAGTTCCTCGCCAGTTCCGGGAAGTGTAGCCGACGCGTTCTGCCTGAGATCGAGCGTCGTGGGAAGGCTGGTTTCCACGGGCCCCTCCGCCGTAGCGGACGAAGTTTGCCCGGGACTCGGCTGCGTCGGCTGACAACCAAACGTACATACAAGTAGGAGGCCCCACATTGGCCAACACATCTTCATGGCGTGCCTCTTTCCCGCTACCGCTGCTTTGCCGGCTCTTCGTTTGCCTTCTCGGCTTGCGGTGCTGACTCTGCTCCGCCGTCTATCCCCGCATCCTTCTTGATTGACTCAATATCCAGGTCTTCTATCCACTCGGGCAGATTGGCCCATACTTCGTGAAACCCGAATCCTCCCTCGCGCATCTCGCGCAGGGCCTCCTCCGTGGACCACCCTTGGACAGCCACCCGGTAGATGGCACACATGGTTCCCGTCCGATCCGCGCCGTGCTGGCAATGAAAAAGAACTGGAGTGCGCTCCGGATCCGTTACGATCCGAAGGAAACGCACGATCTCCTTTCGCTCGGGATGCCAAGGTTTCATGTAAATGTGCTCGTATGCGAGCCCGGTCTCCCCAATCTCCTCGCGGTCGGAATGATATGAGCGGAGATTGACGATCGTCTTCACGCCCATCTTCTTCAAGTTCTGCATCCCCTCGGCTGTGGGCTGCGCACTGCGATAGAGGGTGTCACTCAACTTATGAAGGTTGGGGACGTCTTCCACCAAGACGGGCTGGGCCCACGTTGAGGGACGCTCCGCAGTATTCTCTGCCGCGGTTGCGAGTCCGGCGATGAGTGCGCCGCAAGCAATGACCGCAAAACACCAGCAATGCAAGACCGCAGATTTCTCGGGTTGCCAACGTGGAGTCTTTCTGCCGTTTCCTATCAACTTCATTGCAGCTCCCTTCTCAGCGATTCATTGAGTTCAAGCCACGGGGCATATCCATCCTGCCAGGCTGATCGCACAGAACGCCGCGGCCACGGCGGCGAAGATGTCCATCGTATAGTGGGCGCGAAACACGAGCACCACGCAGGCTTCCAGAAACGCAACAATGCCGGCGGCGACGCCGAGCCACCAGGGGGCCATGTGCGCGATCTCCACAGCGGCCACGACCGCGATGGCCGTGTGGCCGGAGAAAAAAAAGTCGCTCTCCACCGTATAGGTGACCAGCAGCGACGGTACGCCGGGGTGCCGCCAGATCATGCCTTCCGGGGCCTGCAGCGCGCAGAACGCCTGGCACACCTGCCGCATGGCAAACAGAATCAGCAAGGCCACGAACGGTCGCAGACTTGGTCCGAAGATGCCGGCCGCAATGAGGAACAACCCAAATATGTCGATGAAGGCAGAACTAACGATAAGGATTGTGTCGACGAGCTTCGGACTGGCTTGCAGGTAGCGGTGCAACGGCGCGGTCAATTCATGCATGCCGTCGGTGATCGCGCCGGATGTTAGGGCGCGGCTGCCGAGTAGCGACTGGGTCGTAAACCACGCCAGCAACGATGCCGCGACTACAAACGCACGCAATGCATACAAGCGGGGTCCGCGCAATCCTTCGATGAACTCGTGCCGCAGGAAGAACAGGGTCCCGGCAAGCACAATAACGATGACGAGCAACAGCCACCATTTGGCCGCTCGTGACGCAGGCAGCATGCGTATCCCTCCCCCATGCCCAGCGAAGTTCAGCCGGGCCGGTTCTCCTTCAGACGCGCCAGCATAGACTCCAAATCCGCGCGGACTTTTGCCATCACCGGGTCGGCCTCCACTCCACGCTCCCGCGTGGGACTGACCTCGATCGCCTCGCCGACTTCAATGCGCACATGAATCGGCCAATGGACTCTTGCAACGTCGGTCAAATCCTCTTCAAATCGCTCGACCGTCTCCAGCATCTGCTCGGGAGTCGGCGGCGAATCGAAGTAGTCGGGCGGATAAAAGGAGAGCTGCTGCGCAAGGTAAAGGTCCGCAAGCAGCCGCCACCGCCGCTCTCGCTCCTCAGAGGAGATATCTCCCGCAACCATGTTTGGCAGGATAGCGGTGCGTAGCGCCTTGACTCTTGCCACGACACCCTCCTGGCGCTTTCCCTTCAGCCATTCGTCTTCCAGCGGAACCAGTACCTGGTCGATCAGCGCGGCGATACGCTCCGCGAGCGTGCCGGCACGCGGCTTCTCCGCGTATTCCATTTCCTTGAGCGTGAGCAGGGCGTCCCCCACTTTGGTGATTCGTTCCGGCAGCGGCTTGTGCTTTTGCGATTGCCAAGTCAGGCGCTTCTCAATGTCGTCAAGCACCGGAAGTAACGCACCTTCCAGATCGCCAAGAAAGAAGTAGCGAATGGCCACGGGATGGATCACGACCTTGCCGGCGTTGCCGTTCTCGCTACGTTTCTTCGCGGCACTGCGCGCGATGAAAGAAGTGCCCTCCATCAGGTGGTTGAGGCGATCGTTCGTTCGCGAGATGGCCCCTTCCGGAAAGATCACCAGGGGCCTTTTCGCATCCACAAGTATCTGGACCGCGCATTTGAGGGCGTCCCGGTCCAGACCCTCGCGGTACACGCTGAACACGCCCAGCCGCGGCAAGAGCCAAGGTTGCAGCCGCCCCTCCATGAAGAGGTGCCAGCTCGCCATGATGTACAAGTATTGCCCGATGGATGAAGCCATAAGGGCAAGCACCATGGGATCGCAGGGGCGGCAATGATTCGGGGCCAGCATGATACCGTGCCCGGCGGCCAGCGACGCTTGGAGGCGGTCCAACCCCCGGTACTCGAGACGCTCAACGCCGTGGCTCTTCCTGAGGTAGCGCGGCATGTAAGGCCGCATCACGGTGGGCCAGAGCCGTCCATGCCGCGGCGGCACGAACTGGTACGGTTTGTCGATCACTACAGCCTGCATGGGAATGCCCTCGTAACCCGCACTATCATCGTTGCGTGCGCGAATGCTCGACCAACGCCTGAGCAGTTACCGCGTTCCTATTGTGAGGCACTCGAACTACCGCACGCAAGACACAACGTGAACGCTACGCAAAGAAGACCATTCCCGATAATCCGGGGTCCTGCCTGTTGCCAGGGCAATCGCTCATAATTTGCCATTGTTTGACTGAGCCTCAATATAGAACAGCTTTTTCATCAGCGTTCATGACGGGGTCCTCGACGTCGCGGGCGACGAAGAGTGCCGGGACGACCGGACGCGGACCACCTTGATTGGCAAATCCGCGGAGATTTCTTGGCGCTGAAGGCGCCACGCAACTTTAGCCAGGGGCAAAGCGAAGCGGCGCCCCTGGATCAGATTGTTCCCTAAAATCAGAGCCCTGAATGGGCGACGCAAACACGGCGTTCCCCGTTCGCTTGCGACGCCCCTTCAGGGCTGGTTAGAGGGGAAGACTTTGTACCAGGGGCGCCGCTTCGCTCTGCCCCTGGCTAGAATTGCGGCACGCCTTCAGCGTGCTTCCATGCCCAGGGTTATCGCTCTTGATTGCCAGTGTTTTGGTGCGATTGCCCTGGTCCTGTTGCCCGTATGGGCGGATTCACGTAGACTACGACGCATCGCATATCAAGGAGGTGACGCCTGATGAGCCTGGCAATGGCGAACCCGGAGATTGCCGCCGCACCTATCGACATTCGTGGCCTATTCAAGGAATACGGCCATGGCGACGGGGTACATGGGCTGGACCTGTCGATTCCTGAGGGGTGTTCATTTGGGTTGCTGGGGCCAAACGGCGCGGGGAAAAGCACGACCATCAAAGTCCTGATGGGCCTCACGCCGCCCACCTCAGGCGAGGTCCGCGTGTTGGGTCACGACGTGCGCAGCGACGCGCACGCGATCCGGTTACGCGTAGGCTACGTGCCCGAGCGGCACCACATCTACCCGTGGATGACCATAGCGGAGGTTATCTGGTTCACCCAGTCTTTCTACCCCTATTGGGATGACGCGCTGTGCCAGAGCATGCTGAAGGACTACGGCTTGGATCCGCGCAAGAAGGTCAAGCAGCTCTCGCATGGAATGACGACTAAACTTGCGCTCATCCTCGCACTTTGCCACGACCCCGACCTGCTGATACTGGACGAGCCAACGACGGGGCTGGACCCGCTCATCCGCGAGGAATTCCTCGAAGGCATCAACCGGCTCATCCGCATTCGCCCCCGCACGGTTCTCTTTTCCAGTCACATCATGTCCGATATCGAGAAGGTGGCCGACACGATCGGCATTATCAACGAGGGACGTTTGCTGGTCTGTGCGGGCCGCGACAAGCTGATGGAGAAGACCATACGACTGAAGGTCACGCTCAAACCAGGTAACAGCGCCCCAGAGCGACCGCGCGAGGCCATTCTATCGGACACGGATGGGCGTTGCTGGGACCTGACGGTATACGACTTGCCGGAAGGTGAGATGGAGCGCCTTCGGCGTGACCCCCGTGTGGAGCGAGTGGACGTGCAAAGCCTTGATCTGGAAGAGGTCTTCAAGGACTTCATCAAGGGGGCGCGCCGCACAATATGAAGCACCTGTTGTGGAAGGACCTCCGATTGTTCGGCGACGTGTTTCTCGCCGGAGTCGCGCTCGTGCTCGCGTCATACCTGATCGCGTTCATCCTCGTCTACTCGGACCCTCAAGGCTTCGCATGGAGCAAGGTGATCGGCGGCGGCGCTTCGCTGACGCGCTTCACGTCGATCCTTATCTGCGCACTCATGGGCGGCTACGCATTCGCACGTGAGGCCGAGGACGGCTCCGCGCTGTTCTTGGCCAGTCTGCCTGCAAACCGCGGCCGTGTCGTAGCCAGCAAGGTGCTCGTTTCCTTCACACTGGTCGCGGCATTCTGGTGCGTCAGTCTCGCGGTTCTGCTCGTCACAATGCGGGCCATGGGGGTAGAGTGGATGGGCCTGCAGATGATGCTCGTGGCGATGACCGGCTACATCTCTTCGGGCCTTCTCGTGTTCGGCGTCGCGTGGCTGCTTTCGGTGTTCCTCCAGTCCGCGGTCGGCGCGGCCTTCGCGGGACTCCTGGCCCTGGCGCCGGTGTATCTCACACAGGTGGCGGCGCGTTGGTACTTCCCGAGCGACAGCCCTATCTTCCTGGGCTGGACCGCGGTCTCCTTCATGGCCGGCGCGGGAACAATGGGAGTCCTCTGCGGCGCCTGGTTGTACATCCGGTATGGCGCATGTGCCGGTGAATCCCTGTCGGCATTGCTCCCTGCGTGGGCAATCGGCGATGCCGACTTGTCGGACCGTGTGGATTCGAGACGGCCCCGCGCGGGAACGATTCGCGCACTTGTGTGGAAGGACTACCGAGTCGTGCGCCTTTCGCTTGCACTTGGCCTCTGCATAATCGTGGTTCCATATGGTGTTGCCGCGGGCGCCTCCGCCCTGAACGGCGATCCCGCTGTCCACATGCGCGGCGGCGCCTTGGCGAGCATCGCGTTGAGCGTGGTGGTCTTCGCTTTCTGGAGCGGCGCGCAAATGGCCCACGAGAACGCCACTGGCGCCAACCGCTTTCTCGCGTCCCTCCCGATCCCCTGGCTAAAGGCGCAATGGAGCAGGGTGGGGACTCCTCTGGTCCCGGCCGCCGTGGTTGGATTAACGAACGTAGCGATTCTGATCCTCGCACACAACGCCGCAAGCCACGAGCTGCGCTTCGACGCGGCGTTTTCGTGGTCCATGTGGAATGACGCACCCTTCATCGTCATGGGGTTGGCGCTCGCCAACGGCGCAGCCCTAGCGTTCGCGGCAAGCTGGTTCGCCTCCGCCTACTACCGCCGCCCTGCCCTGTCAATCGTCCTGGGGATCCTGGCCGGACCGGTCACGGTCGGACTCTGGGCGGCCGGCAGCGGGTGGTGCAGCGAATCGGATCGCGGTCTGTCACCCCTGGCATTCTCTTGCACGTTCACGTTTCTCACCGCTGCGACAATAGCCACAATGCTTGCCGCGGGCTGCACAATCGATGCGCGCCGTCCTGCATACGACTGACGTGCTTTCCCGCAAACAGGCGAAGGCCCGAGCCTGATTCCAATTGTGTGGAACCGTCAGATCCGGTTGAAAACGACCCCATTGCTCCACGTGATCTTGGTACCCACGGCGGCGGCGTTCACCTGGATGTTGCCCGTGGCGCTCAGGTGGTTGCCGAAGTCGGTCCAGTACGCATCAAGCGTTGTGCCGGTAATGGTGCCGTGTCCGGGTATCGGCCGCTCGCGGCATGACCAGGTGTAGGTGTTGCCATTCTGGGCAATATCGATCGTGAGGTTGTTGTTTGTGGCCCAGGCGCCGGCGATTATCGGAATCACGCCCGGAGGCAATGGCGGAGGCGGCTGTCCTTGGTTGCCGCCGGTGTCACCCGTGGTAATCGGTACGACACAGCCGACGGCCGCCAGCGCGATGATCAGGGCGAGGGTGGCTGACTTCAGCATAAGACTCGATTGGGCAGGGCTCATACGTTGACCTCCTTTTGACTGGAGAGTACGTAGCCCCACGAATAACCGCCTTTAGTACTATGCACACTATCAAGCAACGGAGAGTTTGTCAACGGACAAAGACCAAGGGCAAACATGCATCAGGCCTCGGCAAGATCTGCCAATCGAGGCGGTACGCCTTCCGTAGGGCGGGATTTGTTCCCGCCCATCTGCCTACTCCATTGCTTGTCTGAAAGGGACCTACCAGGGAAGCCCATAATTGCGCCACCAGGAGCGCCGGCATCCCTGTCGGCTCTTGAATGACCCGGTAATCGTTTCGCCTCGTCAGATGGGCGGGAACAAATCCCGCCCTACGCCGTCCAGCCCCGGGGTACACCTCCGTCCTCCTGCCGTTCAGAACCAATGGGGTGCGTGGCGAATGATGTGAACCGTCAACTCAGTCGCCGGAACGACGATTCTCCGCGAGCCCTTGCGAACTCTACGCCTCTGCGTTGAAGCGTTGACCAACCACGGTTGAGACGCCCGTTCCCCCTTGTTGGATCTATTGTCTGAAGCGGTGGATATGACTTCCGGCTTGGTCGCGTCTACTTCGCGATGGCCGCAAGCACTTTGCGCCATCCGAATTGCTTCTATCGGGGGTTTTTCGCGTGAATACCATGCTGCAATGGCAATTACGATAATCCTTGGAGGATAATGGGGCGAGTGGCGCGGCCTCGCGTCGACGAACGCAGTTGTCTCACCAAGGGGGAAGTCCTACTCATGAGTGTTGTTCGCATTTGCCGTATCGCCACGAGAACCTTGGCGCTCCTCTCCTTGCTGGCGTCAGCGTCAGCGAGCTTTGCCGAGAACACGGCCATCGTCCCCGTGCCGGGTGAAGGTGACAACTGGACCCGCCGGAACGATGCAATCAACGCCCGCGTCAAAGAGGGGAACGTCGACCTCATCTATATCGGCGATTCCATCGTGCAGCACTGGGATGCGCAGGGCAAGGCGGTCTGGGACCATTACTACGCCAAGCGCAACGCGGTGAGCATGGGCATCAGCGGTGACCGCACGGAGCACGTGTTGTGGCGGCTCACGCACGGCAACATTGAGGGCATCTCGCCGAAGCTGGCCATCGTGATGATTGGACAGAACAACGGCCCATTCAACACCGGCGAGGAGATCGGCGCGGGCGTCACGGCGATTGTCCAAATCCTGCGCGAGAAGCTCCCCAATACGAAGATCCTGCTGCTGGCGATTTTCCAACGCAGAGAAAAGCCGACCGATGAACGCGCCGTACTAGACAAAGCCAACGAAATCGCCGCGAAGCTGGCCGACAACAAGGTCATCTTCTACATGGACGTGAACTACCTCTTTCTCCGTCCGGACGGGAGCATTCCCGCTTCGCTGATGCCCGATTTCGAGCATCCCAATGAGGAGGGCCACCGGATCTGGGCCGAGGCCATTGAGCCGAAGGTGGCCGAACTCATGGGGGATTCCCCCGTGGAGAAGATGCCGGGGAAGTGACCTGCCGGGAACGGTCGCTCTCCTGCCGACAAACTGCCCATACTCAGTCACGGATCTCCACAAGGCGCAGCATTCCAGCTCCCTGTTCATGCTCGTGGGTCGTATTTTTCTCTGGCGAATTTTGTGCGCATGAGATATGTTATAGACGGTAAATGACACGTAGCGGCAATGAAGCTCACGGGGAGTTTTCGGGATACGCTGTCGTCGTCGGAAAGGAGGTGGTCCACCTATGAGTAGTCCGAGTACGACTCCTGACGCCATGGTTGGACATGCCAAACGTATGCCCAAA
>JADLGB010000326.1 GCA_020849535.1 Candidatus Hydrogenedentota bacterium
AGCTCCTCCAGGGTTACCCATAATTCCACCCTAGCCAGCGGAGTATCAAGAACAGGCAAACTTTCTGGGAGATCTTGACATCATGTTAACCAATCGCCGTTTAGTCAGTTTTCTCATTTTGATCCCCGCGTCGGACTCGAACCGTGAACCTCTGGTCTATGACCCAACGGTCGCGAGGCGGAAGGCCATTGCAGAGCTGTGTGTTACACTCTTCTTGCAAGCCGACGGTTACTAAGATTGCTGCTTGCTGGGAATAGGTCCTGCCGATCATCTTTTGCGCAGCAGTCCATTCAGTTCATTATGAGGAGACCGTGATGGCGGTGGGATTACACACTGACACCATCGTCAAGGTAGGCTCGCCCACCCGCAGGGCCGCGAATTCCCCGCTTCGTCGAGGAGGAGAAAAGTCCGACCGATATTCGTGTTTGGTTTTCGTCTGGAGGAATACAATCTCGTGGCTCAAAAAGGTGTGGCCTTTTGTGTGACATGTTTTTGATCAACGCGTGTTTCTAGTATTACTTGTGGCGTAAAGTTGAAACTCGGTAAGTGGTTGTTGGTTAAGTAAGTCCCTTTGCTGGACGGGTTCCCAATACCGTCTTATTTGGGGTACCACCCCTAAGGTGAGTATCTAGCCTCTGGCCCCTGCAGCGCTAAGTAGACCAAAGACTTACCCGGCTATCGGGACTCCACAAATGGCACAGCAAAACCTCGAATGTGCCACTTTATGTGCCGTTTTTTCATCAGGAGCGACCACCCTTTGTGCAGAAATGGCGTCTATTCATTTGGGACTTGCTCAACCACGAACATCAGGAAAGGAGCGTTCGTCATGGCCGTCTCAAAGTCCAGTCTCAAGAAGCGCGGCAAGGTCTTCTATCTCCGGTTCTCCGAGAACGCAACGCGCAAACGCATCAGCCTCCATACCAACTCGCGTGAAACAGCAAAAGAACTGCAGCGGCAGTTTGATTCGGCCCGCGCACGCGGCGAGGGCAACGTATTCCCGACCAAGACAATGTTGGCTAGTGCTGTCACAGCATATATCGCTGACATGGTGGTGGTACCGAACGATGTTTGCCGCATGATCCCGGTAATAACGGAGCAGCACCCTATGAAAAAGACTAAAGTCATTTTATCCAAAGGTTCTATCTTGACGAAGCACTAGGTGCGTTGACCACAAGACACGGGGCCGCCTCCGTGAAAACGCATCAACGTCACCACGTGTCGCCCCGCGTCGCGGTCCTGTGGCAATGAAATGAATCCTCGCGCCTCCGGTGGTTCATAAGCCCAGTTCAGGAAAGGAGAAGGAATTCCAGGGAAATTCAGAAGTTCATGAATATCCCGGTGGCATTGACATTTTCAGACACCTAAAGTAGACTTATGGATACACACCTCGTGTTTTGGGCAGTTGGGTTTCCTTTCGAAGGCGCGGGTATTCGTGCTGTCGTTGTTCCTTGAGCCGCGTACTTATCCGCGAGCGGTGGGGGGGCAAGTATGGGTTGTCAACGCGATTGGCTGCCGGATGCGCACGGATACTCCTATCCCTCCCTTGGCAATTGTCTTGGTGTCCGGAGGACCAATACCCACTGTCTTCGGTGCACTGCTGTTAATTCTGTTGAGACCGCAATCGACGATCATGTGCGGTATGCGGATGACAGCGGAGAGATGCGCCTTTCTGCTGGAGAAAAGCCTCCTCAAACATGGGGGCTGCATGACAAGAGCGAAAGTGCTTACGTGTGGTGCCAGGACTGTTACGGGGATCGTCCCGCCGGGCCAGTGCTGGATCTTCAGGGACCATCTTCAGCCACAACCAGGGTGCTGCTCGGTGGGTCGTGGTTCGTCCCCCCTTCTTACACGTTGATTATTGACTACGACCCAGACATCTGTTTCGATGCCAACCCCGACAATGACAACTGCAACGCAGAATCAATGAACGCTCGCATTCGACAACGGACATAGAAATTTCCTTCGAACTGTAGAAGGCGGCGGAGCGATTCCAAGGTATCTATCTGCGACTGGACAAGTAGCCTCAGCAGAGTTCCCGGTGGATGGATACGGCGAGTATGTGGGAGGTGCTGCCGTGGACTCCGGTGATGTTAGGTGAGTATCTGTGTACAGTGGATATAGTTCCCTGAATACCGACAAGGGGAAGCTAATGCAACACACGAAAGTCCTTTCGAAATCGATGCTGCCGATTGTGACGAATCTTGCGGCGAGATGTGTTAACCCCAAGAAAGCGCCGGCATAGCTGGAGGATTATTCGCGTTCACCCACGCAATAGTATGGTCTGTTGCAGGCGACACTATGCCGTTTGAAGGATAGATGGGCCGGCTTTTCTCCGAACTCGGACCGGTCTCTCCACAATGCGAAGAGTGCTGCAAGGCGTGATGGTGGTATTCCGCTAGAGGCGACGGGAAATGCTGGGTAGGCGACCGCTACAAGGTGTGGGTGGCGCCGCTCGAAGTGCCCGTCGCGAAGAATCTCTATGACGGAAGTTTCTCGATGGTTTCTCCGTAATGGTGCTGTTAACTCAAAGGGAGGTAGTGAATTGTGGATACTAATCAGGTTGAAAAAGAAGAACTTGCTGGCCGACGGGAAGCACTCAAGCGCTTGGGGATGTTGTCCGGAGTCGTCGCGGGGCTCGTTTTCCCGGTGGTACTGTCCGGGTGCCCGATGACTTGGGCGAATGGGGATCCAGAAGTTGTCAAGAAAGTTGGCAAAAAGGGGCAAGTGCCAAGACCAGAGTGAAGCTGGGTGGTGCGTTCGGCCAAGTACTCCAGCCTTCGAAGTCAGTACGTAAGCCCATGTCTTGGGCAAAGATCGGGTGAGTCGCTCCGAACACATGGACGACCCGGAATCAAAGATGGAATCAAGTAATCCAGTTCGTCAATGCCACCGGTGGCCGGATAATCCGTGGCCGGAACGAATTCAATCCGCGAGTCAGGATTCTGGTTTTACCGTCGTCTTTATGCCCATTCTTTCGTGTAATTGCAGTTGCCGTCACTGTTTTGAAGAACTCGACGGCCGGCGCCTGGATGATACGCAATGGCAGCGATGTTTCGAGGGAATGCTTGCGCTCGCCACGCGCTCCGGCTGCTGCACACTGAAAGTTTTCTGGCAGGGCGGAGAGATCCTCTGCCTTTCTCCAGACTCGGTTCATCGTGGCTTGGATGGAGCGGAGCAGGTGTTTCGCGACAGCGGGATCGCGGTCGAGCATTATCTTCAAACGAATCTACTCCTGTACGATACTGGCAGATGGAAAGACGTGTTGCTTCGCTTCCAGAATGGGAATGTCAGCTCATCCGTTGATTTCCCTAACGTCTATAGAAGGGCAGGCTCCCGGTCCGGTGACGAGTACAACCGGTATTGGCTGGAAAAGAAGAATATCGCGGAGCGGGACGGCATCAGGGTCTCAGTGATCGCCTTGCCAAACTCTGAGACTCTCGAGTTGGGTGCTCAGGAGTTTTATCGATACTATCGGGACGAACTACGGGTCCGGGCGCTTCAGGTCAATCTACCGTTCCAGGGCAACGCCGGGCCTCCGGTCGTGCTGGACCTCGAACGGTTGTCAGCGTTCATGGTCGAGTTGTATGAAACGTGGTTGCGTAATAAACGCGATCTCTACCTATCGCCGTTCACGTACTTCGAGGACCGCATCTTTGGCGCCAAGATTACGTTGCCGTGCATATGGTCGTACACTTGTGCAAAGGGGCTCGTTTGTGTGGGCCCTGACGGGCAAACCGGCCAGTGTGATTGTCTGGTGGCAACGCGTCCGGAATACAACTACGGTTCCTTTCTGGAAGGCTCGATGGGGGCCGTTCTTTCGTCTCCGAACCGTAATGCGATCCTCGACCGCCCCCTGCGATTGGCACGGGAAACTTCGTGCGGTGAATGCCGCTTCTGGGCGATCTGTCACGGCGGATGTCCCATTCGGGCGCTTGCCTTCACGGGCAACATCCAGGAACCCGACCATTATTGCCAGGTGTACCAGGCAATGTTCTCGGCCATAGTGGACCGAACTGTAACGCCGTGGTTTGTTTCGGATACCAGCGCCAACCCAATCACGGGAAAGCAGAATTCGAGCACGTAATCCTCATTGATTTCGTGCGTGCGCCCCGCTATTCGCATCGGTTGCGGACGTGACGGGCGCGGGACAAAGGTCAATATTTCGGTTGGACGCCCGTGAGCGCTGAATCATTTTCTGCTCTCATTGCGGGCAGCAAGTATTTCTGGTGGATGTGTAAGCGTTCGTGCTCCTCGTGACGGCACGGGGCTACCTTTTCGCTAAGGACTCGTCCGAATCTCGGGAAACATATTGTGCCATGACGGATTTTCCTCACGAACTTTTGGTAAATGTTCCGTCCAGCATATTCCTGACCGGCGGGTGTGAGGTCGTGGTAAGACTCCAACACAAAGACGATATTGCGAGATTACGGGCCGCATACGGGCAGCGGCTCCATCATGTCGTGATCCATGAAAAGGAACTAGGAGACATAGCGTGGCTCAGTGAATTGTTGGGGCTGCGGGTTGAGATTGTCCTTGGCGATGGAGACACTCTGTCGAATGATGCGGTGGAAGTGCTGAATACAATGCAGCCTCTGTTCCGGCTCGACACGCCAGTTGGCCTGTTCCGTAACATAAACCTTCTTGCTTCGCTGGGCTATCCCGTGATGGTGAATGCGTTCGACGGTAATCATGGTATGGAACCAGTAACACGGGCGCTGTCGTATTACCTGCATAACCCGTTGTTGAACACCCCAATTGAACCATTCCACAGCATCATGAGGCACTTTCTGGGGAATGGACCGGACACGCTTTGGAGCATATTCGGTGAAGTGGTTGGAAGGAATGCATACGTCAGTGAGTTAGGCGAAATCTCGGTGGCACAGCGATGGATTCTCACCGGACTTTGCTTCGGAACACTCAATGATACCTGGGAAAAGCTGGTCGCTTCGGGTCTATATCGACGACTCGTGCGGATTCGCGATGGTAATTCAGCATCGGCACCTCCATGCGTCTCCTGTCCGCACAGAGACACCTGTGGCGGGTTTTTGCGTGGGGTGAATGTAGAATGGCCCTGCGAAGTGTGGCAAAAGATTTTTGCAGATTTGCGGAACCAGGGCCGGCAAGTAATGGGATTGACGGAGTGGTTGACAAAGGGAGGGTGTAATGCGTAGTTCCGAATGAGCGCCCACTTTATGGCCGCGGTGGAATGCGTAACCCACACCAACAAGAGGAGACGTTATGAGTCTCGATCGATGCACTTTTTGGTTCATCACCCCGATCGTCTCATTTCTGGTTCTCGCGGGGTGCACAAATCAGCCCGGCGAAACACAGACATTTGCGGGGATCGAGTTCCAGTGGTGCCCCTCCGGCACATTCGTGATGGGGAGTCCCGAAGATGAAGAAGACCGCTGGGAAGATGAGACGCAACACGTAGTCACACTGACGCACGGGTTCTGGTTAGGGAAATATGAGGTCACCCAGGCACAGTGGGAAGCGGTCATGGGCGATAACCCGTCTGGTTGGTCCGGCGCCGATCTCCCTGTTGAATCTGTGACTTGGGACGAAATACAAGCTTTCATCGATACCTTGAACGCGAGTAACCCCGATATGCATTTCCGGCTACCTACCGAAGCCGAGTGGGAGTACGCGTGCAGGGCCGGCACAACCACGCGGTTCTACTGGGGCGAGGACCCAAATGAAAGCGCAATAGATGACTATGCCTGGTATACGGAAAACTCCGAGGGCTCAGCGCGCAAGACGCATCCGGTGGGCGAAAAGTCACCCAACAATTGGGGACTGTATGATATGAGTGGGAACGTCTGGGAACAGTGCAGCGACTTCGAGGGTGATTATCCGAGCGAGCCAGTCATCGATCCGGTGGGGCCGAGCGAAGATCCACTAGGGGGAGAGAGCTTTCGGGTGGTACGGGGCGGGTCACTTTTTTACTCTCCGGAGTGGTGCCGCTCAGCGCGCCGCATGTTTAACTTTGCGGAATCAACGCGAAGAGAGGATGGGTTCCGGTTGTTGCGGACTCCGTAACAGTGTGCGTGCGTCTGCACCTTCACGGTGATCGCCGTTGCGATAGTTGTCCAATCATTTTGCTGTATGCGCAGCTTCTTTGCATTACCAGAATTGCGTCAAGGCCCTGCAGTTTCCGGGTTAGCCAAGAAATCAAGGATTTCGAATGACGAAATAGGAGGGCGCAGCATGTATCGGAGACTCGTGTCACTCAAGCTGTTTGCGCTTTGTGTAGTCGCGCTCGCATTGATAGGTTGTCCCGAGAGAGAAAACGTGCCGGCCGACTACGTTGGAGACTGGCGGAACGACGACCGCGAGACAGGCGGCATCACACGGATGATCATTACTCGGGAAGAAGACGATCGCCTCCAGGTCCACGTTTACGGCGCGTGCGTGCCGTCGGACTGCGACTGGGGCACGGAGTGGACGCTGTGGGTGCAGGGCGTCAACGGATGGGGTTCCTGGGAGGTGTCTACAATTTACCGATTCGAGAATGATGACGTGAGAATAGTGATGGAACTTGATAGGCAAACGCGCACTCTCTGGGTAGTGATAGACTGGTTTTTCCTTTCGGACCAACATTTTTGGACCGAGGAGACGTTTCACAAGTATGGATGATTCCTGGACAAACTCGAACGTTCAGCGCGATTCCGCATTGGATTCATTGCGCTTCAGAAAAGGTCTTATCTGTATTGAAGTCATGGATTCCGGTCCAAGGCGGTTCAAGGTTTAGCGATCTCAATTCATGTACTCCCGTTGACGTGAAGCATCTCGCCGGCGACAGACGGACAGTGTGAAGCCAGAAAACGGTCCCTCCGCTCTCAGGCCGGCGCAACACAAGGACCAAGTGATTATGGCTAGACAAGTGAAACGGTATGGCTGGGTGCTCGGGTTGGGCGTGGCGTTTGCGGCGGCCGCGTTGTCCGTCCTTTGGCCAGGGGCGCGCTCCGAGGCAGCCCTCAGGGACGGCGGCGTGCGCGTGCTGTCCAACGGACCCATCGCGCTGGCGCCTGGCGACGAGGCGGCGACGCGGCTTCTGCTGCCGGCGGTGCAACGGGCCATGGCGCGCGTCACGATTCTCGATGGGGAGGGCAACGTGCTCTTCAGGAAAAACTATGAGAATCCGGACCCAACCCAGGGTGCGACCAACTCATTTTTTGAGGGTGCTGATCTGCGATTATCGCTACATGCGTGCTATTAGAATAGTTGTGGGTTTCTTGCTCCGTACTCCGGTAAACCAATGTTTGTAAAGACTTAGCACCGGCGGAAAAGGAGACCAAAAATGATCCTGGAACAGATGATAGATAGACGTTCGCGCGTTTCAAAGAGGACTCAGATCTTAGACCCCTGGGGGCCGGCATGAGTTGCTTCGTCGCGAGGGATCGGGAGTGGTCATGGTGTTTTGCATTAGGCCGTCAGTTTAATTTAGGGTTATGTATATGACTGATATATGCATCACAATGGTTACCTTCGAGTGACTCCAGCATCATTGACTCACACTGCTCAAGTGAGCTTTGATCTAGCAGGCAATAGGACTAGCAAATAGGGCTGGAGTGCCTACTCTTGGTTACGATTCAACGAGTAATTGACAATCGTGTGTGTCTGCTCGGCCTTGATTGGATGTACCGCGAGGCTATGAAACGACACGAACGGGGAGAATTGCTCGAATGCGCCCGATGCGTAGCGGACGCGCTTCAGATAGCGCCGGCGGACGTGCCTATCGAGGGGTACTATGTGGAAGACCAGGAGCTAACCGAGTACTTCCAATTGGTGCGTGCTCTTCAGGGAGTAGACAGGAGCCGAGCTTCCGTCGTATCAGCGTTGCCGCAGTTCCATCGTCTGCAATCCGTAACGTCCTCCCCGATATTTGGTCGCTCGCAATATGCCACCAGTCTCTTACCCGCCTCGCGCGACCCACTGGCAGACGCATTGGTGGACACGTTCCCGGAGTGGAATGTGCATCTCCTCACGAAGACTGCCGCAAGCATCGCACATGCACACAATGACTTCTCACTGGTAGGCTTGGCCGCCCGCGCACGCGACGCGGTGCTTCTCGCCGCCGCGCGTGAGTCGGTGGTGCTCTACGCCGACGCGGCAGCGATGGCAGCGCGGATACGGCCCACTATTGAGTACGTCTGGCAGGTTGACAGCGACACTGCCTCAGCAGCAGGGCGCTTCGTCAGTGAGTTCAATGTGATTTGTAACGAGAGCCTGCCGCTTCCTACACCAAGCAATGCAGAGCACTACTGGCACGCCCATCGAGCGAATGACATATTGGGTAGGTGCGTACGGCTCGGATTTGACGATTCGACGAAGCCCGTTCGCCATTACCACTGGGGCATTTACACCAGCCCTGATGGCGTGCTGATGGTGCAAGAGTTCTGGCACACCGAAACGTGGACCACTGAGCGCTACCGCACGGCGCTCAATCGCGGCGAAGCTTGTCCCTGCCCTAGGTGAACTCGTTTCCGAGCAGCGGTCAGATCCTTGGAACCTATAGAATCTGCACTTCGGTCAACCTTAATGCCTCTAAGGGCCTAACTGAAGCAGGGAATAGGTACCAAAGCGAGAATGGCAGTGGATGAATTGTCTCATGGCCCTTTCCGTGTCCTGAAGGCACAGAAAGAAATGAAACGGAAACTAACTTTGGCCGTTTAAGTGAGACGAACCGGGGTTGAGCGAAGCTCTTATTGCACGTTACAGGATTGTGGCGACGCCTTGCGTGACAGGCGTGAGTGTTTGTTTCACTTGGAGAACCTGTGATGGTGGACAAAAGACAAGGGCGCAATAGCAAACCGAACCAACAGCCCGAAGCGCCGGACAACCCGCGCCGCATCAACCCAAAGTGGTTTCTCGTTCTGGTTCTCGTGGCGGTCGCTGGCGCGGCGGGCATAAACTACCTGATAGAGCAATCTCTTTATGGGTCAGGGCCGTTCGTCCGGTTTCCCTTTCGTGGGAGAAGCCAGTTGTCCGCCATTCAGTTCAATCTTCCTAAGGGGTGGAGGGTCAAATACAACGGCCACCACCCTTTGAGCCAAGGTTCAATCGTGGACCACCAAGGCGAGCCGCGAATCGAGATCTGTTGGTTCCAGGGCAGTTCACAGCCAGACCTCACGGCTGAGTTCGTTACCTCACGCAACTTGCCGGTGGGCGAGGCTAAATCGTACCGCCGTGCCAAGACTACCAACTCGAGTCCATTCAGTTCGTTTCCTTTTGCGACGAGCGGGGAAGTTGAGATCGTCGACTTGGAATTCCTGTTCGACCAAGGAGAACTAATGTTCACCGTACGAGCTGAGGAAGAGGCCGTGCTCACCGAGGTTGTCTGGCAGTGCATGGAGACTGTACAGTATGAAGGAGAATGAACATCGGCGAAAGTGTTGGGAATTCTAAGAGGCTCTGAATGAGAACCCACGAAGTGAGGCATAAGGCGGGGTTGTGTTGGTTGATCCATAACCACCGCGATTTCGCATGTTTCCGTTCTCTCCTCTGTTCTCGTGAATATCCGCTTGTTGGGTAACTGCCAAAGGTCGCAGGTTCCAGTTCCTCCCCGTCTATCGCAAACTGGTTCTCTCAATTTGTTGAATCAAATGCATGAAGATGAAACGATGAAAAGGCATGAAAAAGCACCAGTAGAGCGTGCCACGTATAGTACACGTATCAAAATGTGCACTGATGGTCAGCACATTGTGGTCTGGTTTCTCGGCGATCTCGAATTCAAGCCACGCGCGGCCTGGCAGGATCATTTCCGCACGGAGCAGTAGTCTACGATTAGGCTCGAGGTCTTCCACTCGCCAGAAGTCTATTACGTCATCGACATTCAGAGTTGAGTAGCTTCTTCTCCCGCGAGATGTCCCGACGCCGAGTAGGATGCGGTCAATCATACCGCGAAGTCGCCACATCCAGTTGTTTCGGAACCAGCCATGTTTACCTCCGATCTTGCAGATCGACTGAAAAAGCGCCTCGGGTGCGGCGTGAGTGGTCAGGGAATAACGCGCCACGTATTTCGGCGGATTCTTTAGTTCGTGGAGCTTCAGTGCGCTCGCATGGCTGGGAGGATACGCATCAGACCACCTTGTCCGAATAGAATCCTGCTCCTCCATGCGCATGGCACGACGCACGGCCTCCTCGTAGCCAATGGGCTCAAAAGGCAACAGACTCTTAATGGTGTCGTCTTGACAGACGACTTCGTTCTGCAAACCACCGAACAGACAACGGGTAATTGCGGCCGGAACAGGCGTTCGAAGACTCGCAAGATAGGCATAGAAACCAATGCTCAACGAAGGCCCCGTGACAATGAAAATTGGCCGTCCTAGCACCCGCGCTATGTGTTTAAGCATTTGGCGATATGTCAGAATATCGCATCCACCGATATCGAAGGACCTGCCCTCTGTCTCGGGTGTTTCCAAAGCTCCGACCAAGTACTTGATGACATCTCGGATTCCAATGGGTTGGCAGCGGTTGTCGGCCCAACGAGGTGCGAGAATGAAACGCGATGATCTTGCCAAGTGCTCGATGATCTCGTACGACGCACTTCCGGAACCAATGATCACAGATGCCCGGAGAACCGTAACCGGAATCGAGGCTCGCTGGAGTTCCGCCGCAACTTCCATTCGGCTTCGCAAGTGCGGTGAGAGCTGGGCGGTCAGATCGCCGAGGCCGCCCAGATAGATAATCCGCGTTACCTGCGCTTCTTCCGCAGCTTTCCGGAAATTGTGAGCGGCCCAAATATCGGCTTCTGCGAATCGTTTGGGTCCGAGCAGAAGAGAGTGTATCAGATAATACGCTGTATCAACCCCGAGGAGGGCATCACGCAATCCCTCGCCTGACAAGACATCGGCCACGGCAACTTCGACTCCTGGCCAACGCCACGTGCATTCTGACGATGCGGCTCGTATCATCACTCTAACTCGGTAGCCGCGGGCCAGAAGCTCGGGAACGAGTCTGCCTCCGATATAGCCAGAAGCCCCGGTCACCAAGATGATGCCGACCTGCGCCTTGGGTTGGGAGGGCAGATCGTGGCAGAAGAGGGCCGCTCTGGAGCTTCGGTCTCTGGGCCGCTCTCTGGTGGCCGGGCTTTCGCGCATCGACCGGCGCCTTCCGTGAAATCCCGGGGACACCGCGCCGATTCCGCCAGACAGCTTATGATAATGCAGGCTCTCATCCAGGTACGGATCCTTCAGCGGCACAAGCGTGGCGCGGCTCAGGGCTCGTAGAATGATGGCGCACGTCAGGCCCGATGCTCCCAGGGTAATTGCCACTTCCCATACGCCAAACGTGACTTCTCCTCCCGAAACCGAGGGGAAGATCATGAGATACAGATCAAGCCAGCGTCCCACGAGGACAACCGCGGCGACTCTGCCGAGAACGCTCCCGTTCCTCTTGCAGCCTCGTGGCAACAGGATGAAGAAGGGCACAACCCAATTAAGAACAGGGTTCATGAAGAACAGCGGTGCCCAGGTTCCCTCCTGCCGGTGAACATAGTAAATCGTTTCCTCGGGAATGTTGGCGTACCAAATGAGCATATACTGGCTGAACCAAATGTACGCCCAGAGCGTTGTAGCGCCCAGCAGCAGCTTACCGAGATCGTGAAGGTGGTCATCAAAAATGACTCCACGCATGACACCTTGATTGCGCAGCCAGACGGCCACGAGAATGGCACATGCCACGGCGCTCGCAAACAGTCCAGTAAAGTTGTACACACCGAAGATCGTGCTATACCAATGATGATCGAGAGACATGATCCAATCTACGCTCGCGAGCCAGTAGCTCACGGCGAACAATACCGTGAATCCTGCCGAAAGCGCGACATTACGACGTGTGTGAGCTGCGTTTCCGTCGCGGTCTTGCGCTCGGGAATTTCCAATCAGCCCAGCGGCGAATGCAAGCCATACAAGGGCATAGATCACACCCCGAAGCAAGAAGAAGCGATAATTAAGCCACAACCCCCTGAAACCGGCGGACGCCTCATGTTCGACATCTCGCGTCCAGTCGTAGAGGGAAGGATGCAGGATCAGAACGGCGCCCACGGCCAGGAGCCCTGCTGGCAGCAGGCTCGCCATCGCCTCGGGGATACGCCGGATCGCCACGCTCCAGGCAGCGCCGGTCAGGTAGTGCATTGCCATGAGAAACAGGCCGCCAAGGCCTAGTCCGACCAGGAACTGGCCGGTAAGAAGCAGGGTAGCCCAAGTGCGGTCAACCCCAGTGAACTGGCCCATGACGAACGCTATGGCGCCCACCGCCATGAGCACCCAACACCACCGCCTTATCTGAGGTCCTGCCATGCATCCACTCAGTCTCTGAATCACCCAAGGACTGTGGATGTCCAGCGGTAACCCGCCATCATGGCGAGGGACGCCCTGCCGTTGCCGCGCCTCCGAATCGCCTAAGTCCATTTTGGATTCCCTCCAGAACCTGTGGCTCGTCTCGCCTGTAGCGATCCGACATACGCATCGATCTTCCGACGATGACGCTTGATAACTGCGGGGCATCGCTCGGAATGTTCCGTCAACCGAGTGCAAAGTTGATTTGGTAATCCACCTCTCCCGACGGTCTTTTCACACGCAGCCAGAACCTTTCAGATGCGTATGGCTTTTTAGAGAGGTAGAGCGTCGGCAAGGTGTATCAGCTGGGTGACTTCGTGTTGGTTAACGCCGGTGACGGCGAGCCGAATGCCATTTCCGTTCGTGATCATGTGGTGCTTGGAGCCGGGTTTAAGCCTATTGGTGGCGTTCGGGCCAGTCTGGTCCTCTCCAATACGGCTCGCACACTGGATGGATCGGCGATGGTGCGATCCCCATCGATCTGGTCCGTGCAGTGCCTTTTGGCCAGTAGTGCTTCGTGGACGCGCTGCCACACGCCCAGCGCTTGCCACAAGGCCAACCGCCGCCAACAGGTCATCCGCCATTTGCAGCCCAGTTCTTCGGAAAGCAGTTCCGACTGTATGTCTGTTCGCGGCACAAAGAGCATCCCGGTAAAGGCCATGTGATTGGGGACGAGCGACCGCCCACGCGTTTTCGACGGTTTGATCGGAGGAAGAAGCAGTTCGATTATCGTCCACAGTTCGTCGGGCAAGATCGTGCGAGCCAAATGATTCTCCATGCATCCCAACGACCCGTTTGCGCTCTGTAGAATTAATCGACATCGTTTCCCAAAACTTCAGTTTTTGTGAGAGGCTATTAGTGTATCGCCCATAGTGCTTGGCAATGGCTGACACAGAACTCTGTCTGCAAGGATGTCAATACTCCTGCGCGGCCACACAGCGACGTCGATGGAAAGGGGGTCGTCGGTAATTACTGCCGAAATGTCGTTGCGCTCCAAGGCCAGCGGAGTACCGCCCGCCATCTCGCGCCAGACTTCCACTTTTCTTCCTGGGCCATTGATGTCTCCTTCGACGAGCAGGATGGCGGCGTTCGCCGCCCACTTTGTCAGTTCTGCGTAGACATCATCGTTGGATATACGCGGTTTGTAGAAGGCACACATTGCCGGGGTAATCACGGAGGCCATAGTAGCCCCAGACGTCCGGTGGTAATACGAGTCCTTCCCCGGCGTATCGAGTTCGTGTGTGTGGCCACAGTGCTTTGCCGTAGCCACACGCAGCCCACGGGACGAAAGTTCTCGCACGAGTTCCACAATCAACGAGGTCTTTCCGTGGTTTCTTCGCCCGACGATGTGCACAATTCTCACTGTTGTTCTCCCGCGCCTGAGTGGGTTTGGAACCAAAAGCGATCCTGACCGCCGCGAGATACCATTCCAACCTATTTCTGTGGCGTGTCCTTACGGTGATTCCGTGTGCCACCCGTTCCTGCGGTTTCGTGTTCGCGACTTCCTATGTGGGTTTTCGCCAAGTATTCCATCAAAACTAACCTTACCTTCACCCATGAATTGTGAAAGGGACACGGATTCTCATCGCCATGCCAAGTCCCGCCGAGGATGCATTGGTCAAAGGTATTCTTCCCGTCTACGGACTTGATCACGTCCAGGACGGATAGACCGCCGACGCCTTTCGCGACCGTGTATCCTCCGTTTGGACCCCGGCGAGTTTCAAGAAGACCGTTCTTCACCAGCGACTGAAGGACCTTTCGAGTGAAGTACTCTGGAACATCCACCTGTTCGCAAACTTGCTTCGCCTGAAACGACGCCTCTTTTCGTTCCGCAAAGACGAAGATCAGCACACGTAGCAAGTGCTGGCAGCCTTTTGAACACGGCTTAAACAACGCGGATTGTCTCCATGCCAAGTTCTTGGCCGGAACACCTTAACTGAAATTCAGCATGGTTGCGCTAGCTCGTCTACTTTTCTCATCCCGGCGAGCTGAGGGATTCGTTTTCAATCATTGGTGATGGTGCAAGCTCTCCCTCAGATACAGGTCCTTCAACGGGACAAGTGCCGCGCGGCCCAAGGCCCGTAGAATCAAACCACCGATCACGCCAGCCGTGCCAAGTGCAATGCCTACTTCCCACAGCCCAAAAGCCGGCGCGTCGGGGAATGCGGACGGGTAAATCATGAGATACAGGTCGAGCCACCGGCCTACGAGGACTAGCATCGCGATCCGGGCCAGTATGATTCCGTCGCGTTTACAGAAGCGCGGAAGCAACGTGAAGAAAGGGATTATCCAGTTCAGGATCGGATTCATGAGAAAGAGCGGTCCCCACGTGCCCGACTGACGGTGAACGTAATAAATCGTCTCTTCGGGGATGTTTGCGTACCAGATAAGCATGTACTGGCTAAACCAAATGTACATCCAGAGGGTGGTGGCGCCCATAAGCAGCTTGGCAAGGTCGTGAAGATGGTCATCCCGTATGATTCCGCCCATCGCGTGCATGCCACGGAGCCATTGCGCAACGAGGATCGTGCAGGCGAGTGAACTTGAGAAAAGACCGGTGAACGCGTAGACACCGAATATCGTGCTGTACCAATGATGTTCCAGGGCCATTACCCAATCGACGCTCGCCAGCCAATAGCTCAGAGCAAAACACACGGTGAACCCCGCGGACAGAGCGACATTACGGTGGCGAGGATTCAATGCTCCGTCCGTGTCCTGCGCCCGGGAGTTCCGGATTAGGGCGCGTGCAAACAACAGCCAGATTGCAGCGTACGCAGCGCTACGCAAGAGCAGATATCTGTAGTTTAGCCATAGTCCTTTGAAGCCGGACAAGGTGTCATGTTCACCTGTGGTCCACGCATACAGGGACGGATAGAAGATCACCACGGCAGCCACGGCTGCAAGTCCAACAGGCAGCAAGGCCGCCATGGCCTCCGGAATCCGCCGAATGACGACACTCCAGCCTGCACCGGTCAAATAGTGCATCGCTACCAAAAACAGCCCGCCGAGCCCGAGTCCGATGAGGAACTGGCTTGCCAGGAGAACTGAGGCCCACGTTCGAGCAGGAGCCAGGAACAGCCCAATAACAAGAACAGCCGCACCCACGGCTGTGAGCGCATGCCACGACCGCACAGTCCTGGTGGATACTCTGAAGCGACTGAGCCGGTCCGCTATCCAGGGACGTGACAAATCGGATTCAGCGATTCCAGGGTGTCGATGAGTGGGCATTTCGTCACTGCTAACGTTGGGCGTCTCCGCCGTCACTTCTGATTTCCTCCCGCTGCCGAGGCGGCAGCTTCCTGCAATGCGCGGATATGGAGAATGATCTTCCACCGGTCGTCCCGTGAAACTTGGCCCGCATATCCCGGCATATTACCCTGTCCAAACGTGATTACGTGGAACATCTGGCCGTCCGGCATATTGACGGTTTTTTCGGCAGTAAGAGGCGGAGGAGGAGGAAATCCCCGCATCGCTACGGGGCCGTCGCCGTGTCCCGATGGGCCGTGGCAAGGCAGACAGTGAATCCGAAATGCTTCTGCGCCTTCGTCCACTTTCACGAGTAGGTCCTCGTCTGCCTCATTCCAGAACAAGGATTCGGAATAGGGACTCTTCAAGTCCACACCTGCCCGGAGCGCATCCTCTGCAGTCGCTGCAAAATGCAACGGCATTTCGCCCCGCGCGAGGGTTCCTGGAATCGGGGGCTGCAGCGTGCGGCCTAATGGAAGCACGGGATTCTCTGCATAGGAGTTGTAGGGGATGGAGTCCACCATTTCACGCATAAACGTGAAGTTCGGTTTCGAAGTGTCGCGCCGCATGGCGGCGGCTGAAGCCAAGGCCCCAAGTAGTACCGCAAGCAACACAGTGTTCGTAAGCGCTCGTGGCATTACGCGGTCTCCTCTTCCCGCTCTTCCACATACACGGCATTAAAGCGTTCGCAAAGCATGCGCACTTTTCCCGGTTCAAAGGTTGCGTCCTGTTCTACGATCAGCAAGGCAAATCTGTCGTCGGTAACGCCATCAAAAACAATCTTCGCCCGCTTCCCCGGCCACAACTTCGTGGTGATAAACAGAGCGATCACGGTTCCGACACCTGCGAAGAGCACCATTACTTCAAAGGTCACGGGTACAAATGCCGGCCACGAGTTCCATGGTTTTCCTCCAACGTCGATGGGCCAGTCGATGGCCGTCGTCCAAAACTCGAACCAGACTTTTAGACCGGCCCCAAGAAGGCCGAGGATGAAGCAGATAATGGGAAGCCGGGACGGCCTGAATCCCGCGGCCTGGTCGAGTCCGTGTACCGCATAGGGCGCGTAGATATCGACGATCGTCAGCCCTGCCTCCCGAGCTGCGCGGGCAATACCGAGAATATCTTCCTCGCGCTCGTGAATACTCATGAATATGCGTCGGCTCATGCGTGGACTCCCGTTGTTTCCGGTTCGGATTCGGTCGCCCTCTCGTCACGGAAATGGACATCGGCCACTTGCTCTTGTTCCCGCCCATGGCTCAAGATGCCTTTCACCTCAGAAATTGCGATGACCGGCAGGAACCGGCAGAACAGGAGGAACAGAGTGAAAAACAGACCGAACGTACCGAGCAGTGTCAAGACTTCGATGAACGTGGGCGCATACTCCGCCCAACTTGACGGCAAGTAGTCACGATGGAGCGACGTCACGATGATCACGAAGCGTTCAAACCACATGCCGATATTCACAACGATGCTCAGGACGAAAACCGCCATAAGGTTGGACCGCACCTTGCGGAACCAAAGCAGTTGGGGCGAGATCACGTTGCAGGTCACCATCGTCCAGTAGGCCCACGCGTACGGTCCGAGGGCGCGGTTCATGAATACAAACTGCTCGTAGGAATTGCCAGAATAGGCTGCCGTGAAGAACTCTGTGAGATAGGCGAGACCGACGATGCTCCCTGTCACGATTATGATCTTGCACATCGCATCGGTATGCCGGTGCGTGAAGTAATCTTCCAGATGCATCACTTTGCGTGCAATCAGCATAAGCGTCAACACCATGGCAAACCCGGAGAAGATTGCGCCGGCAACAAAGTACGGCGGAAAGATCGTCGTATGCCAGCCGGGAATCACGGAAGTTGCAAAGTCCCAACTCACGATGGTGTGTACCGACACCACGAGCGGGGTGGCCAAGCCGGCGAGCAGAAGGTAAACCACTTCGTAGCGAACCCAGGTTCGGTAGGAGCCCGTCCATCCGAAGCTGAAGAAACTGACGATGGCGCGGCGCAAACCGGGCTTGGCCCGATCGCGAATGGTCGCGAGGTCGGGGATGAGCCCCACATACCAGAAAACGAAAGAAATGGTGAAGTAGGTTGAAATGGCGAAAAAGTCCCAGACCAGTGGCGAGCGGAAGTTTACCCACAGAGGCCCGCGAAAGTTGGGGTATGGGAAAATCCAGAAGAAGAGCCACGGTCTTCCCATGTGGATTAGAGGAAACAACCCCGCACACGCGACCGCGAACAGTGTCATTGCCTCGGCGGCGCGGTTCACCGACGTTCGCCACTTCTGCCGAAACAGGAACAGAATTGCCGAGATCAGCGTTCCGGCATGACCGATGCCGATCCAGAACACGAAATTGGTAATATCAAAGGCCCAACCCACAGACTTGTTCAGCCCCCACGTCCCGATGCCGGTGGAAATCTGATAGACGACCGCGACCGTCCCGATTCCGAGAATCGTCAGCGAGGTCAGAAATGCCATCCACCAGAGGCGCGTTGGTTTACGTTCGAGGATTCCGCAAATATCATTCGACACCTGGATCGGCGTCTTTCTACCAAGAATCCAAGGCTCGCGTGGGTTGATGCGCACTTCAGCCATGATGTTCCACCTCTCGTTCTCCCATGCGGTTGCGCACCAGAGTCAAATAACCGACGGAAGGGCGCACATCAATCTCCTCAAGCACACGGAAATGGCGTGGGCTCTGTACCAACCGTGCAATGAGGCTTTCCGGATCGTTCAAATCGCCAAATACAATGGCTTGCGTCGGACACGACTGCTGACAGGCGGTCAAAATGACGCCGTCGACTAGTGGCTCTTGCCGCCGCTTGGCTTCATACTTGGCGTCCTGAATACGCTGCACACAGAATGAGCACTTTTCCATGATTCCGCGCGAGCGCACGGTCACATCCGGATTGAGTGCCAGATTCTCCACAGGATCATCGTAGCGATACCGAAACCAGTTGAACCGGCGCACCTTGTACGGGCAGTTGTTTTCGCAATATCGGGTCCCCACGCACCGGTTGTACACTTGCGCGTTCAAACCTTCTTGCGTGTGAACCGTCGCGAGGACCGGACAGACGTTCTCACAGGGAGCATTGTCGCAGTGGTGGCACAACATGGGCTGATGGACTACGTCTATCTCGTCGCCTTCCCCGGAGTAATAGCGGTCGATTCGGAGCCAATGCATCTCACGCCGTCTCCGCACTTCGTCCTTACCGACGACGGGAACATTGTTCTCCGCTTGGCACGCGATAACGCAGGCAGAGCATCCCGTACAGGCCGTCAGATCGATGGCCATGGCCCAGTGGTGCCCGTGCTTTGGGTGATCGTCCGGAAACAGGGGCTTGTACTCGTCGTGCTGCGCGTGGCTTCCGGAGTGGGGATTGGCTCTGTACGCATCCAGGGTCGTTTCCTGGATGATCGGCCGTCGTAAGCCGCCGGCCGGGGCAAGCCTCTCGGGCACGGTGATAGTATGGTGTGTTTGGGTGGACGCCAGTGCCGCTGTCTCGCCGGTCCTTGTCACGCGGAGACCCGTCCGCTCGTACCGCAGGCAGCCGTTCTCGCGGACCAGCAACCCATGGACACGTATTCCGACCAGACCATTTCCGCCCACAGACGGATGGCTTAGAATCCATTGCGGTCCGATGTTCGCGAATCGTCCTGTCGTCTCCTGACCGTAACCAAGTGCAACAGCAACCACCCGGTCGTGCTGACCCGGCTGGATGTGCGCGGGCAACTCGAGCGCGTCACCCAAACCTCTACCCTCGATGCGGATGATGTCGCCTTCCTTGACGCCCGACTCCTTTGCTGCGGCAACGGACAGGCAAGCATAGTTATCCCATGTGACTTTACTGACGGGATCGGGCAATTCCTGCAACCATGGGTTATATGCATGCCGGCCATCGAGCAGGCCAATCTTGGGATATGCGATCAACGTGAAGTCGTCTTGTGACGCACTGCCATCCGCGAGAGATTTCCCGGCACCACGAAACGTGGGAGCGGCAGCGGTTTCTGGCTTAACGCGCGCCCAACCGTCGTGCAAAGTCCGATCCCAAAAAGTCTGAAACGGATCAGCGCCGTCGGTTCGCGGATGGATGTGTTCTTGCCAATGGCCCTGTATCGCGTCATACGCACTGGCCGGCGTCTCCGCCCACACATTCAGACTGTCCAGCAGCGAACGGGTGTTAAAGAGGGGCCGAATCAAGGGTTGCCGAAGTGCGGCGATACCACAGACGGCTTCCACATCGCCCCACGATTCCAGGAAATGGTGATCGGGGCAAATGAGTCCCGCATGCCCTGACGTTTCGTTTGGACGTTCCCCGCAATACACGACAAGGTCCACATTGTCGAGCGATTCAGCGAGGATCTGTCCCTCGGGTAACTCATACACCGGATTTACCCCCGCAACGATCAGCGCGTTTACCTTTCCGCTCGTTAGCTCGTCAAGCAATGTGACGAAGCCGGAATCCCTGCCTTGCTTCTGATAGGACGGCTCTGCGATATCGAGGGTGGACCCATAGTTGCCGAGTATGTGGTTCAAGGTATTGCACAGCCGCTGCACCGCGATGTCCTGGCTTCCACTTATGATCAGGCTCTTCCCCGGGACCGTCACAAGTCGCGCCGCCAAGTCTTCCAGCACCTTTGCCGGAACAGTGTTAAGACCGCCGGCGGGGGGGGGAGCCCCGCCGGCGCCCAGCCGTGCGGCGACCAAGTCTGCCAGCACGCTGAGGACGGTACCGCTTTCGTTGGGGGCTACTCGGTACCGCAGATCCGCGTTTGTGCCCGTTAAGGACATACGGGACTCAAACTGCACGTGAAACGAAACCGTCTCCGGTTTATCCTCGATACGCCGGCGTTCCCGATAGCCGGCGGCGTATTCGACCGGACTTATCCAGGTTCCTAGAAAGTCGGCATCAAAACTGACAATAACATCACTCCTGTCAAACCGGTACCGTGGCAACACCCGAATGCCATGTGTGTCGGCATGGGCGTCAAGAATGGCCGAGCAGGACAGGGGATCATAGGCAAGGTGCCGTGCGTCTGGAAAACGGGCGAGAAAGCGCGCAATCACGCCATTCAGTGTTGGGCTCGTCACGGTGCTGGTCAGCAGCCGAACTGCGCCACCGGCGGTGCGAATCTCGTCGAGCTTCTGGAGGACAATTCTATCGATCTCAAGCCAGTCGCAGGCCTGGCCTTCACGCTGAGGTCCGGTGAATCGGTGGCTGTCATAAAGCCCAAGTAAAGCGGCTTGCCCCACGGCGCACAGCCCGCCGCGGCTGAGCGGGTGGTCCGGCAGTCCCTCAAGCTTGATCGGCCGGCCGTCACGGCTCTTGACAAGCGCGCCGCAACCGGCTTCACACGCGCCGCAAACTGACGCATAGTAACGGGATCGAGCCGGAGCCATACCTTCGGCCTGAGTCACGAGAGGTAGCGCTTTGTCAACTGGGGCCTTACTGCATCCCGCGGCGGCTATTGCCGCGGTAAATCCTGCGGCGCGCAAGAAGTTCCGGCGGCTAACCTCCCCTGGGGCATCTTCGGTCCAAGGCACTTGGCCGTTGCCGGATTCCGCCTTACCAGCATACTCCGGGTCCTTCCAGTACTGGTCCGTACTATTGGGTGACATTCCTTAGACTCCATTCTAAACGCATAGGGCTAATAGTGACACGCAGTACAATCAGTGGACGCATTCACCGATTTTCCCTGCACCCCGATCTGATTGGCCTGACGGTGACAGTTCACACACCAGCCCATGGATAGATTCTCGACCTGGCGCACTCGCTCCATCGTTTCCACACTGCCGTGACAGGTCTGACACGCGACCCCGGCGTTCACATGGGGCCGGTGATCGAAATAGACGTAGTCCGGCAGATTGTGGATCTTCACCCACACGACTCCATCCGCCTTCTTGTTCACATCGGGCTTGCGTGCGTCGTCAAGCCCCATTGCTTCATAAAGCTTCGCCAGTTCCGGAGACACTACGGGCCTGGGAGCCCGCTGTTCTTTCTCGGCCCTTTGATCCTCGGCGCGGATTGCACCGATAGTTGCAGTAACGAACTTGTGACAATTCATGCAGACACTCGCTGCCGGAATCCCTGCATGCCGGCTTTTGTCCCCGGCGGTATGGCAGTACCTGCAATCAATCGACAGTTCGCCCGCATGCAGCCGGTGGGAGAATGCGATTGGCTGTCGCGGCTCATATCCCTGATGATTGTCGGGCAAATGATACGTCCGGACCGCCATGCCAAGTGCCACAACGCTCAAGAGGGCCCCAATGACTAACACATACGTAAGAATTGTCCTGCCCATAAACGTCTTTAGCATGCGACCTCTGCATTCTTTTGGGCGCAGCACCACCAACTGATGACAAGAAACGTCAAGTAATAGATGGCAAATCCATACATTGCGTACTCCAGCCTTCCAGCGTTGATTTGTAACGCGAAGGTGACGGAGATTAGAAACGCGCCATATGCGGCAATTCCAGAGGTCCTTCCGAGTACGGGTCTGGCGTGTTCCGGTTTGATAATTACGGCAATCGTGCGCAAAGTTGAGCCATTCCCAATCCCTGCAGTCGCGAAGAGTAGGAAAACTAGGACCCGGAAGGTCCAGGAGAATCTCTCTGGTGACGGCGATACGCTTGCTTTGCCTACAATCCAGCCGCACGCCATGGCCGAACCAATCATGATGATGGTGTCCCAATGAGTTAACCGAGCGCCGCTCCACTTGTCCGCAAGCCATTTACCCCAAGGCCGAATCGCAGCGCAGGCACCGCCGGTACCAAAGATTCTTAGCGCCGTGCCCTGATGCGCTCGCCTGAACCATACCGAGGTATACGCGACCCCGATGGCGAACGACGTGCCGGCCAATCCGAATCCAAGAGCCATGAGAATGAACGAACCGTAGCTGTCTGTCGTGCTCAGAAAGTACATGGGAATCGCCGACAGAATCATGACCCCGCCCAATATGCGCCGTACGCCGCACTTATCCGGCAGGATTCTTACGGGCAGCTGGAACAGGGAGCCGCTCAGAACCAATACTCCGATGGGGCCGGCATTTAGGAACTCGGTCCAACGAACCATCTGGTTCTCAACGAGGCAGGTCACCAGCACACCATTGACCGTCCAGCACGCGAAGCACACGGAGAATGCCAGTGTGATCAACATAAGGACTGCAAGAGCTTGCCTCTGGTCAGACATCGTCTACTTTCCCCAAAAGACATCCTCGGCCCTAGGTAAGATTGCGAGGTGCTGGCCGGTACCAGCGAACCACCTGCGGTTTGCGCCACAGGTATGGGTTGGGCACTACCAATATGTGGACCAACCGGGTAAACGGGAACAGGCCGATAACAACAAAAGCATTGAGTATGTGCAGCTTGGCCAGAATTGGCAGGCCCGTAATGTAGGTTAGATCCGGCTGAAACCGGAACAGGGACCACAAGTATGGCGTCAAGTTCGTCGCAAACCAGGAAGACCCCCAGGGGTAATACACCGCCAGCGCAATCCCCGAAACCACTTGTGTCAGAAGCAATAGATACAGAAGGGCATCGAGCCGGCTTGTGACCTTGCGGACTTTCGAGTTGGTAAACCGCCGCGCGATCATCTCGGTAAGTCCGACCAGTGTCAGAATTCCAAAAACTAACCCCGTCACTTCCAGAACGTACAACCGTAGTGGCTGGCTGTTCCAAAGCACAATGCTGCGTGGAATGAGAAATGCCACAAGATGCCCGGCAAACACAACGAGGATCCCGTAGTGAAATGGGACCAGCGCCCAGAAGTGCCGCTTGTTCTCGAGCAATTGCGAAGAGAGACTTGAGAAGCTGAAGGTCTGCGCGCGATACCGCTGAATGCTCACCAGCAGAAAGGTGAACAGCACTAAGTACGGCAGCGCCGCAAACAGGACGATGTCGAGCGAATTAGACGAGAGCGCCATCGCTTGCCTCCTTAACGGTCTCCGCGTACGCCACACTGAGCAGTTGGACGACCGCCTCCATCAAAGGCCGGTACAGGCAGGATTCGTTAATCGCGTTGCAGGTTTTCTCAACGGCGGGCAGAACGCAGGAGACAGCGAAGTCCTCGGCCTTGTCTGGTTCCATCCGGCTTAGCACCTTCAGCACGTTCGACATGTGATCGGGTAGCTCGTGGGATTCAGGGATGCCGAGACGCTTCATCTCTTGGCGAATCTTGACGAGAAAGAGCCCGCGATTGTAGTCCTCGCCGAAGAGTTGCCATCCGAGATCCAGCGTACAAGTGGCATTCATATCGAACGTCTGAATGTACAGCTCTTCGAGTTCCGTCAATGCCAGCCCCGAAGTTCGTTTGCCGAATTCGTGAATCTTCGCTGCCGCGATCGAGTCAACCGCGGTCACTTTGTCCAGACAGTCCGTGACGGCGGGAAAAAACTGCGGGCCTGGATAGTCCAGGAAATGGCAAACACTCGTCAAGGCATCCAAGTGGGCGTCCATTACAAGCCCCTCCGCGGCCCGCTCAAGAATCCAAATCCGGCGGATTGCTTCTGCTCGTGTGGATCCTTGAGTGCCTCGATCGCTTGTTCCCGATACATTGGCGGTATTACAAATCGCTGTTCGAAGGTGCAGAGCGAGGTTATTTCATAGATCGCCATCGCCTCACTCACCGTGCAATCTGCTTCGCGGAGCATACGTTCCGCCGTTTCAAGATCCACGTCGCCAACCGTAACCGCGCGCCGGTACCAGCGCACCGCCTTCTGCTTCCGCAGTGCGTACGCAACCTTGCCCTCTTGTCCCGCTCCAAATAGATTCGCCAGAAACTTCATGGGAACTCGTGCATCATCAATGTCATGGAAGAGGTTGTCACTCACACTGTTGAGCGCTCCGGTATCTTGGCGACTGGCCATAACCGGCGCCATGGGCGGGACGTAGAAGAGCATCGGCAACGTGCGGAATTCAGCATGGGGCGGAAGAGCCAGCTTCCAGACTTTGATGAACTGATAAACGGGTGACTCCTCCGCGGCTTTGATGACCGAATCAGGAATGCCGTTTTTCTTCGCATTTGCGATCACATGCGGATCGCCTGGATCCAGGATCATATCCCGCTGACCATCAATGAGCTGTTCCTGTGGCAGGTTTGCGGTCTCCTCGACGCGATCCGCATCGTAGAGCAATACGCCAAGATAGCGAATGCGGCCGACACAGGAATGAAAGCAGGCGGGCGCTTGTCCGGTTTCCAGGCGCGGATAGCACAGGATGCACTTTTCCGATTTGCCCGTGAACCAGTTGAAGAAGACCTTCTTGTACGGACAGGCGGCGACGCAGGAGCGCCAGGCACGGCATCGTTTCTGGTCGAGCAAGACTATGCCATCTTCTCCGCGTTTGTAGAGAGCACCGGACGGGCACGCCGCGACGCAGGCCGGATTCGTGCAGTGATTGCAGATTCGCGGGAAGTAGAAGAACACAAGCTGCTCAATGGAGAAAAGCTGAAGCCGTTGTTCATCCGTCAACCCGGCAAAATTGGGATCATTCTCGCCGTATACGGGAGAACCGCCGAGATCGTCATCCCAGTTGGGTCCAGACTCGATGTCGATATACTCGCCGGTAACCATGGAAATGGGCTTCGCGGTCGGCTGGTCTGGCCCCTCGGGGGCGTTGAACAGATTCTGGTAGTCATACGTCCACGGCTCGTAGTAATCATCCATACTGGGCATGTGCGGGTTGTGAAAGATATTGGTTACGATTCGGCCCTTGCCGGTCGATTTCAGGCGCACGTGCCCGTTCTTCTTCTCCCATCCTCCTTTGAACTTCTCCTGGTCTTCCCATTTGGTGGGGTACCCGGTACCGGGCTTGGTTTCCACGTTGTTCCACCACATGTACTCGGTGCCCTTGCGATCCGTCCAAATGTTCTTGCAAGCGAGGCTGCATGTGTGACAGCCAATACACTTGTCCAAATGGAACACCATTGCGATCTGGGATCGTACGTTCATAATATCTGCTCCTCCAGGATTACCATTTCAGTTCCGGAAGTTTCCGGACCATGATGTGTGTATCCCGGTTGCAACCAATGGGGCCCCAGTAATTGAAGTGGAAGGTGAATTGGCCGTATCCCCCTGCCATGAAATTCGGTTTCAGCCGTGTCCGCGTGAGGCTGTTGTGCCCTCCCGCACGCCGGCTCTTCCGGAGAGGCGACTTGGGCACCGAGTATGTGCGCTCCGGCGAGTGGTATTGAATGCAGACCCCTGGCGGAATGCGGGCGCTCACCACGGCACGGGTAACGACAACACCATGATCGTTATGCACTTCCACCCAGTCGTTATCGTTTACCGCAATCTCGGCCGCATCAGCGTCGTTCATCCATAGGGGTTCGACGCCTCGGGACAGCGTCGTCATGCGCTGGTTATCGCCGTACGTCGAGTGGATGTGCCACTTGCCGTGTGGGGTTAGATAATTTAGCGTCTTGGTCGGCCCCACCTCTTTGCTGAAGCGCATGTCAGCGTACTGTGTTGGCAGCGGTTTCGGCTTAAAGGTCGGCAGGTGCTCTCCGAACTGGAGATACATGAGGTGATCCAGGTAGAAGTGTTGCCGCCCCGTCAATGTGCGCCATGGGACGAGCGCCTCTACGTTGTACGTGAACGGCGAGTACGGCCGTCCCTTTTCGATCAACGCCGACCACATGGGGCTGTTAATGAAGCGCTGCGGCCGGGTCTGAAGCCCTTTGTACGTGCAGCGGACCGACCGGGATTTCTCGGCCAGATGCGTCAAGGGCAAGCCCACTTTTTCCTCCATGTTCTGGTAGGAACGATACGCGAGTTCGCCATTGGTGACCGTCGCAAACTGGAGGATGATGTTGCAGACGTCTTGATCTTCCTTGAGGGATAGGTACCGGTTTCCATCCCACTCCTGAACCGGCTGGCTGGCGAGCGCCTCTTCATAAACATCTGCCACGTCGTAATGCGTGCCGTGTGCGCCCAGCCCATTCTGACACACGCCAGGTCCATAGGAGATGTACTGACGGTAAAGATTCTTGTAGTCCCGCTGCACCAGCTTGAATCCGGGCATCGTCTTTCCGGGAATGGCATCGATCTCGCCCTTCCTCCAATCTTTGAGATCGGGCTGAGCGATCTCCGCAGCGGTGTCATGCGCCAGCGGCGTCGCCACGATGTCCGGAACCGGATCGGGGAAGTGCCTCTCAGCCAGTTCAGAGAATCTCTTCGCAATGGCCTCGAAGATTTGCCAATCGCTCTTGGACTCCCAGCAAGGAGGAACCGCTGCAGAAAGCGGATGAATGAAACTGTGCATATCGGTCGAGTTCAGATCCGCCTTCTCATACCAGGTAGCGGCCGGCAATACGATGTCGGAGTACAAGGCCGACGTGTCCATCCGAAAATTCAGATCCACGACCAGGTCCATTTTTCCCTGGGGCGCCTCCTTGTGCCATGCAATTTCGCGGACGGATTCCTCCGCCATATCCTCCGCAATGGCGTTGGTATGAGTGCCCAGGTAGTGTTTCAGGAAATACTCATGCCCTTTCGAACTGGCCATTAACGCATTGCCGCGCCAGATGTACCATACCCGTGGCCAGTTCTCGGGAGCGTCGGGGTCTTCAACCGAGAACTTGAGTTTGCCGGACTTCAACTTATTAACAACATAGTCTGCGACTTTGTCGGCCGAATTCGCGCCGTTCTCCTGTGCTTCGCGTGCCAGTTCAAGAGGGTTTTGATCGAACTGTGGATAGAATGGTAGCCAGCCGGAGCGCACGGCGCGCGCCTGCACGTCCATTGTGTGGCCCTGCGCGAGACTGTCGGGGGGCTGTTGACGTGGAACCGTATGATAGTCCGTAAAGTTCTTCTCATACCGCCACTGGTCGGTGTGAACGTAGTGCCAGCTTGGGGCGTTCTGCAAGCGTGACGGCGGGTACCAGTCTTTACCCATGGCAATGCTGTTCCACGATTCCATGGGCGCGAGTTTCTCCTGTCCCACGTAGTGGGCCAGTCCGCCGCCATTGACGCCGACGCATCCACAGAACATAAGGGCGTTCATACCGGCGCGATACATCAGATTGCCGTGATACCAGTGGTTGATTCCCGCGCCGATGATGATCGTGCATTTTCCCTTGGTAAGCTCCGCCGTGCGTCCCCATTCCCTGGCAAACCGGATTACCATGTCGCGACTCATACCCGTGTACTTCTCCGACCAAGCCGGTGTATACGGCATATCTTCGTCGTAGGATGCGGGATAGTCTCCGTCGAGACCGCGCGGCACGCCATACTGCGCCATCATCAGGTCGTAAACAGTTGCGACGAGCACCGTTTCACCGGTTGCAGTCTCGATCTGTTTCACCGGAACGGAGCGTACAAGCTCGGTGCCCATGCCAAAGTCATCCAGTTGCACCGGTACGGCGTCGTCACGGTCATCAAGGAAGGTCAGCACCGGCTCGATTCCGCGGCCGTCCAAACCGTCATTCAGCGTAAGATTCCATTTGCCCTTCTCAGAGCCCCACCGGAACCCACCGCTCCCCATGGGCATCTTCGGCCGCTTTTCCCGGCTGTCCCACATGAGGAATTTCCAGTCACCATGTTCAACTTCCCTATAAGGTTCAATCCGGTTAGCGCGTAGAAGTTGACCGGGACGATACACACCGCCGTCATTGGTCTGAGATAGCTGAACGAGAAGGGGCGCGTCGGTATAGCGCTTCGTGTAGTCAATGAAGTAAGGCGTTTGTTGCTCGTGATGAAACTCTTTCAGCAGCACATGATTGACTGCCATCCACCAGGCGCCGTCCTGTCCCGCATTGAGGGATACCCATTCGTCCGCATACTTCGCCACCTGATTGAAATCGGGGGCGAAAACCCACATCTTGGATCCGTTGTGCCGGGCCTCTGCCGCGAAATGACAGTCGGGCGTGCGAGTCATGTTGAGATTGGAACCCATTACGGCAAGCAGCTTGGCGTTGTACCAGTCGGCCGATTCATGAACGTCGGTCTGCTCTCCCCATACCTCCGGGGAGGCCGTCGGAAGATCGCAATACCAGTCATAAAACGATAAGGACACACCACCCATCAACTGCAGCATCCGCGATCCGGATGCGTAACTGATCATGGACATGGCAGGTATGGGCGAAAAACCGGCAATCCGATCAGGACCGTACTTTCTAATGGTATAGATATTGGCGGCGGCCATGACATCGAGCACAGTGTCCCAATCAGTCCGCCGAAAACCACCCTTGCCTCGGGCTACCTGCCAACGCTTGCGTGAAACAGGGTCATTGACCAAGGAACTCCACGCATCCACCGGGTCTTCAAACTCCGCGCGGGCCTTACGCCACAGGTCGAGAAGGGCGCCACGTATGTAGGGATACTTCACCCGCAAAGGGCTGTATAGATACCAAGAAAAGGATATGCCACGCTGACATCCCCGGGGCTCGTAGGGCGGCAGACCGGCCTCCAATTCGGGGTAGTCAAGCTGCTGCATTTCCCACGTTACAATGCCTTCTTTGACATGGATCGCCCAACTGCAACCACCGGTGCAGTTGACGCCGTGAGTGCTCCGGACCACTTTGTCGTGTTGCCAGCGGTTGCGGTAGAACTCCTCCCAGCTTCGCAGCTTGGGATCACATTCGTCCTTGATCCAATTGATGGCGTTTCGGAGATCCATGACTTACCTCAGAGTTTTGCAGCCTGTACCAACGGGCGCCGGACCGCGCGCAGGCGGCCCTTCCATATGAAGTCGAACGCCACCAGGAGCAGAACCGCGCCCCCCAAACCCAGTAAGAGAAACGACAATTGGGCCACGGTCACTTGTACGGGCGTGCCGTTTTTTGCCGTATCCTCAAACAGGGCTACCAAGACGTGAATCTCGTCGGGCCGCAGCGGATTGTCACGCAGTACGGACTGCATGGTAGGAGTAGCCGGAGATTGCAGCCACGCGCTGAGCGAGACTCGTCCCTGCAGCCGCTCGAAGACGCGCGTAAGATCGGGTCCTACGTTCCCTCCCCCAAGCCCACCAATGCCGGGGACAGAGTGGCACGCCATGCAGGCTGGCCCCCCATTGCTTAGGGATTGACGCCCCTTGAAGATCGCCATTCCTTGAGCCACGTCTGCCGGCGTGAACGGTTCCATGGACACCTGAATGCCTTTGAACTGGGATTCTTCAAGTGCGGACTCGGCTTCGATCAAGTCGAGGAGGAAGTCGACCTTTTCCGGGGTGAGACCGGGCACCTGAGGCATCACAACGCCGCGCGCTTCCTCCAATAGCTGTAGTGCGTAGGCGTCACCACTGTTGATTTTGGCTTGAGGATTCAGAATGTACGAACGGAGCCACTCCCGATCCCTGCGCTCAGTGACCCCTTTCAAGTCCGGTCCCGTGAGCCGACCCCCGCCAATGGTATGGCAGCTTGCGCAACTGCTCTTGAAAAACGCCGCCGTTTCCTGCGCAAAACTCGCTTCGCACCGAAGCACCCCAGCCAGCACAAAGAAGCCTGTGAAAGACATCGCCAATTGGAGTGTCCGCCCGATCCGGCAGCATTGACTATTCGGATTTGCGCTCGATATCATCCCTACTCCCCCGAACGTGCGCCTGGATGCACCTCGCGTCCTTACCCCTCCAGGCACTAGCCATCCAGAGCACCATGGTCGTCACACGGATCTGAACCTTGCATGTCAATTGTGGATATTTCTATCTATAACTCTAATGTATCGGCGCGCCGTTGTCAAGACCCTTGAGAACTCGTCGTCGCTTACCAGCAAACCCTGCCCCGTTCCGCTTGCAACCGGCGACAGCACAGATGGTCAGATTCTTTGGCCTGAAGTTTCACGGTAACCGGGAGTGAAGCGTGCCGAGTCACGCGGCACGATCAAACAACAGCATCAGTGCTCTATTCTCGCGCAGGGCAGGATCGACGATGCCCGGAACAGAACCCACGCGCGCCCTCAGGTAGGGAGGAGACGGTTACGGATCCCATCCGCCCAACCCGTCAAACCCAGGTTTTCCTCCCGAGCCATCTGCCGGATGTCTAGGACTTTCTGGATTTTCTCATCCGGTAATGTCTCTATGAGGATGGACAAACCATCGCAGTCGCTGACGTGCGGCATAATGCTCTGCAGGATTCGTATGGCTTGCCGCGATTGATCATCGGAGATCTCTTCCGCACCTGCGAGCTCGATGAGCCGTTTCGCATTTGCTATGGCCATGTCGTGGTCGCTATACAGCTTCTCCACGTATTCGTCCGTAAAGAAAGCGGTCAACTCGGGATAGAGCGCCTCCTCTTCGTACCGAAAATGTGGTCCCGTGAGGCAGGCCAGTCTGTTGAGCAAAGATTGTATCTCTGCCCTCTTCTTGCTCCGGAAGGCGGAGACGAGTCCCAGTATCGTGTCTCGAACTGCCCGGTGCTCTTCTCGAAAGATGCACACGAATTCTTCTGCGACGGACATGACTAATCCTCCATTGAAACTTCGGAATTCCCGCGGGATCCAAACTCGGACTGGCGAACCGGACGGCGGGTAGCCTCGTGACCACAGGATGCCGTGGCGTGACGCTTCCCATGAAAACTGATGTCCGGACCCGAGCCAACCACCCTTCAAAGCAAAACCCGACACTACACGATATTTCTATCCAGAACTCTATAGCCGTCGATCGACAATGTCAAACTGGCGTTCGCCACTCCCTAGCAGTTGGCGGCCCACACGACGGCAACGCCGATCAGGAGGGACACGGTCTTTCCCAACCGCTGTCTTGCGGTGCACTACTCAAAGGTTTCAGAAGCTGGGTTACCTGAAATGCGGTAAGCGTCCCGTGAACAACATTTCCTCCTCCTGCTGGCGCGGCGTGGACAATACCGCCACGGCGAAACACGCGTGGTACAGTCTGGATGGCACGGATCAGTACCCAGCTCGCTACGGAAGCGTCAGCGGCGGACCTCGTAGTCATGTGTCTATTTATTAGTAACACGCGCCAGTGAATTCGCGAACTCGTTGTGAAGAGAATTCGCTTCTTTGTGAAGACCGCGCTATGATGCGTATAATCTGTTAAGCGTGAGGATTTGTCTGTGATTCTCATGGGTCGCCGGCCGTGGCTTCGGGCGGGTTCGACTGTGCATTCGGTGTGACCTCAATCGTGTGGGGTGGTACGGCCGTTTCGACCACCCGTTCACGGTGGGGTATGACAAAGGAAACTGAAATTGTTCTCACAAACCGCAGAATACGCTTTGCGCGCTGCCGTATGGCTCGCGCAGGCCGGCAATCAACCGCTAACTACTGCCGTCATCGCGGAGCGCGCGCGAATTCCAAAGGACTATCTTGCCAAAATACTGAAACAAATGGGCGACGCGAAGCTCGTTCGCTGTATGCGCGGAATCAACGGTGGATGCGTCTTGGCCAGGCCTGCGGCCGAAATAAGCCTTCTGGACGTCATCGATGCGGTAGATCCGATCCATCGGATCGAGCATTGCCCTCTCGGTCTTGCCGAACATCGGGAAAACCTGTGTCCCTTGCACCGGCGCTTGGATAAGTCACTTGCCACCGTTCGGGCCGCGCTGGCAGAATCTTCGTTAAGGAAATTGAGCCTTGAGTCCCAACCCGGCCCGCCTCTTTGCGAACCAAAGTCCCAATTGGCAGCGAAGCGGCGCAGAACGAAAAGGAAGTAGTACACGGTACACATTCTGCCGCGAAGAGACCGATCCCCGACTTGAAGCCTGATTTCTCCATGAGCTCGGTAGATGGCCCGTATGGATGGGGTGTCATTCATGACGCGAGCAGGAGAAAGCGCAATACCTTTGGGCCGGTCGCCTCGAAGTCTCTCGCGTTGATTGCCTCTGGGATACCGCTTGAGAGCACCGCACTAGTGTGCTTGGTGTCCTTGGCAGCCAATACGAGCGTGAGCGTTCCTCTCTGGCACTTTTCCTTGAGCAACGCAATTGACTCTCCTTGTTCGTCAAGTTCCACTCCTATCGGTCACCGAATTCCTCCCACTTCACCAAATCCTTGAATGCGATGTCTTGACCCGGCGCTTGGAGCGGTCTTCTTCCTCCACCAGTCTAGCGCGGTATTCCCACCCAACTTGAGCCGTGCGGCCACCGCCGTCCAAATTGCAGAGCCACCGCACCCCGTGAGACTCGTGCGAGCTGGAGACCGGCCGCCCTCCACTACCGTCGCCGCGATACACGCCCAGACTGACGCCAAGACTCTCTTTGGCCAAAGTATGGAAGCTAATATGCGACGCGGAACGCGTTTTGTGAATGCGCAACATAAGCGAGGATGTCCCGGGCCATTCGGAATTGTTGGTATTGACACATTCAATGGATAATGTTATCCTATTTTACATGAAGGCTGAGGGCAGTGTGTGCACTTGTAAGGAGCTAAGGTCCTCGTAACTGAAGGGAGGCTGTCATGGGTCGAAGTGATCGCCATAATATCAGCCGGATTAAGCTGGAAAACCTGCCACGAACGGGCCAGTCGGACGGCAAAGCGGGCTTTTCGGGCAAAGTGAGTATCGAGCCTCTAGGGCCGGGTGAAGGAATCTTGTTCGCCATTGGCCCAATTCGGTTCATACTGCGATCACCGTTTATGCCTCAAGATGGCGTCTTGAGTCAGTGAGCGCAAGTACGACCGTGTAGCCGCTTGTAAGTAGGGTTCTCCGCCGTAGGATTACACAAGTGTGACGGCTGCCATGCAGTCTTCACACTCAAGGTAGACTTCCTCGCACTCCTTCTGCGCTTGGGACACGGGAATTCCTTTCCGGGTGGCCATGTGTTGCGCAATCTCGTCAAAGGAGAGTTTTCCCACGAAATAGTGATAATATTCCATCTGGCTCGCCGTGAGTTCGAATTCGAAAGGTGACCCTCGGTTGATCAGATAGGCTCCATCACGGGGCTCGACAGAATTGTCCATAACGCTGACTGGTGCGCACGTCGGCATCGCATCTGTGGATACCTCGAATAGAAACCGGTAGTCTGGATGGCCGCGCATGACGTAGACACGGCCAAAGTGCAGAAACTGACAGAAACGCTTAACAACATAAGACCGCGCTGAACTCTCCGCTGCAAGAACAACGAGTTCCTTCAACTTCTGTGGAGAGAGAAGCGGCGACGCCTTTGCAAGGATGTAGTCTCCTATTTCGTCCCGGAACCGGTTTCGAAGTCCTTCGACGTCCAGTTTGGATAAGTGCGAGGTCTCCGAAAAACAGGTTTCGGCCATCCGCCCCGTAACAAAGTTCTCATCCAGCAACTCAAGTCCCCACTGTTGGGCATTTATGCGAAACTCGGTTCCCAGGTGGGGAACCAGAATCGACACTCCCAATTCAATACGGTCCGGCGCGAGGTCGGCCAACCGCTTTGCAAATATCATGTCCGCTTCGATATCTTCCTTTGTTTGCCCCGGCAAGCCGCAGATAAAGTTACCAAAGACAGAGGGGATTCCGGTGTTTGCGCAATCAGCTACCACAGCTTGCACCTGTTCTACCCGGGTACGTTTGTTGATCCGATCCAACATGTCCTGGTTACCTGACTCTATCCCAATCTGAAGTCGCACCAACCCCGCTTCCTTCAATCGCATTAGGAGGTCCGGACGTCCCGCAAGTACGTCAACACGGCCTTCACAGAAGAACCGGAAACACGATTTGTCGGGAAAGACGCGGTCGATCACATCGCACATCTCGTGAACCCGATCGGGAGAGGCCGTGAAAGTATCATCATTGAATGCCAGATAACGCAATTCACCCCGGTAATGCTCCTTGAGGTGGATCAACTCGCCCTCGACGTTGTCAGCACTGCGTGGTCTGTAGAGGCGATCTCCAGACCCCTCGCTACAAAAGAAACAGCCGTACATGCAACCTCGGCTAGTAATCACGGCGGGAATGTAGTAGCCAGACGCCGGCAGCAAGGAATAGTCCGGATATGGTATATCATCAACGTTTCTATACGGTCCAAGAAAGGGAGGATTCTTGCGTATTTGTCCTTCATACCGGTAGACAATTCCTGGAATCCTCCGGATATCTTTTTCGCCTTCCAAGATGTGCTTGGCAAGAAGAAGTATGGAGTACTCCCCCTCGCCGCGGACCACGATGCGGCGATCTCGCACGTAGGGCTCCCACTCATGAGTCACATGAGGACCGCCCAGAACGGTCGTCACCTGAGAAAAGCGCCTCAGAAGCTGGTCGCTCAAGTGCAGCACCCGGTAGAGATTCTCACTGTCACAATAGAAGCCTACCAGACATTTCTCTGACGTGGACACTGCCTGCACAACAGTCTTCCAGGAGTTCTCCTCATAACGGAGATCGAAAAGTCGCACCGGAATGGACTTGGAGCGGAGCGCCGAAGCCAAGTACAGGAGCCCCAGCGGTGGCGATAATCCCATGGTATCGGGCGCGATAGGGGCATAAACCAAAAGAACGCAATGGCTCATGGCATTTCTCCATTCAGAATACGAGCAACAAAGATCCTGGCGGACTTATCCGCACTCTGACAATCGCGATCAGGCTGGCCGCTAGCGTGGTCGTCATGATATGAGCGATCAAGCTCCACCATCTGGTCGTATCGAGTGAGAGGGAAGATGTGAATTCCCGCTCATCCCCTGCCCACCGTAGAATCCCAGCGTACTACGAGTGGGTCATGACCCTTCACGTGTGAACAATGGTTTCTGCCGTCCTCTGTTGTGCTACCGATCTAAGGGTCCAGAGCAAACCACAAGCATTTCGTTCTTCTTCTGATATGCAGCTATAATTAAGGCTTGACATGCCATGTTCAGGACGCGGACCGTCTACACATTCTCGTCTGGCGGACCTTCCTTACAGAAAGACATGAAATTCCCGCGAAGACAAGAAGGATTGTTGACGGCTCTGGTACCGGCGCGACTTCGACAATTCCACTGCTGTAAGCAATTCTGTATTGATCGCGAAGAGCAAAGTTGGGATCGAAGAACACCATCGGATCGATGAATGTACGTGAATCAAAGAAATAGTCCTCACCCGCTCCGTGCCCATGTGTATAGGCGTATAAATCGATTCGATATTCTTGACCTACGGTCGCGTTGACCGGTATATCCCACTCCTGTTCCCAGTATCCCGTGGTGTATCCAAATCCATCGTTGTTATCAACCTGCAGTTGCCCAACGATGTTTGTGGTGATGCGGGCAAATGTCCAGCCGACCGGCTGATTGCTATCGACAGACACCGAGCCGAATGCACTGAAGATGATCGGTACTATGTCAGGCGTCCCCGGGTCGAGTTCCTCTATCGTAAAGTAGTATCGCGAAAGCACTGCTGCTGTACCACCTATACCGGACAAATTTGCGCCACCTACCAAGTCAAGGACAGCCTCGGCTGTTACCGGCAGTGTATCACCGGCTTCGGCAAAACCTGCACCACCACCTCGGTCCGCCCAGTCTTCCGGCGAGACGGTCAAATCCACATACTCCGCAATTGAGGGGTCGGAACCTGAACTTGAGAAGCCTCCGATACCGACGTACTCGTCAAAAGTCGCTGGGCTTAGTGAATCAGTGACTCCGGCCGGGGCAAGGCATGCGCCTGCGATGAGCAGGATAGATAGGTGCGAATGTGATGTTCTCATGAGTTATCTCCTTGACTGTTTGCCACTGTTAGGCATTGGCATTCGCAACGAGGGCATTGATGCTCAGCAACCGCGCCCCTTTCAGCATCAGTTCTTCCGTCCTGATGGATTGATCAAAGGCGCCATCTGAGGAGTAAAGATGTCATTAGTGATGTGACACGAATTGAGTACTTTGTCGCTGCTCCGAGGTTGAAGAACCGCAGGTCAGTTTGCAACGAGAATGCGGTTTCCGAAATCCAAGTCCGACAAGAACGGCATGCTCCACTCAGCACTCTCGACCTTGACGAATGCGTCGAACGTGTCACCCGACGCATTGCTTACCGGAACGGCCAGGTCGGCATTTTTGAGATTACCAGTGATTGTTCCCGTCGAAGCCGGGCTGTTATCCCACGTGGTCTGAAAGCTGCCATGTATGCCACGCGTATGACCACTGTCGCCAAACAATTTGCCTGAGGTCAGTGTCGCGACGAGCCCCTGGGACAGGTTTCCGACTTGGATATCTCCAACCTCGTACGTATGAGAGACGAAACTGATATCCAAGGCAATCGCCATGAAGATCGGCTCGACGGCAAGAGACGTTCCCCGAAATCCTGTCTCGTTGCCGTCATCGGTCTTGATATCGAATGGATCTCCGGCATAGGCGAACGCTCCCCCAAACAGGTAAGCGTCGGTTCTTTCCAGTTCGGCCCTTACCTGAAGACCTTCGCTGCCTTTCCGAAAGGGAGCGTATGGCATCGCGGTGTATCGACAGCCTTCGGCGAACAAGAAACCGTCCACTTCGCTTTCGCTATAAGAATAGCCGCGAAAGTCCTGTTCCGGGTCGAGATATGGCTCCAGGACATCGATCGTGAATTCACGAGAGCCCGGTCGATCAAAGAAACCCAGGAATGCCGAAAACGAGATTTCGCTCGCTCCGTTTTCGTCGTAGCCAAGTCGGGGATAGTTTGTATCGCTCAGTGCCACGAATGTCGCCGTGAACTTCGCGTCCTCGTCCGAGAGAATATTCAAGGTCACCACATCTGCAGCGATGTCTGGATTGTCAATAGTATTCTCGTCCTCAAGGATGAGTTGAATGGTCTCGGGACCGGCGAAATCGAACGAGATACTGCGTGTGGTCTCCTCCAATTGCGTGAACGTGGCAAGCACGTCTCCCTGCAACACCAAGGGTATGCTGCGTAACGCTTGCTCCTTGAGCAAAGCGGTGTTCGCGATTCTCCAGGAGATCGTAACCCGTTCGCCAGGTAACGCATGCATTGTCGATGCAACCACTTCCGTAAAACGCAACTGGGGAGGATCGCTCGGCGGGCACGACGCCAGTGTCAACAGGGAAAGAACTGCGAGAGTTGGCCCAACCGCTTTCCTTTGCATTGGCCCACACCTCCATAGAGTTCGATAGCGCTTCATGCAGTCCTGCGCCTTAAACCCTTAGATTCTGATGCTATGGCCCGCTATTCCTTCTGACCGGCGTCCAGCACGAGCGCGAGCTCTGTCGGAAAAAACAACTGGAATACAAAAACACATTGTGCAGCCGGTAAGCCGCGCGGCGAGTCATCGGTCGAATTCACTCCGGAATGATTCAAGAGCATTGAGCGGGAACGCCCCTCAGGTTAAATCGGCGCGAGATAACGGGTTGCACCTGTCACCCACTAACCCTCCGCGTACGCCAACCGGCTATTGAGGTCCGTATCGAACAAGAACGGCATACTCCACTCCACATTTTCGATGTGAACGATGGAGTCAAAAATATCTCCGCCTAGCGTGGTAACTCCGAATCCAATGTTGGCTCCTTTGATGGTACCGGAGATAGTGCCCACACTGTTGCCGTCGGAAGTGGAGTCAATATCGACGGTACCTTGAATGCCCCGCAGTAGGTCACCGCCATTGTTTAACGTTCCAGTTGTCAAGGTGGCCACGAACCCTTGCGAGAGATTTCCCAGTTGAATGTCCACAATGTCATATGCCTGGTTCTTGAACCCCACGAGTAGAGGAATTGCCATGAAAACTGGCTCAAACAAGAGAACGCCTCCGTGCCTGCCCACAAACTCAGGATCGTCTTCCGCTTTAATGGGGATTTCTTCACCGTCGTAAGCGATTGCGCCGCCGAATACGTACGCATTGGACATTCCTAGACTGGGCACTGACGCGGAAATCAACTGGTATCCCGATCCCTGCTTCATGGTAAACGCGTCACTTTCCTCTACACTCGCGGACAAAGCTCGAAACGCGGAATCGCTATCGAGAAATGGCGTTAGCTCGTCAATTAGACCGTTGGCCTCGCTCGGTCTGTCGAAGAATCCAACGAATTGCGAGAATCGGATCTGATGCGTAGAGAAGTCACTTGCACCGAGCCGAGGATAGCTATAGCTTTGCGCCGCCGGCGCGCCAGGAACCTCGGTCGCAGTATTGACGGGGCGATAGTGTAATGTAAGATGTGAATCCTCGTCCAATAAGATATCAAACGCAACGCTGTCGGCCGTCTTCGAGTCGTCATCGATCGTGTCTTCATCTTCGGCCATCAGCACAACGGTGATAGGTCCCCAAAACTCGAATTTGAAACTCCGCTCCTGGTTCTCCAAGCGCACGGCTTCCGTTAAGGACAGACCTTGAAGCAGCAAGCCGATTCCCTGTACTGACTGCTGTTCGAGCAAGTCGGCGTTTTCATAGTCCCACGCAATCTCAATCTTGTCTCCGGTATTGGCCCGGCTCTGTGACAGGGTGATATCAGTGAATTTGAGTTTTGGAAGAGGTGTAAATGACCCTCTGTTGTCTGGACATCCCAGAAGTGTGGTGAACGTCCACAAAGCTACCAAGAGACAAGCAGTACGTATATGCACAGTTTTTCTCCAGTTACAGGGATTCTCCTTGAAAGCACGTGCTTTGCGCGTCAAACACATTCAAAGACACGCTCCCGCAACGACAGTCACGGCACCCGGGTTATTCCGATGAAGACAGTCATTGCATCAACAACATTGGGACAGCCACAAGAATGACGAAGCTCACCTTGCGTGTAGGAAGTTCTAAGACAACCGGACACTTCCCACCAGGATCGCGTCCGCTTTCGAAAGCAGCCGTCGAATTCTCGCGCCGCCCACCAAGTACAGCACGTAATCACAGGTCGTGAGGCAGAAGCGATATCTCGAAAAAGTCTTAGAGCCTCTAACAAAAGCCCTGTATATGATTGAAGCAAATGCAAATACATCCGAGCGCGAAGAAGGCTTCGTGGATATCCAATCGGCGTTCGTATCGCACGCGAAGCCTGCGGTATTGATGAAGCCAGCTGATCGTGCGCTCCACGACCCAACGCAACGTGCCCAGTCCGCTGCCATGTTCGGAATTGCGTTGCGCGATGAGGGCGCCGATGCGGCGTTTGGTCAGTTTGGCTTTGTGTGGTTTGGAGTGATACGCGCGATC
>JADLGB010000327.1 GCA_020849535.1 Candidatus Hydrogenedentota bacterium
CAGCCCCCCGCCCCCCCACCCGGAGGCGCCTGCTCGCAAAGCTCGCGGCACAGCGCTTACACGGTGTGCTGCCCGCAAACCGTGTGGCCGCGCGCTTCCCTGCCGGGACCAAATGGGTTGACCAATTGCAATCATGGGATGGTTGTTGCCCCCCGCCCGCCCCCCCCAGTTCCCTGACTCGCAGCGCTCGTCGCGGGCCGAAGGCCATGCTCTGGAAGTTTGCATTCCGACATGCATCGGGGTTTGTCCTCTCCTTCAAGGACAAACCCCGGAGGGATAGACATGGAACAGACCAGCATCATTCACAATGGCGAGGTATTTTTGTGGGGTGATTCGATGGAGGGCATCCTGGAGTGGGTTCAGGCGGAAGAACGGGAAGCGATGGCCAGGCAAGAAATAGCCGAAGCCATCAAGGCGGTGCAATGCAAGGGGGAAATGGATTCAGGACGGAAGCGAATACGAATTCGCGTCATGCCGTCCTTGCCAGACTACAGGTACATCTTCACGTGTCCACGCTGCAAAAGCCACGGGCTGTTGAGGGCGTTCTTGCACGGCGGTTCGCTGCTTAACCTGTGCGCAGGATGCGAGTGGATATATGGCCTGGAGGAGCGATGACCATGAAGTGCACACTCGTCGGGCTAAAGGATGGCACGATTGCGCTCAACTGGACTTGCCCCTACTGTGGTCACTCTTGGGACTTTCGCGATGTAGACCTGCCCACCATCTGCTTTCTCCTTGTCCATCATCTGGTCAGGAAGCACGGCATGCGTAGCGTAAATATCATTGTCCGCCATCCGTTCCTTGCGGCGGCAGTGGAAGAGTACACAGCACCTCGCAGGGTCGTGCCGGGTTCCTGAGTTGTCAGGAACCCGAGGGTCCAGCCGTACCGGCCGATGCGCCCGCGTCTCCCCGCCACAGCTCGCGCAACGATGCGCGCCATATAATACTCTCGCTCCGTCCGCGGCGCTTCCACCGCTCCTGGTCAAGACCCGCGCGGTCTTCTTGGACCTGTGCGGATTGGGGCGCATGTTTGTGTTCTGGTTGATTGACGGTTTTCCCTCCTCAAGATTCCCCCTGTTCCCCCCATGAAACAGGGGTAATCCCGGAGGAGAAAACATGCAACCAGAACCAAGAACCAAACCCATCCGCGTACAGGTCTTATCGACCGTGCGCGAAGAGATAGACCCAGGAGCGCTCTGGCTCGACGACAGTGTCGAGGCCGAAGATTTGATGCGCCTCGACCCTCTTGATGTCGCCGAGTTGGAAGCGCAAGCGGAGCAGCCGGAGCTCGCCGATTACAACCTCCAGCGTCTTCCGAGTAGAGGCTACTCGGAAAGACTCTGGGCGATGATGTGGCGCGTATTCAAGCGCGAGCTGCAAGAGGCACACGGCGGCGGGGAGACAGGCGAGGCCTTCCAGGCGCGCATCAGGGGCTCGACATGAGCCCCCTTTTTCTTTCTTCGCTTTTCCGCGGGCGTGGCCGAACGTGCCAGCCCACATGTCAATGCCGGGGAATTCCCCAGCGCGCGGGGGAATTCCCCGAAGGTGATTGCATGGCGCCAGCAAAAGACCCAGCGCGTATTACGGAAGACATGGAGCGATGGTCCTACGTGCAGGAAGAGAATGCGCCTAAGTTTGAGGCCTGCCCTCATTGCGGCAGCACGCGTGGCAGATGGACTGGATTTGTGCGTGTGAGCAAGGCGGTGGTGGCGCGGGAGCGATGCTGCGGCATGTGCGGCTGTTCCTACCACGGAGCAAGTGTCACGAACACCTATGGCTACGTCGACACCTGGGAGGCGGAATGGCTCCTGACATGGAGGCGCTTCTACAAGACATGGCTGAAGCACACGAAGCGTGCGAAGGAGTGTGAACACGGGGCACAGTCCACTTCGCATAGTCCACGGTTTTCTTGTTCGAGCTCAAACAAGAAAACCGAGGTGGTTGAACATGGCAGGATGTAGGTTAGTGAATGTGAAGGGCAGAGGGCCGGTAGTTGGAAGCAAAGTGGGCAGGTTCCAGGTGAGCGCCTGGCAGTGGAAGCGCGTTGTCCCCGTGAAAAGCGATTCCGGGTTCTCTGCGGAGCGCGAGCAGGATGTCCATAGGGCATGCATTCGTTACGCCAAGTGGAACGTCCAGACCAGTGAATGGGATGAGAACAGCATATGGTGCAACGTGGACGAGTTGCGCGACTTGTTTCAGGCATTGGACCATCTGAACATGACAGACATCGGAGAGGCGGAGTAGCCTCTCCCTTTCTCATGCATCGTGGGCGTGCGAGGAAGAGGCGTATTGCACCGTACAGGTTCGAGGTTGCGTCCCGTAGTCCTGCATCTTCTATTGGTAGAGGCCCATCGACGGACATTCGCCAGGCATGAGATGGTTTCAGTTCCCCGCCCACCCACCCGTTGCGCTGACTCGCTGCGCTCATTGCGCGCGTGCGATTGCAGCACGGCTGGGCAACGGCATCAGCATCCGCGCCCTTCCACGAAACGCGGCCGAATCCCGAAGCCGTGCTGCACGTCCATTACCGCTGCCAACCAACGTAATTTTGCGGCGTCAAGCCAACGACGGAGCGGCGGGTGCGGAACGACTATTCACGGGTTTCGATTACCATGCCACTACCCGGTTTCGAGACCACCCGCTGGGAAGTAACATGACAACGGGGAACTTGGCCCCTGGGCCACGCGCACGATTGGTGAGGCAGTCTTTCACACCGCCCGGTCAAGACCAGGCGTCAAGTCCGGAACGCACCAGAAGAAATGACAAGTTACTCCCCATCGCTTGGGCTCTTCCGGTTATGAATCCAGGCTGCGCAGCGTGATGCACGCGATGTCATCATCAATTACCCGACACGCACGCTCAGGAAGTCCCCTGAATTCTGCGGCACAAGTCGATGGTTTTCCGCCGACCCGGTGCCCGACGTTTCCTTACTCTTCAATCTGCCACTGGTTTTGGAGTACGGTCACTGGCCGCTCCTTTGCCCTCGTGCATCGTTCACGACTTTATTCTTGGCCATTTTCTAGATGATGCCTCCGTAATTTTCTTTTCCGGCCAGGCATAAAGGAAAGTTTCGGAGGTAACGAAAATGGCAAACAAGAATTTTGTGAACGTACAGGGCAAAGGACCTGTGACCAAAGCCAAACATGGCAGATTTGAAGTAAGCATCTGGCACTGGGTGAAAACCATCGCGCCGCCAGTAAAGAAGGAGGACTTCATTCCAGAGCGTGAGGTCGATGTCCATCGCGCGTGCATCCGGCACAGCCAGTTCAACAGAAGAACCCAAGCATGGGAGGAATCGTGCATCTGGTGCGAGCTTGACGCCTTGCGCGACCTTGTCCAGGCGATTGACGGCCTCAATCCGGACGAGTAGGCCCCGAAAGGGGCAAGTTCCCCTTTTTCTAAACAGGACCCTTTCCGTTTCGTTACCGCACGCGCACGGGACATCCTCTTGATGCTTGACGCGCATAGACGTTGGGCACGACGATTCGCCGGACCGACCTGAACCTTAACCACGCACGACGAATTTCCCGGGTGTCCCTCCCGGGTGACGGCATACCTTTATATATGGCGCCTCACTACGTCCGGTGGATGGAATACGTCCAATGGTTCTGGCGAAGCTATCCCGTCGCGGTGGATATGGTTCTGTACTTCTTCGTGTTCGCAGCCGCCTCGAGGGTTGCCTTTGCCAAAACGTTTCCGGGGCACGAAGGCAAAGTTCTATCCGTGGCTGTCGGCCTCTTGCTCGCCGCTGGACTGGCCATGGCGCAACGTACGCTGGGGTTTTCGACGGAGAAACTCGGGCCTGTGGCCATCTTCATACTATGCGGCGTGGTCTTCATTGCCGCCTATCAGTTCATCGGAAAGACGGACGTACCCAAACCGTTGTCGATTCTGCTGTCTGGCCTCCTGGCGCTGGCCCTTGCTCGTGCAGCCATGCCAAACGCCGTCGCCGCCTTCGTGCGCACGAACCCGCTCACCATACTTCTCATCCTGGGAGGACTTGTTTATTGGGCGTGGCAAAGCTCGTCAAAGCATGCCAGCCGAATCGAGCAGCGGGCGCCGGGCAATGTCCTGGCGCGAAGCGGAATTGTTCCAAGTGCGGATACCATACGCAAGGAACGCCGCTATGCAAAGAAGCGGGTCAGGGCTGGTACTCGAGAAGATAGCTCGGACGAGAAATCCGTGCGCAAAGATGCAACTCATTCTTTGGAACGCATACAGAGAGAGGGGATCACCCCTGCGAACAGAAACAAAGTGACGGCAGAGGTCGAGAGGGTCAGGGAGAAGTCCAGACAGGCACGGCTGCGGCACGAGCGTCTGGCCAAGCTGGACAGAGCCCTCGCACGGTTTGACGTGCACTGGCTGCGCAAGGCCTATGGGGTGAACTGGTCGGAACTGACACCCGAACAACAAGCCACCCTCAAACAGGTTATCGTGGACCAGCGGCGTGAACTGCATACCGAAAGTGCGCTCGTCAAATTGGAGGAGGAGATGGCGGCCCGCGCCGCACAACTGGATTGGTGCGCCAATGCAGCCGCGCAAGCGATGCGCGACGGCAACACCGCAGGCGCCGAGGGTTGGCTCGGGAAAGTGCTGGATGAGGAGAAGCGTCTGGAGGCACTGGACAATGAGGCGCTCGCCCTGGAGAAGCGGTTGATCCGGTTCCTGAAAGATCAGCGGCAGGTCACGGAGAAACCCTTGCGAATATGAATGCGCTTCACCCCGCCCATTTGCGGAGAAAAAGATAGAGAAGTTCCCAGTCCTCCGGGGCTACCGGTTGTTTTCCTCGGAAATGGATTGCCCCCAGCACCTCCACATCCGACTTCGTGATGCCATACTTGCTGGATTTCTCGCGCACGAACTGGGCCAGCCCGGGAGGCAATGGCTTTGCGGCGGGCTTTGGCCCCGTTCCTTCGTCCGTAAACTCCCCGACGTTTACCCCGAGCACCTTGGCCAGGCGTTCCAGGACGTTCAGGCTCGGCCTGTCCTTGCCGCCTGTCTCCAATTGCCAAAGGTATCCTCGCGAGACGCCGGCCTCTTCGGCCAAGCGTCCGGAACTCCAGCCTTTCCTATTCCGCAACTGGATGATTCTTTCGCCCAAGGTCATGGCTGCGCTCCAAGATAACGCACTTTCTAGTTTGTATTTCCTAGAATACATTATTTTCTTTACAAAACAAAACCAGAAATGGTATATTTTCTACAGAGAACATCACTCTGTGGAGGATACAGCAATGGAACTGACCGAACTCGAGTCTCTTTACCTCGCACATCAGGGTCTGTGCAACACCTTCATTCTTGTTCTTGTCTTTGGAGGGATGGCGCGCGTGGCCTTCTGGCGCGAGCACGACGGACTGCGCGTCGGCGGACCGCTGGCCCTTGGGCTGGCCCTGCTGCTCACACTCGCTGCGCTTCAGTGGTCGCGGGAAGAGGGCCGACGTGTCGTGGAACTTGGTCCGCTGGCGGCATTCGTCATGGTCCAGGCCATACTCATCATGTGCTGGGCCGCGCTTCGCAAGAGCACACGCGACTAGCCATGCTTGACTACATGGCGCCGCCCCCTGGGATTTGTCCCGCAGGTTCGGGGACAAATCCCGGAGGTAATAGAACATGAAGTCCGAACAAGCAAGCAAAGAGTCGGCGGAAGCGGAAAGGAAGAGGAAGGCGTTAATCAAGGAGAAGCTCGCCTTTGATGGGTGGCTGGAGTTCTATGAAGACGCTAACGAGGCTGGGGGTGAGGGCCTATGACGCTATGCAAGCTCACCCAATCCCGGCAGGGAGCTGATTGCGAGTGGAGCGACCATGTTTACCACATCGAGGGGGTGTGACCATGAAATGCACCTTTGTCAAACTCCCGGACGAAAGCATCGCGCTTCAGTGGTCCTGCCCCTATTGCGGGCATACCTGGAATTTCCAGGACGCGGACTTGCCCACCATTTGCTTCCTGGTAGTGCATCACTTGTCCAGGAAGCACGGCATGCATCGCGTGCAGATTGTCGTGCGCCATCCGTTCCTTGCGGCGGCTGTGGAAGAGTACACTGCACCTCGCAGGGGCGTGGCGGTTTCCTAGCCCCAGGAACCCGAGGGTCCGGCCGTCCCGGCCATCAGGCCTGGCTTGCGCCAGTCACGGAACGGTTCCTTAGCCCCGCCCTCCCACCCTTTCTGCCGCTGCCTGGACCTTTGCCCATGTCATGGGGCAAAGGCCCCGGAGGAGGATAAAGATGAACCAATCCAGCAGCAGGCGTAAAGCCCCGGCAGACTTCATCCGGATTGAGGAGTTCCCGGTGAATCCGGAGTTGGAGGAGCGGATTCTGGAGATGATGCGGCTCGGTGAAGAGGGAGAGCTTTCCGACATGGACGAAATGATCTTTGAGCAGTGGATTGAAGACGAACACAAGAACGCATTCGCGACCGCTGGCCAGCTAGCCGCGCTGCAATCCTGGAAGGAGATGCTCCGTTCCGGTAGACAGTATGAATGATTGTGCAGCAAGGCAACGCTTCAGCCGGGGCATACGGTGGAGCGTTGCACCTCCTTTTTTTTGGCTATTGCCTAGCGTTCCAGAAGTTGTCGTGGCAGACCTTGCTGCTGTCCAGATGCAGAGGAATGAAGGTTCATATGCGGCTATGGGGAACCGGACTTCGTCCGCGTGCCGCTGCGTGCCAGCAGCAAGAAATCAATACATTTATATACTTGCGCTCACTACCCAGTGGTAGCGACATGCACAAGGTGTCGTGGAGCGTCACCATGCGATTCAAACCAGAGCAATACCGAGGTCCGGACTACAGCCCGTATTTCACGCTGAAATACGTGGCCGGCTACCGAGCCGTCGGAGGCCACCGTTCTCCGGCGGAACCCCCGTTCCCATGCCCGGAGGCCTGGGAAGATGCAGATGCGAGGTCCGGAATCGATGCGCTCTTGTCTGTTCCTTCGCCGGAACTGGAATTATGGCGGGAGTGCCAAGAAATTGAGGCCAAGCTCTTCGGGGTGGGCCGGCAATACACGCTGTTTCTTTGACTGCTCCCCTCTGCGCGGGGATCGGTCACCGGGCGTCACAGGCTTGCGGATGTGTGCAGCGCGATTCTCGACTTTTTCGGGTACTTTCGGAGGAAGGCCTCCACGGCCACGTGGACGGACGGAACGTCCGAGACGATCCACATATCAGAAAGTCCGGCCTCTAACGTTTTGTTCAAGTTTTCCTTCACGTTGCTCTTGCCGGTTTCGACGAGCACAGCGAGACGTTGTTCTGCCTTGGTGGCGAGGATATCGACGGTGAGGTGGTCGTGGATGCGCGCTTCTTTCTCTACTGTCCAGCCTTCGGCCTGGAGTTTCAGCGCAGCGCGGTGAATGAGGTAGCGGTGAAGGATGCCGCCTTCGGTGGGATTAGGGATGGGGCCGAGGCTCTGCTCATGGCAGAACCCGCGGCCCTCGGGGGTCAGGGTGAATAGTTTGATGAGCGCGGTGCCAGTGAAGATGGTCTCTGGTTCAATGAGGCCTCGTTTCTCCAGGGAGCGCAGCGCAGCCACGCCCTTTCTTCTGCTCGTATTAAGCCGGTTGATTCGACTGACGACACCGCTGTAAGGGTGGCTGAGTATGTCCTTGAGCATTGCTGCTTCGAGGGGTGTCGGTGACCCCGAATCATCATACGGCCCTGGCTGCTTTTCTGGGGTGGGGGGTGGGGGACATTCGACCGAATCCTTCGGTTGAACAGGTGGCAGGGATGTTTCCGCAGGATTCCCTGGTTCTCTATCCGGTCGCGGAACACCGTGAATAATGCCTGGCTTCGCAGCCGCTCCGTGGAATAGACCGGAATCCACGGAATACGCCCGGAACGCCATGGTCTTGCGGATGTCCTCATCCTTGACCTTGCCGGATCCCAGTGGACGATGCTGTATTCGGATGTGAATAGGGCCGTGCCACCTGGGAACCCGCACAATGGCCTCGCCTACTGGCAGTCGGCCGAGCTCATCTTTGGCTTCTTCCTGCAGGAGCATGGCCTGACTCACTGCCCGTACGTCGCTGGCGTGTTTTGTGTGGAAGGCCAGGGTTGTCGCCTGGTTCCCGAAGACTGTCAAGGGAACGATCGACGCATTCTGTGTGGCCAAAATTACGCTTTCGCCCAGCTCCCGAATCTCCCTGAGTGCTGTATGGATGACCGGTTCCGTGCCATCGCCGACGCCAGGCGGCGAGCGCAACAGATGATGCGCCTCCTCGATGATGACTGCGTGCCGTAACCCATCCCGGTCTTGCGGGCGGTGCAGTCGATAGGCGATGATCCAGAGCAATATCGCTTCACTCAACAACGTTTGTTCCGCCTGGCTCATCAGTTCCAGTTCGACTACGGTCGGCAACGTGAGCAAGGTAGCAAGGTCAAGTGGCCGCTCTGGGCAGAAGACCTCGGTTGCATTGCCAGTGCTAAGACTATAGATCGCTCGTTTGGCGCTATCGCGCCACATGCCCTTACGGCCCTTTGCTGGCATGGAATCGAGGATTTGGGACACATCTGTAAACGTTGGCCAGATACCGTTCTTCGATGATTGATCATAGGCCTGAGTGATAGCAGTTCGTAGCAGACTTTCGCTGCCAGCGCCTTGGCAATAGGCGTGGGAGATCGCGCCGACCAGGCGCCTACTCCAATTCTCGGGTGAAGAGCCTGGCGGAGGAATGAGAGGGTTCCAGCGGAACGGCGCAGTGCTGCAATCGCCCGCAGTGAACACCAGGAGATTGGGATGGTCTCTAAGCAATCCGCGAAAAGAACGTTTGAAGTCCATGAGTAGAAAGGGAATGCTCTCGCGGATCATTCCATCAACGATGAGCGCGAGGCAGTTCGTCTTTCCGCAGCCTGAAGAACCATAGAGTCCAAGATGTCGCGTGAGCTCGGATAGCCGCAGACCAAAAAGATATCCCCTCCTGCCGCCGTAAAGTGTCGTGCCAAGGTCGATGTCGCCAAGGCAAGTCTCCGGCGGAGGCGGCGGAAACAAGCCCGCGGTCGGGCCACTGGGATCGTCGTTGAGCATATGGGCTGCATGGGCCTGGATGGCTGCCTCGAAGTCCCGGCGCTGGTCCGTGGGCAGGGCCAGGTACGCCCGCCACCACGCAGAGACCTTCTCCTTGCCCACGACTGGCGACAAGGCCCGGAGGGTTTCACGGAGCATCATCCGGACATCACCCTGGCCCGGTTCTTTTCTTCCTCGTATTCACGGACTACATCCCGAAGCTCGCGCTTGAGCCCGGAGATGTCTTTCCATGTGCCGACCTCCTCACGTCTTCGCTCGGTCTCCAGAGAGAGCAATGCTTTCTCGATGGCAGCCCGGCGTCTGGGATCTCCCACGGTCACTGGCGACGAGCCAAACGGCGCCACCTGGTATAGGGGCTCTTTCAAGTCAGTCATGCGCAGATCGATCTCATGGGTCAGCCGCTCGCCCAGGTCCTGTCGCTCCTCGATATCGGTCACTATCTGGTCGATGGTCTGTCCGAGGATGCGCACCTTGCCTTGAGTAAAGGCTGTCAGTGGATCGCTCGTTGCGGCAGTCGTGGTTCTAATCGGTTGGCCTGGCGAATACTGCGGCGCTACAGGGAGATAGTAGAGTTCCTTTCTCATTTTCGCTACTGGAAAGTGGCACTGCTATAAAAACTTTTCGGTTTGCGGATACCGTGGCAAGACCATTTCCCCCATCGTTTCGAGGGGGAAATGCCCACAAAGCTTAAGTACCCCTTCATCAGTTAGAAAAGAAACGAGGTGGAAAAATGAACAACAGAACAAACCAAGTAGCGAATCTCCCTGCCAAGCACTTCAAGTTTGGCGCAGTGAGGGTGACATTGTGGAAAGACGAACGGAAGGGCCCTTCCGGACAGAGCTTTGACAGTTGGTCCGTGACCATGGATCGGGCATACAAGGATGCAAAAGGCGCTTGGCAGAACACCGGCAGCCTGCGGGAAAATGACATTCCAAAGGCGGTCGCAGCATTGGAGAAGGCCTATGCCCACATCATGGAGAAGGGCGGCGACGACGAGGGCAGCGTTCCGGAAGAAACGGTAAGGTGAAGGGAATTCCGGGACTGCGGTCCCGGGTATTCCTTCTTCTTTTTCTTCTCTACCGGACAGTGGCATCCCCACCGAAAGGCATATAAACCCAGCCCCATTCTTCTATGGGATGAAAGAAAAAACCGGAACTCAGACCGACCGCGATCTGGCAGCTCGGGTGCGGGACATGGAGATGAACCTGGAGCATGTACTGTTTCTGCTGCGCGTATACCGTCAGCTTCGGATCTGCGATCGTTGCGCTGACCTTGCTTACAACGCTCCCGTCTTGGGCGAGGAATTCAACGAAGAGGGAGAGGAAGAATAAGCGGGTCGCGCGCGATCGAGGGAATGATTTCTTCAATGTTCATGTACAGTTCTTGCTCCGGAACGCCACACATCCTCCAGTTCGTGGGCGTGCCTCTCGATGAGCAACCGTATGATGCCGGACTTAGACGCCTTGTAGTGCCCTTTCTTGCGTAGCTCGTGAACCGCAGCGTCGAGCAAGCGCAGATGCTTTTCATGGAAACCGACGGGGATGAAGCGCACAGACGATTCGGCGCTTCGACCCTCGTGGCGCGCAACGGAGACCTGGGTGGTGGCCCGTGCCGCTGGAGCGGGCGTCTGTTGTTCTGACGCGCTTTTGTGGGTCGAAGTCGGAGTATCCGCCACGGCGCCACTACCGAAGATATCCAGGTTCAATCTTGGCATAGGTCCATCACCTCCTCGGCGAAATGAAGATAGGCCTGTGTCGCGCGGGCTTCAGGAGCGTAAAGAATGAGAGGGAGCCCATGGGATGCTGTCTCCTCTGCCCGAACGTCTCGCGCGATTACGGTGCGGAACATTGGGACTCGGCCATTCTCTCGAAGGGTTTTGAGCACCTCGTTGTTGGCGAGGCTCAGAATGTGGTACTTCGTGGGAAGCACGCCGAGCACTTTAGGACCGGGGTTGAGCCGATTCTTTACCAATTCCACAAGGTCGATGACATGAGAAAGCCCGCGCAGAGCGAGATATTGCGTCTCGCAAGGAACAATGACAGCGTCCGCTGCAGCCAGAGCGTTCAGTGCCAGTGGACCAAGGCTTGGTGGACAATCGATGAGAATGCATCTGTAGCTCGGGGAGAGCCGGGACAGTGCGCTACGCAGGAAGGTATTTCGTTCATTCTGAGTGGCGAGACCGAAGGCAGCCTCAGAGAGCGTGATATCCGCGGGCAGCAGGTCGAGCTTGTCAATAGACGTTTTGAGGGTAGGTGCAGCATGGATATTGCCCAGGAGCCAATCCTTTACTGTTGGCGAATCTTCCGGCAACTCCGATGGAAGGAGCGCCCGTGTCGCATTGACCTGGGGGTCCAAATCGATCAACAGAACATGCCACTTGTGGACATGGGCGAGGCACGCAGCGAGATTCACGGCGGTGGTCGTCTTGCCGACGCCGCCCTTGTGGTTGAATATGGCTATGATGCGTATGGTCATGGTGCGTTCCGCCGGTACGCCCGCATGGGCATCCGGCCGTATGACCATCCGTGGATGCGCATCTATTTAAACCTTGCGAATCCTAACGTGCGAACGAACCAGAAGTTTTATATAGAACCTGGCGCACCAAAAGGGGCATGACCTCTCTACCAATACGATTCGCGTTGATGACGGAGGAGTGTGAGCGACATAGTCCTACCACCAGCCGGCACCTGATGCTCCTGGGGCATGAAGGGCTGTATGTGTTGGAGCGATGGCGGCAACTGCGTTCGTACTATCCCCATCAAACCGGAAAGTTTATATAGTAGGTCGTATTACCTCATAGTCTCCGGGAGCCGGGCGTTGCCGCGAAGGCAAACGAGAACAGATCGCAAACGCACGCCGGTCCCCTTCACCTCTTCTCCCTCACGATGGCCTTTCATACTCTAATCACCCCGATGCTTCAAGTGAACGATCGCATCGAACAATACCGAAACCGCGCCCGCGCCTTCTTTCATGAAGTGGTACTGCTGCCCTTTGTTTGCCCTGTGTGCGAGGGCGGCCTCAGCATGACTTCAGCGAGCCGTGCGACGTGTGACGGCTGTCGCCAGGAATTGGATCCTACCACTACGTTCCAGCGCAGCCCCTGTTGCGGAAGCGCCCTCCGCCTGGCACGCCAACACTACGTATGCTCGTCCTGCCATACGGTCGTACCGTCACACTTTCTGTTTATGGAGCGCGTATTCGACGCTGCCTACTTCCGGGAACGCATGGCCGAGTCCCGTGAACGAACACAGAGGAGGCGCGAGGAATTGCGCAGACTGATGCTGAGGGAGCAGTCGGGTCAACTGGGCCTAACAGACGTGCCGTCAATAGATGCAGTGGACGAACTGTTTGCGCAGCTCGACGCTTTCGTGGGTGTTCCCGTGGTATCCCTCGACACCTTCTGCGACAATGATGGGGTTTCTCTTGATGCATATCGCGAAAGTCTGCGCGGTGCCATGGCCGGATGCGTGCGCAGATTCAACGCTTTTCCCTCACTTCACGCGAACCGCCGCACCGACCGTGCGCGGCGGTTCGTGGCCCTGGTGTACATGGAGCACGACCGTGAAGTTGTGTTGCATCAACGAGAAGACGACATCCTGGTGATCCCCCAATGTCATTGACCCGAAAAGACAAGGAATTCCTTGCCGCGCTGCGCAGCTTGATGGATGAGCGGCAGCTACGCATGGAATTGAAGGACGACGGCATGCTTCGAATGGTCCTTCGGCAGAACTACGGAGATCGAATCCAGCACACCTTTGGCGTGACGCGACAAGGCGTACGCTGGCGATTCAACCATATTTTCAATGAGATGTATGTGAACGCTCTTGTAACGCTATTGCTGGTCGAGTCACATTTCGGGACAGAGCTCCGGGTACAGGCCATGGCGGTGGCCCGGCGGAGGGCGGAGTTGTATCGCAAGGCACAGCGTATGAATGCGAGCCAGCCGCAGCGGGCCGGAGACGAACTACCATGACCTGCACCAAGGTAGACATGAACCACAGCCGCATCGCGCGGATTCAAGACTTGGATGAACTAGCGACGGTCTTGTTTCCCAACAACAAAAACCACCAGAAGACATTCTTGGCAGTCTTCGTCGAACTGAAATGGGCGCCCGACCAGTTCCTGCCAGCCCTCGAACCTATCGCCCAAAAGCACGGCCTGAGCCGCCGCACGCTTGAAACCGTCCGCGCCAAGATGCGCCGGATGGGCCTCATCGACCACGTCAGCAGGTTCAACAAGAAGCACGGATATCGGGAAGGCTGGGTGTTCTCCAAGAGATTCGAGCATACACTCGTGAAAATGGCCCGGCTAACCAGCAACCTTCGGGAATGCCGTAACTCTAATCAGGAAAGAAAAGACCAGAACTCCCTATCCTACCTGTGAAACTCCCAAATGATTGGCACTGTACCGTCCAACCCACCAGAGGTCTGGCTGTGCCCTTCCGTTCCTCATGGGTGTCGAAAGGCCCACTACGGCAAACCGACCTTAGGGGTGGTACCCCAACTAAGGACGATTTCACGCGCTACGAGAGCAAGGGACGTCGTGTGGCGCCAACCACTTCGCCGAACTCAACTTTACAATGCGATTTCCACACAAGTAGCAACTTCGTCAAAAAGTGGCACAGAAAATGGCTCACCGCAGATTCAGGTCATTATGCTTAGCAGCGTGGTTCAGAACGATTCGACCTTCGCGGATGCGGGGTCCGTTTTGAGCGGGGTCCGTTTTGAGGTGTCACGCCAATCTGCGGCGTGATACCATCGTTCAGGGAGGCGGGTGCTACGAGATCTTCGCTGTGGGCCACGGAGTTTCAAATGTGCGATGCAGAATTCGCAAAGCGAGAGAAAGCCGCATTGGACGAACTCTTTTCCCCAATGGAGCAACGGTGGTGGATTTCCATGGCGTCTCAAACTGAACGCTACGAACTCGTCATTAACTGGGAGAGCATTACGCCGGCTTCGGGCATCGAGCCCGTCATGAAAGTACTCAAGACCGTGGGGCAAGTGAGGCGTGTCCTTTCCACTCATAGGAAGAGCGAGCTTCCCACAAAAGACGATTAGTACCAAGAGGTACTTGCTGTGTGTTTACGTGAGATAACACCAACACTCAACTCAATCGCGGTGCGGGACTTATATGTCCTACTTTGTGCGCCCATCTTGAAATCGAGCTTGAATACATGATTGGTTCGATTGCTGTGCCAATGCAGATTGCAGGTTTCTGTCCTGATGAAAAGCCCGATTGACAATCCGGGCCCGAGCCCATAAGCTCGAACCATCATGAAGTAACGCATCCGCCCATGGGGTGCTGTCGACGGGGGGGCTCCGGTGGCCACGCCTGAAACGATGCCAGTAACCATCGATGCCATCGCCTGGGACAGAGCCCGAGAGATTCTCCGGAGCGACCCACGGCAAGACTTTCCAATCCACATGCTGGCACGCGAGCATAGAATGCCCCTCTGGCCCCATCGCTCTGGCAGGATACGCCTCAGTGCTCTGCTGGAGATGTCGTGGGCCGAAGTGAACAAGCTCTGGTACTTCTGGTATCCAAGAACTTCCGAGGATGTGGCGCAACTCCTGCTGGTCGCTGCCTGCATACTACCCCGCCCGGTGCTCACTCGAGTTGTGGACGTGACGAAGATCGACGTCGACCGCGCCTTGAACATCTTGAAGATTCCAAGGACCATGCCTGTCGAGCTGCTGCGGCTTCCTGGGCGGGCCCGCAGATTCCTGGAAGTGGAGGGCTTGACACAGTTCGGTCCCCTTCTGGATTACTTGACCAAAGTAACGATGGAAGATTTGCTGTCTCACGAGTACATCGGCCTGCGTACCGCGATTCACCTGTTAAACATTCTTCAGGCGATACATGAGGGGGTGCCTGACCGGATACGGGACTATCTTCCCCTGAGCCAGTCGGGGTGCGGTATCAGCTTTTCCGCTTCGGCAGCCCTGTTCCTGAATGCGGCCTCGGCAGAAGACCGCAATGCCTTGCATCAACACTTGTGTTGCCACGCGAGTCTGAGGCGTGCGGCGGTCCCCAGCGGGAGGTCACGGTCGCGTATCGGTCAGGTCGTTATCCAATTCGTTGAAGCTATGGAACGCAACCTTGGTCACTTCTCCGATGAGAGGACTCGCCTTCAGGCCGAATGGAACGCCGGCAGACCATTGCAGGCGGCGCTGGGCGACGAACTGAGTGCTGCACAGAAAGACATCGTCGCTGGAGCGCTCGCCCGACTGCTCTCCTGCGGCAAAGTTTCCTTCCGGCAACACGTACAATCCTTGTCAGATTGAAATGCTCTCCCAGGGCAACCTCGGATAAGTGAAATGCCTGTACCGCGCCAGGGTGACCCAATCGAGTTTTGACCTGATCTTCATCACCGGCTCGCGCATGGTGGCAAATACACTCGCGCCTGCTTTTGCCGAGGTACTCACGAAGGCCGGCATCGACCCCCGTGGAAACTTGAGGCCGGCTTTGGCCCCGGCACCTCGCGCATCGGGCAGATGTTTTCCGCTCGCTTCGTGAACGACGAGCACGGCGAACCCATCGCCAGCGGCTCGCAGGACGTGCTCCCGGCTTTCACCATGAGCCTCGCGCGTGGCACGTGCGAGCGCGGCCCGCTGCAAATACGCGTGCGCGACGACGCCACCGGCCGGTGGCAAACCGTGGCCCTCCCCACACCGAAGGTCGCCGGCTCAAATGTGCGCGAACTCTGGCTGCACCGCGATGCGCACAACGTCACCGGTGCAGATTTGATTTTCGTCGCCGCCAATTACTCGCCACTCGGCATCTACCCGGTCGTCTACGATCCCGCAGCGCGCGGCCGCGTCCGCTGGCGCCGCGAACCCAAAATCACCGTACGAGGCCAGCGCGACGCCAACAAGTGGTTCGGCATGGCGACGGTCAACGGCGTGCTCTTCGCTTCCGAGCTGAACGCCATCTTTCGCCGCGTGGTTGGGCAAGTCCCAAATGAATAGACCTCGTTTCTGAATAAGAGGTGGTCACTCCTGATGAAAAAACGGCACACAAAGTGGCACATTCGAGGTTTTGCTGTGCCATTTGTGGAGTTCCGAGATGCGTGTAAGTCCTTGGTCTACTTAACGCTGTAGGAGCCACGGGCTGCTAGGCCGCTTTTGCTCACAATCAATCAGCGATCCGCAGCAATCGAAATCCGCGTCCGCTGTCGCCGCCGAGTTCCTGGCTCCTTTCGCGGACTGCCGCGCGGCAGGAAATTCGGTCATTGAAGAAGCCGCCACCACGCACGATCCTGAATTCTCCCGTGTCCGGCCCTTCGGGATCTTTAACCGCTTCCTCTGGGTATTCGCCGTAGTAGTCTTGGCAGAATTCTGAGACGTTGCCGCTCATGTCGTACAATCCCCACGCGTTGGACCCTTTCTCTCCGACGGGATGGATTTCAAACCCGCTATTGTCGCTGAACCATGCATGTGCGTCGATATCGGTCCCGTTGAAATCTTCGCCCCAGTAGAACCGTGTGGCGGTACCGGCCCGGTACGCGTATTCCCACTGCGCCTCGGTTGGCAGGCGGAATACGGCTGAGGCCTTCGCGGCGTTCAATAACACCAGAAAGACCTGGACATCCTCCCAACTGATATTGTCTACAGGCAGGTTGTCGCCTTCGGTAGACGATGGGTTGGACTCCATGAACTCCAACCACTGGTCTTGCTTCACCTCGAACGTGGAGAGCCAGAAGCCTTCGGTCAAAGTGACCGTGTGCTGGGTTTCGTCGTCGTCCCGGCCGACTTCGTCCTCAGGGCTGCCCATCTGAAACGTTCCCGCGGGGCACCACTGGAACTGGATACCTTCAAATGTGCGCGTATCTCCGGCACGGGGTGGGCGTGGCGGACATCCTGACAATACCGCAACGCAAATTGATACGGCCAAACCCGTCAATACGATGCGAATGTGATTCATGGAGTTCCTTTCTCAAACAATGCGCGCGTCGCGTACACCCTGTTTACGTGCGATAGACAACGCACAAACGGCCTTCCAACAACGGGATTAGTCCTGGCTCCGCAGCAGTCGAAAACCGACCGTTCCACTTGCAGAGTTCGGACCTACTTTTTCGCGGTTCGCGGCGCGGCAGAACCTACGGTCGTTGAAGATACTGCCACCCCGCACCACCAGGAATTGGCCGGTATCCGGTCCTTCGGGATCGGTGACTGCGTCCCCTGAGTACTCGCCATAGAGGTCCTGACAAAACTCCCACACGTTGCCGCTCATGTCGTGTAGTCCCCATGCATTGGGTTCTTTCCCGCCCACAGAGCGAGTCCCGGAACCGCTGTTATCGCTGTACCACGCGTAGTCACCGGTCTCCGTCCCGTCCGTATCGTCGCCCCAGTAGAAGCGCGTGGCAGTCCCTGCGCGGTACGCATATTCCCATTGTGCCTCTGTCGGAAGGCGATATTGTGCCGTGGCTTTTCCGGCATTGAGTATGGCCAAGAACTCCTGGACGTCGTTCCAACTCACACTTTCTACCGGATGATCTCCGCCTGCGGTGGACGATGGGTTGGACTCCGCGAATTCCAACCACTGGTCTTGCGTCACCTCGAACGTGGAGAGCCAGTAACCTTCGGATAAGGTGACCGTATGCGGGGTTTCGTCGTCGTCCCGGCCGACCTCGCTCTCAGGGCTGCCCATGGTAAACGTACCCGGCGGGCACCACTGGAATTCAATACCGTCAAAGGTGCGTGTGTCGCCGGCCTCGGGTGGACGCGGCGGGCAACCGAACGTCGCGGCAATGGAAATCAACCCGGCCAAGCACGTCAATACGATACGTGTGCGCTTCATGGCATTCCTTTCCTGGGCAATATGCTCGCCAGCCCATTCTTACTTCTCGCGCCGCAAACGGTGTCCAAGCGGTCTTCGACCGCGACGCTCAGTCTTGAGTCCGTACCAATCGAAACCCCAGATTGTTCATGTAAACTATGGATAGCGTTTTGGAACGATTTGCGGCTCGTGATAAGAGTGCACTATCACTGTACGCACCGCCGCGTATGACTCGTCCTGATCCCAATTCCGAGCCGGTGGGGTCGGTAACCGGCCCGGGAGGGTACTCGCCGTGTAGATCCTGACACCATTCCTGCACGTTGCCGGTCATGTCATAAAGGCCAAACGCGTTCGGTTCCTTCTGTCCCGCTGCATGTGTTGCTGATTCGCTGTTCTCTTCATACCATGCATACGTCCCGATCTCGGATTCGTCATTGTCTTCGCCCCAGTAGAACCGCGTTGTTGACCCTGCGCGGCACGCATACTCCCATTCCGCCTCAGTCGGCAAACGGTATGTCGCGCCGGTTGTGTTTGCATTCAGCACGATGAGAAACTCCTGCACATCCTCCCAACTGACCTGTTCGACCGGAAGGTCGTCACCCAAGACTAAGGAAGGGTTGCTGCCTACAATCGATTCCCACTGAGACTGGGTAATCTCGAATGTCGATAGCCAGAACCCTTTTGTCAGCGTCACCTCGTGCAAATCCTCGTCCGATTCGTGGCCCAGCTCGCTCGATGGACTGCCCATGGCAAACGTTCCCGGCGGACACCACTGGAATTCGATACCGTCAAAGGCGCGCGTGTCGCCTGCCTGGGGTTGGCGCGCCGCCGGACAACCTATAAACGTGGCCAACGCGATTGCGTAGGCTGCAAGTACAAGTGAACGCTTCAGATTAAGCATCTCGTCAACTCCAAATGGTTGCCCTCGCCATACGCCCCCAATACATCGACCACTTAACCCGATGGCCCTTCCTCGGTGCCGCCGCTCTCGTATTACACGGAATCCCGATTGAGCGGACGAATCGGTGGGATGCCAGAATCCACACTTGCCCTACCGAAAAACTCACGGTAGCGGTGCCCACTCTGCCCGCGAACAGCGCGACTGATCTCTGATAGCAACACCCACGCCCTGCCGTCCATTGGCTCTCCTTTGTAAATTGGGTGATAGCCGTCCTCGCACCACTCCTATACGTTGCCCGACATCACGTAAGGGCCCCACGCTTTCAGAAGTCTCAATCCGACCAACATGGGCGAGCGCCCCCTTGGTAGGCTTGGAGTACCTCCTTGTCGAAAGGCGCGGTTGAGAAGAAGGAAAGTGAAATAGGAGTCTCGCGCTACAACCGCAGGGCATCAGGGTCGCGTTCGGGCAGCCGTCACGTTGCCAACTCATACGTGGTCGTCCAATCGCCCCAAGTAGGTACGCGGCGTAAATCCCCATGCTTCACAAAGAGGTTCCATTAGCTTGTAGCCGACCTGTCTATCCGGAAGTCTATAATACGCACCTCAGAATGTCAATGGACCTTGCCCAAGGGTATTCCCTATAAGGGTGTCGGTTCTTGGTTTAGTTGTGAGTCAGGCGAAGTTAGAATTGAGTGATAGAACCAGATCCTGAACCCCAGGTGCATGTGCATGCGGCGTGGAAATCGTCAACGACTGATAAACAGAAGGTTCAACGCGCGGTAATGTCATGGATCCTTTAACCGCTATCCCGGCTAACCAGAACGCCTCCTCAGGCCCCTGAAAAGCTCCCCTCAGAAGATGGAGCCCCTCTCTGGGACCAAGCGCAGCCGCAATTCTCGAAATGCCACGGGCCTCTCAGAGCCCGACAGGGGTCTTGACAACGCGCTTGGACAGGTATAGACTTCTAGAGCGAGAACTCCACATTTAGAGCCCCTAACAAAAGCTAAAGTTCATGGATATTCTTCCGATACATAGTGCGGAGCGCGAGAGAGTCCGGATTACCGGCAACGGGTTGCATGGAGGAGCTCATGGCTCGCGAAATTCTGCCCGAAGAATTGTGGACTCTCATCGAACCGCTTCTTCCCGCGGACAAACCGCCCAAGAGCAATGGTCGTCCC
>JADLGB010000328.1 GCA_020849535.1 Candidatus Hydrogenedentota bacterium
ACCCGGTTGTTCCCGGCGTCCGACACATAGACGTTGCCGAGGGAGTCACAGTCAATACCGGAGGGATTGTCAAATTCACCGGCTGCGGCGCCCTGCGTTCCCCACTTGCTGAGGAAGTTGCCGTTTGCGTCAAATACCTGGACCCGGCACAGGTCGGCGTCCAGAACATACACATTGCCCGACAAGCCTACTGCGAGCGAGCGGGGCCAACCAAACTGCCCGTCCCCCGTTCCGGCGCTGCCCCATGCCGTAATTAGGGTTCCGTCAGGCGCATATTTGAGCACTTTGTTGCCAAGTGCATTGGCCACATACACGTTCCCCATGGAATCGGAAGTTACACTGCCGGGGTCGCGGGTGAACTGCTGCCGTTTCGGCCATACGCGTACGAAATCAAACTGGTTTGCCGCGCTTTTGTTGGGACCTTTTGAAATCACGAGGTTCACTGCTGAACCCAAAGCCGCTCGAGTCTCTGCCGCTGGTTGTTGCACCCCCACTGTGCCCACCGGGGACGTCGGGTGATAGTCCTCGGTAACCGTTCCAACCATATAACCTGCGGCCTCAATGGCGGTCTCGGCAGCCCCCTGGGTCATGCCGGCCACGTTGGGTACCACCCCGCGACGAGGCGACGGGCAGCCTGTCAGCGCTGCCACAATGATACAGATAACGGCGAGCATGGCAGTTCTAGCGAGACATTTTTTCATGGAAGTTCCCCCTTTAACGCAGAGCACAACTTACCCGCCCTGAGATACGACCCCCCACCCCACGGCCATCCTACTATTATCTGTCTAAAGTGTCAAAAGTCATTTCATCCTTCCCCCTTCCGCGGCGGCCGAAAATGGCCTCGTACCAAGGCCCTCATCTTCGTTTTTCCTGTACTGGTTGAATCCTGCGTGTGCGGGCCAGACTAATCGGGGCCGCATTGGCCGACTGGAGTCGGAAAACTCCCCAGCGGGGTGTTCGGGATCGCTTCGCGCAGGCGTGAAAACTCGCGGAGAATGGGACGTGAAATGCCGTCACATTGGAAATAGCGGTGGCTGTTCGCCTAGTCCGATTCGGGGAAGATGGCCCGCACCCGCGACCACACATACCAGGTGATGGCCCGCGTGTCTTCCGGGCGCACATCGGTAAAGCGGACACCGAACCTGTGCACGTTCTGCTCGTGTTCGCCCTCGGTATGGACCACGCATCCCGTCACATGGAGGGCGGGCTCGTCTGCCATGTAGAGCAGCACGCGCGGGTCTCCGTTGAAATTGGGGCTGTGCAGCGATTCCACGTAGGCGCCGCCCGCGCTGATATTGACCAGATGCCCTTCGATCGTCTCCTTAGGACCTTCGAAGTCCACGCGGACGGGGATCTGTGAGGGTACCCTCAGACTGGTCCTGAGTTCGTCGCGATGCAGGCTGGAGGAGCGCAAAAGCACCATTTCGCTCAGGGAATCCGGCGACGCGGTCAGGACGCGCGCGTAATACCCGGAGATGCTCCGCTCGTCCTGAAACTCGAGTACAAGCCCGGTGCCGTCGGTTGGGATGCCCTCCGGGGGACATTTCAACCAAATAACGCGGTCCCGGACGTCCAGGACTTCACCCGGAACACACCTGCCATTCACACGGACATTGCAGGTGCTGCCTCTTCGAATGGGGCCGGTTAATACTGTACTCATGCTCATCCGGTTTTCTTCACTTGCGATGCTTTCGCATTCCGAAGTCTACCATAACACGCGGGTCCGTGCCTCCGCCAGTTCTTAGCCATTATCGGCCTGGACCGGGTTGCTTCTCCACCCGCCGCAAATCATCGGCCTTGTGCTCCGACAGGTCTGTAGCTCCAAAAGCCACATCATCCGGCAGCCAGACCCGGAAGTCAGAGACCCGGTCGATTTCGACCTCCAGATTCGCCGTCTGGAAGTCCAACACGTGTCCTCCGAAGGTCTTATCATCACTCAAGAAATGGAGGTGGTACCCTGGCACGTTCAGTCCAGCCGAATAGGCCGGACACCGGAACCCCAAGAGGGTGCCCTTGACCTTTTCCCGGTCGAACAAGGATTGAGTGGCCACGACATCCGGGAGTCGCGGGTAGGGTTTTTCCTGCCGGGGCACGCTTCGGACGCGCACATGCGCGAAAGTCCCTGAGGCGCGGAAGGCGTAGAAGTAGTTGGGGCTGGGTAGCGCCGCATCGGCCAGGCGCTCAAACGCGGCGAAGTCCGGGCAATCCTGCAATGTCAGGATGAAGTCCTGCTCGAAGGGCACCACCGTGGCAAAGGGGGTGTGGACCCCCCGCGGCATGCGCAGGACTTGGCCATCCGCGCGCGCCTGGTACACCTCTCCGTCGAGCACGATCATCTCGCCTTCGAGGGCATTAAACGTGCCGATCCCCACGTCGCCATTCCTGGTCAGCGCGCCCACCTCATATTCGCCGTCATAGGCGCCTTCCAGGAGCGCGTCAATCGTGGACACCTGGAAAAGAGTGTTATTGCCTTGGGAGGTATGCGCGCAGCCGCCAGCCGTGAGCGGGGACAGGCAGGCAAGAAAGAAGATGAAAAGGTTGCGGCGCGACAAGATGGATGACCTCCCTGGCGTCCCCCCCGGAGTGGGCTGCCTTCAGTCTAGCGCAGCGTCGTCCCCGGCGCAACCTCCGGCTCACTAGCCGCCCCCGCTTCACGCATTCACGCCGCCGCAAATGATGCGAAGCCCTCGGTCTTACGTGTGAACCTCGTAGTGGCTGCCTGGAATTTGTTATCATCCCGCGCATGTATAAGAAACCTCAGCTACAAATTCAGACGACAACCCTGTGGGAGTACCCTTCGCAGCACTACGGCGAGGCGATGCAGGGCGACAAGGCCTATGTGGGCGCGACGCCCTCCTACATCATCTGGAATCTCCTGCAGCGCTACACACGTGAAGGCGATCTCATCGTCGACCCCATGTGCGGCAGCGGCACCACGCTCGATGTGGCGCGCGACCTCGGCCGCCGGGCGCTCGGCTACGATGTGGCCCCATACCGCAAGGAT
>JADLGB010000329.1 GCA_020849535.1 Candidatus Hydrogenedentota bacterium
CTGCGCTCTGCCCCTGGCTAGAAATGCGGCACGCTTTCAGCGTACATGGCCGGCCCCCGTGTCACGTGGATCATATCCAGCCTCCGGTAATCCGTGCGGGCACTTCCTTTTGAAACACGCTCTAAGAGTGAACTCCATGTTTGTCTGCGGGCCACGGTAGGACTTTTGGCACGTCGCGTTCCCCCTCTTTGGCACCTGGGCCTTTGCTCGCGTGTCTTCTACAATGAAGGTTGAAGGAAGGTGCACGAAAGGAACCCGCCATGGACGAGGCATTGGTGCGCAGCGCGAAGAATGGCGACCAGCAGGCTTTCGCAAAGCTGGTAGAAGAGTACTATCGCCCCATCTACGGCTTGGCGTTCAGCACGGTTGGGAATTGGAATGCGGCGGAGGATGTCGCGCAGGACGCGTTTCTGCTGGCGTGGGCCAATATCGGGAAGCTGCGGAGCCTGGAAGTCTTCGGCGCGTGGTTGCGCCGCATTACACGCAACCTTGCCTGCAACTGGATTCGTTCGGAGGTCTACCGGCGGGCACTTCGCGAGCGCCAGGAGGCCCTCGCGCGGCAATCCGAGCCTCACGCGAACGAGGCGCTCGACAGCCTCACCCATGACGATGCGCGCGCGGAAACGTGGGCGGCCCTGGAGTCGTTATCGCCGGCGCTGCGAGAGGCCGTCGTGCTCTTCTACCTGGAAGAGAACTCCATCGCGCAGACGGCGGCGATGCTCGGCGTCTCGGAGAATTCGGTCAAGAAGCGCCTGCATCACGCCCGCCCCAAGCTTCGCGCTTATTTCGAGCAGAAATGGAAGGCGGAACTGGACCGCGAACGGCAGCGCATCAACTCGCGCGAAGCGGGCAAACGCTTCCTGGGCGGGGCTGCGCTCGGTCCGGTTTCCGTGTTGACGGGGAACCTGGGCAGTGGCGCCGGACTCTGGCTGCACAGTGCATTGCACGGGGAAGGCACGGGGCACCTCGCATCGCTCGTGAGCCTGGGCAGTGCGTCTGCGAAGCCTGCTGCCATTGCCGTCGCCCTTGTTGCCGCAGTGGGCGCTGGGCTGTTCTGGACCGCCAACAGACAAGACGCACAACTCGGCATTGAGCAGCCATCAACGGAAGTCACGCGTACTGCGGAGAAGGCAACACCATCAGTCGCTATCGACAGATCATCGGCGCGAGACGAAAACGCCCCGCCTCAACGGAGTAGTGCCGCTGAGAGCGCGACTGCTGTATGGAGCGCGGCGGCAACTGAGACAGCCCCGCGGCTCATCACCGTTACGGGGCATGTGGTCAATGAAGAGGAGCGCCCCATCCCAGGCGCGACGGTCACGGTCGTGGCCAGTGGACTCAATAAGAAGGCTCCCGAGCCAGGCGCCGGCTTTGGCGCGTTCGGCGGCGCGGGCGGTGCCATGACCTTTGGGGGAGGACAATCCGGCGGCAGCGGCGGATTCGGGGAAGGAACTGGCGGCGGCGGAATGACGAGTGGCAGCTTCGGGGGACCATTGGACGCGTATAAAGGGGGCGGACGCCCATTCGCCCCCGGGAACTTCCATGATGACGATCTGTGCAAAGCCTTGCTGGACGATGCTCGGAGGTTCAACGTTCAATCGGCTGCCGACGGTTCGTTCTCGGTCGAAGATGTGCCCGCGGACGGACTCTTGATTGTCTCCGCCGCCGCCCCCGCCTATTGCCTGCAAGGCACGGCGGTTTCACCCGCCCCCGGCATGTCCACCGCTGACGTGACCTTGACCCTGTCGCCGGGTATCGAGGTGAAGGGCAGAGCGGTTAACGCCCAAGGCGAGCCCATCAGTGACGGCCTTGTTCAGATTACCGCGTTGACATGGAGCAGCGAGGGCTCCTCGGGCGGTTGGGGGAAATCGGCCCAGCAATGGGGCTGGTCGCGTACGGATGCCCAAGGTAATTTCACGCTCACCGTAGAGTGGCCGGGGAATGCCACGATCATCGTGAAATCTCTGACTCAGGGGACGGCGACATTCCCGCAGACCCGCGTGGAGCCGGAGGTTCTTGCCGTCTTGCGCTTTCCCGAACAGTCGATCCTGGCTGGCACGATAACACGCCGCGATGGAGCAACTACGGAGGGGCACACCATCGTATTGACAGGCTACGCGGCCGTAAGCAGTGTGAAGAGTGAACCCGGTCGCCACACCCAAGCATCGTCCGGGACAATTGGACCGACATACGACGCAACCACGGATGCCGAGGGAGCCTATCAAATCGCTGGTGTGGATCCGCAGGTCTCCTACGACGCATCCATCTTCGATCCCGATGGAACACCGCTTGCCACGGAGATCGAGATCGAGCCCCTCACGGCGGGTCAAACGCTGGTCTGGAACTACACCATACCCCTGCCCATGGCGATTAAGGGCGTTGTCACGGAGCCAGCCACAGGCAAGCCCGCGGCGGGTACCGCAATTCTGTGCCGGAGGGCAGACGAAGTGTCTGAAGGCGGCATGCCCATGGGGATGCCCGCGGCTCGCGCCGTGGCGGGTCCTGACGGCGCATTCGAGATGCGCCTCACAACCGGACCCGGCGATTACGTGTTCGGCATTCAAACCCTCGTAGGATTCCGCACCTTTGCGCAGCAGCAGGTCCAGGAGGGAGAGACGCACACCTTGAACCTCACGCTTCCCGGTTCGTGGACGCGCAACTTCCTCGTGCTCGATGAGGCGGGGAATCCTCTATCCGGCGTCACCGTATCGCTCCAAAGCGGGGAAAGCAACATGTACCACGGCTATCAGGAAAAGACCAGAGACGATGGGCGCATTCGTGTGACGGACCTCCCCGCGGAGGAACCCATCGTATTCCAATTCGAGTACAAAGGTGCCGAAGTGAAGTGCGAGAGCATCGTGGGTGAGGCCGGGGCCGAAGGCGCGGAGGAAACTATCGTACTCGACATGTCCAAATAGTGGAATGTTGAAAGGCGGTGTTGCATGTCGAATAAGTCCCTTATCGCCATCGGTGCAGTGCTCATCCTGTTTCTTGCGCTGCCGTTAATTCCCCAAGCGTTTCAGACCCCAGCGAGCAAGCAGAAGGTCGATGCCGCGCCGAGCGGGACCGTGGAGAATACCGTGGCGGATACAGTTCCTGCACCGCCGCAACCACCGCCACCTCCGCCGCCCGCACCGTCAATCATGACGCGCATGCAGTTCGACCAAGTCCGCTCGGGCATGACCTACACCCAATGCGTGCAGTTCATCGGCAGCCAAGGAGAGCGCGTCGGGAATCCGCGCCACGCGGGCGATGAAGAGTACACCTGGCAAATGGTCGACAGTCCCACCAGCACGGTATCGACTGCCGTGGCGAATCTCCGCTTCAAGAACGGCGTTCTCTACGGCAAGGGGTTCAACTCGACGCAAGGACGGAATATCGCGTCCCAAGGCGGCATGCTCTCCTCCGTCCTGCCCGCGGAGCGGCCCGCGACTCCGCCGTACATCTGCCGGTCCGTCTACGAAAGCATGAAGAATGGCAGCACCTACGCCGAATGCGTGCAGCAACTCGGCGTGGAGGGCCGCTACCTCGGACGTACGACGATGTCCGGCGGTGGCTACTCGACAACCGGGGCACCCATCCCCGCGGTAGCCGACGTCTACGTGTGGCGAAGCCCCGTGAACCGGACGACCTTGACGCTGACCTTCCGCGACGGCAAGCTCGCGGGGCGTGAAATCGCGGGCGGTTGAGCCGCTGCCCGCGGCTGCGGAGGCCGATCGACGCGCGTGCTCACCGCATCTCCTTCACAATCTGCCTTCGTCAGAGCAATCGCACTTGGTACGCATCGGTCTTCAGCAGGGACGGCCAAACGACGCAGTGCGAATTGAGTAGGGCGGGATTTGTTCCCGCCTTCTTGACGGACCCGGGATCGCCGCCGGGTTGTTCAAGAGCCGGCGAGGATGCCGGCGTTTCCGGTGGGCAGCACGCTTACGCGCATCCGGGGCTCATCTCTTTCCAATTCGCGATTGAGAAAGCAAGAAGGCGGGAACAAATCCCGCCCTACGGAATCCGCCCGTTCCGTGATCCGGGCGCCGCCGCAACATTGAGTGAAGGATGCGGCGAAAGCGCGCGCGGCCGTTGAACCGGAATTGGTGCGATTGCCCCGCTGCCCTCGCGTGATGACGCGGGACTTCCCGTGCGGGTATACTGTGCGGCGGTCTACCCTGTAACCCTACGCGGAAGGAAGGTGTGCTCATGGCGAAGGCGAAGAAAGTTCCATTGCGCAAGGATGTGATGGTCGAGGACACGTGGGACCTGCGCCCGCTGTTTCCGAACGACAAGGCGTGGCACGCCGCGCTGAAAGAGCTGGAAGGCCAGATCCCGCGTTTCGAGAAGTTCCGAGGAAAGCTCGGCACTTCCGCGAAGGTTCTCCTGGATTGCTATCGTTTTGATGTCGAGCTGAACAAGCTCGCGGAGCGCGTTGGGTCCTATGCCTTCCTGAAGGCCTCGGAAGATGTGGCCAACAGCACCTACCAGGGCATGGTCCAGCGCTACACCTTTGTGGCGACTCGGGCCGGCGAGGCGGCGAGCTTCATCGCCCCAGAGATCCAGGCCATCCCGAAGAAGACCATCGACAAGTACTTGAAAGATCCCAAGCTCAAGGACTTCCGGTACGCTCTGGAGAAACTCCTGCGCTACCGTCCGCACATTCTCTCCGAGGCGGAGGAGCGCGTCCTCGCCATGCAGGGCGAGGTGGCCGGGACCGCGGGCAAGGTCTTCGGCCAGTTGAACGACGCCGATTTGAAATTCGGCACGGTGAAGGACGAAAAGGGCCGCAAGGTCGAACTTACGCAAAGTTCCTTCCGGAGCCTGCTCGAATCGCCGAAACGCGAAGTGCGCAAGACGGCCTTCCACCAGTTCTACAAGTCCTACGCGGATCACGCGAACACCACGGCAGCCACGCTGAGTTCGTCGGTGCTGCAGGACATCTACCAGTCCCGTGTGCGCAACTATCCCTCCGCACTTGAGGGTTCGTTGTTTCACGACAACGTGCCGGTGGCCGTGTACGACAGCTTGATCCAGGCGGTGCACGAGAATCTCAAGACGGTGTACCGCTACCACGAGGTGCGGCGGCGCGCGCTCGGACTCAAGCGGATTCACAGCTATGATCTGTTTGTACCGATCGTCGAGATGAAGCGTATGCACATCCCCTACGCGGAGGCGGTGAGCACGATCTGCGAGTCGCTGAAGCCGTTGGGCTCCGAGTACTGCCGCACGCTTGAGAAGGGATTGAATGCGCGCTGGGTGGACCGCTACGAGAACCAGGGCAAACGCAGCGGCGCCTTTTCCGCGGGCGGTTACGCCGGGCCACCGTACATCCTGATGAACTACCGCGGCGATGTCATCGATAGCATGTTCACGCTCGCGCATGAGGCGGGCCATTCGATGCACACGTACTATAGTGCGAAGCACCAGCCTTTTCAGTATTACGATTACACGATCTTCGTCGCGGAGGTCGCGTCCACGTTCAACGAGCAACTGCTGGGCCACTACCTGCAGGAGCGCGCGCAGGACAAGAAGATGCGCGCATTCCTGATCAACAAGGAAATCGACGAGCTGCGCGGCACCTTGGTTCGCCAGACCATGTTCGCGGAGTTCGAGAAGATCATTCACGCCATCGCCGAGGCAGGTGAACCGCTCACCCTCGAACGCATCCGCGCGGAGTACAAGCAATTGCTCGATCTGTACTTCGGTCCGGAATTCACCATCGATGAGGAATTATCGCTGGAGAGCATGCGGATCCCGCATTTCTACCACGCATTCTATGTCTACAAATACGCCACGGGCATCTCCGCGGCCATCGCCCTGTCGCAGAAGGTCCTCCACGGCGGCAGCAAGGATCGCGACGCCTACCTGAGATTCCTGCAGAGCGGCGGTTCAAAGTTCCCGCTCGAACTCCTGCGCGACGCCGGCGTCGACATGGAACGCCCCGAACCGGTGGCCACGGCCATGCGGCGTTTCGCCTCGCTGGTCGATGAATTGGAGGAACTGGTCTGAGCGTGGGCTATTCGCCGCTCGCGTTGTAAGTACTACGGCAGGGGGAAGTCGCATGAGTGCATCCGGCAAAGGTGACCGTTTGGACTGGTGGCGCCAGGCGCGGTTCGGCATGTTCATCCACTGGGGCGTGTACGCGATACCAGGCCGCGGCGAGTGGATCATGTACCAGGAGCACATCCCGGTCGAGGAGTACGCGGCACTGGCGGATCAGTTCAATCCCCAAGCCTTCGATCCCTCAGCGTGGGTAGCGGCCGCGCAGAACGCGGGCATGAAGTACATGGTGTTGACCGCGCGCCACCACGATGGCTATTGCCTGTTCGATAGCAAGGTCTCGGACTTCACGTCGGTCAAGAAGGCGGCCAAGCGGGACTTCGTCGCGGAATTCGTGGAGGCGTGCCGGGCGGCGGATATGCGCGTGGGTTTGTACTACTCCCTGATCGATTGGCGCTTTCCGGGCGTGCTGCCGCGAAGCCTCAATCGTGATGCGGCCACATGCCGTCCGATGGTGGAGCAGGCGCACGCCCAAGTGCGCGAACTCCTCACGCAATACGGCACGATCGACATCCTCTGGTATGACATGCTGGACCCGCATGACCCGGTGTTGTGGCGCTCGCGCGAGCTGAACGCCATGGCGCGCGAACTCCAGCCCGACATCCTCATCAACAATCGCGCGGGGTTGCCCGAGGATTTCGGCACCCCCGAGAACCAGGTCGTCGCCGAGGACCGCGCCTGGGAAGCCTGCTATACGATGAACCGCAGTTGGGCGTATTGTCCCACCGACCGCAACTACAAGCCTGCCCGCGAACTGATCCGGCTGCTGGCCTCGTGCGCATCCGGCGGTGGAAATCTCCTGCTCAATATTTCCCCAGATGCCGAAGGCCACATCCCGCTGGAGCAAGACCTCACGCTGAAAGAGATCGGCCGTTGGCTGCGCGCGCATGGAAAGGCTATCTATGGCGCGGTGAAGCCCCCGTTCGAGGCGCCCGGCCTGGGCATGGCCTCGCGCGTGGGCGACCGCATCTATCTGCTTCTACAGCGCTGGCCCGGCACCACGCTGCCCTTCGCATGGTGCGGTAGCACGGTGACCGCCGCGCGCCTCTTGGCGACGGGACAAGACCTGCGCATAGAGCAGCGCGGCGACCGTGTCTGGCTCCACGGCCTTCCCGCCGACGCGCCCGACCTGAACCTGAACGTCGTCGAACTCGAGTTCGACGGCGAACCCCGCGCCTCGGAACCGCCGTATCAGTGAGCGGCGCGCAAGAGAAGGGGTCTCGGAGATCACAGTGATGAAGCTTGAGGAACATACCATCCGAATGGTCAGGGATTGTCTTCGCGCGTGGAGCATGCGGTATTGCGAAGGGTCTGCGAGCGAGTACTACGCTTGGTCGTTTGACCTTGACCAGAGAGTCATGGCACCCAGTATTCGTGAAGGCAAGGACCTGGAAACGGAGTGGGTACGCTACTACCGCCAAAACCGGCGCCGCTGCAGAGGGGCACCCGCATTAGCCTTTGAGTTCGCGGCCCGTTACAATCCCTATCTGACTACTCTCGAAGAACGATGGATTCCTGAGGGACGGCGCTCTCTCCTGTTCGCGGAGGCGTTGCACAGCAGGCTTGACGCGCGCGGACGGCTTGCGCTTGCCACAGTGCTCGGGGTGGCTCTTGAGGCGCTTTGGTTTGGGATCAGCAAGGGCATGTCCTTTGAGGGGCCATGCGTGCTGCCATGTTCTGATGCACGCATCGCGCGATTGAAGTGCACCCCACATCCCACTCTTGCCCTTCTGCGTAATTTGGCACCCGTAGGAACGGACCCATTACTCTGTGCGTGTGAAGGCCTCGCTACCCTGATCGCGAGGAGAAGATCGCCTCCGGCAAACTGGGGAAGGCTGATAGGCACACATGCCATGGCGCAAGCAATCGCTGATCTTGCGGAGGAGAAGTCTCGGCGAAATCTCAACGCGCGTGCAATGTACCTGACCGGCGTGCTGGTTGAGTGGGGTCCATATTTCCACGGCAATGTTGATTCTGAGGCGAGGCTTGAGCACAACGACCTTACTTACGCCAACGAAACGCCCACAAAACCGGGGACCGGCGACTTTGTAGAATTTGCGCGGAAGGCGGCTCACGCTTATGCAGAAGCTGTTGAAAGTCTGGTGAGCGGAGACGTTAACGACCCTGGACTGGCGCGAAAAGTACAGCAGACGGCACAGCCTCTTCTGCTACCTCACGCCTTGTGGTATGAGGCGGCTATGAAATACAGGGATGCCGACGAAGACCTGCCTCATTCGGGCGAACCGTCGAGCCATTGAGTTTGCACTTGCCCTGCGCTCCCTCGAAGACCCCTCCCGGGAGAATATGGGGATTCCGTAGAAGTTTGCATCCCCCAATACTGAATCGCCGTTCCCTCATTTCTCTGCGTTCCTCTGCGCTCTCCGCGCCTCCGCGTTGAAATGTAGTCAAATCACGGGCGAGACGCCCGTTCCCCCTTACTCTCTTCGTCTCCTTTATGAATCGGTGTCATCGGTGCAATCGGTGGATGAACCTCTTTGTTTGTTTCAGTGGCTCCCCCGTACAGGGCAATCGCGTTTGACATGCATTGGGCTTCGGCACACGACCGAATGAGGTAGCGAGTATTGAGTAGGGCGGGATTTGTTCCCGCCCTCTTAGCGTGGAGGGGTTCGCTGCCGGATTACCCAAGAGCCGGCAGGGATGCCAGCGCTCCCAGTTGGGCATAACAACTATGCGGGTCCAAGATCCGTTTCCCTCCCCGGTTCGTGATTGGAAAAGCAAGAGGGCGGGAACAAATCCCGCCCTACGGGGAGCGCTCGTTCTGAAGTTCCTGTGAAGCCGCCTTGCAAAGTCCCTCGTGTTGGCCTTACGCTGTCGCGAGTCGAGGGGAATGTTGGGGTCGAACTCAGCCTTTGGAGGTACTATCATGGGCCAGACAGGAATGAACGTTTCCGGGGGTGACGCGGCGCAGATCGACACGCTGACGCGGGGGTTTCATTCAGGGGCGAACTGGTTCTATTGGATCGCGGCTTTCTCCGTCGTGAATTCGATGGTACTGCTGTTCAAAGGAGAATGGGGTTTCGTCATCGGTCTGGGGATCACGCAGGTATTTGACGCCTTCGCCAAGGGATTTGCGGACGCGGCGGCGGAGGAGGGCGTCAGCGCCTCCGTCGGGACCACGGTGACGGCCGTCGTGTTAGTGGTTGATGTTGTTGTTGCCTTCGTTGTCGGGCTGTTCGGCTGGCTCGCCAACAAGGGATTTGGTTGGGCCTTCATAATCGGAATGGCCTTCTACGCGCTGGACGGCCTGCTCTTCCTTCTGGTGGGCGATCTGCTAAGTCTGGGGTTCCACGCCTTTGCACTCTTTTGCATGTTCGGCGGTTACAATTGCCTAAAGAAACTGCGCGCTCTGCAGCTTCAAACGGAAGCAGTCCCCGCGCAGTAGATTGCACGACGTACATGAACTTCATAAGGGCCGCGAGCGGGCTGGGCATTTTAGTGGCAGTTTCGGTACTTGGGGCTGTGCCCTGCGATGCGCAACCGCCCTTTCGCGGCGTGCATTTCAATCCGCAGGTCAAGTCCGAGCAACCAGACTTTCCCTGGTTGCTTCACTATGGCGACTGCCGGGAGGCCGTGCGCATCCACTTGCAGGATGCTGTCGACACGCTGCACATCAACTTCATCGACTTCTTCGTGTTGATTCCCCACACCCTGGCCGCACCGCCGAAAGGTCCCGCCGCGGGACAGCCCGTTGAAGAATGGGCGAACCTGGCGTACCTCGATAACCTTGCGGCGTTCCTCGACGACTGCCACGAGTTGGGGGTATCCGCGGAGATTGACTTGGCGTGCAACATGTGGATTCCATCCACCGTGGACTCCGAACACCACATCAGCGCGTCGGGCGTATGGCCCAAGGCGGATGACACGCCTTGGGATGAGTCCGCCACGTGGTATCGCGGCGTGATCGAGTACGTGGAGAAGCACGTCCAGCATCCTGAATCCATCGCGATGTGGTGCATGATGGGAAACCACCAGTGGGGCGGCGCGGAGCCCGTCCTTTGGGATGGAATGCCCGGCGTCATTGCGCACACCGAGCGCTTCGTGAAAGAAGTGTGGCCGGTGTTCCGCTCTTCGGGAAAGCGCCCCAAGGCCGCGCCGATCATGCTGCCGATCTTCTCCGCGAATGACTACTGGTCTGCCCAGCCACCGCAGGCGCGCCTGAGCGCCTTTTCCAACCTCAAGAAATGGCTCGCAGACGATCTCGCATTGCCACCCGACTACTGGGCGATGACGAGCTATCCCTTCTGCGACCCCGCGCCGGATGGGTTCTTCTACCTCAAGGCGATCATGGATATCCTCGGCCGCGAGAACGCCTCGCGCCTGCTCTACACGGATCTCAAATGGCACGGCTTCGACAACCGCGACTGCATCTTGCCCATTCAAGCGGATGAGGGACTGACCCCGTCTTTCGCGCAGGCCTTGCAGAGCGAAACACGGGGTCTGTCCCGTTCACCTGCCGGGATGCTCGAGTGGCAATTCCGCAAGGCCCAGGAGTATGGCTCCGCGGGCTATTGGATTTGGGCCTATCAGGATTCCGGCACGCAGCACTTTGGCCTGCGCGATGCTTCCGGCGCATGGCGCCAGGATCTGGTGAATGCGATTCGGGCAGAGGAGTCCTCGCGCCCGTAAACCGCCCAGCGCAAGGTGTAGTTGCCACAGACGTCAACTGCTCAGGAAAACGCCCTTAACTCGTGCAGCAAGGCGAGCGTCCGCTGCGCGACGTCGTTTGCGTACGGGAGCGCTTCGGCCCCGCGGCCCCGGCGGAGTTCCAGGCGCAGGTGGGTAACTTCCCGTGCCAGGGGGATGACCTTCAGTCCCCATTCCTTGGCGAGGTCCACTTTGCCGCGAGTGATGATGCGGCACAGCACGCCGTCGCAGGCGCAAATCCCGGCGCACGCCTCGATAATCTTCGTGCGGGTGTCGCGAATGGCCGGCGACCGGTACATCAGATTCACCAGCTCATCGCGGACCATGTCCATGATCGCGAGTTTCTGCATGGCGTGGCCTTCTTCCGCGCGGCGGAGCAAATCCTCGATGGTTCCGATATCGAGAGAATAAGTCTGGGCAAGCTTTAAGTTGAAGGACAACTGCCGATGGTCGTCCTCGATGAGGCGTTCGGCCACAATATCGCGCCAGCGCGCACACACGTCCGGCTCACCCACAAGGACCATCTGCGCCTGGCCAGGGAACATCTCGATGTGGCGTTGCAGGTCCATGGGCGACCAGGAGCGTTTCCTCACGAAATCGCTGAGGTCGACGACCTGGTTGCCCCGGAGCGCTTCGGTCGAGACGTTGATGTTCAGGCTCGCCATCCCGCGCACGTTGTTGCTGACCACGAAGAACAGATTGAAGCCAGGTCCCCGCAGGCGAAAAGACGACGTCGTCGGCACGCCCTTGGGCAATTTGGTGTTGTCGTCGCTGGTAGCCTGCGCACCGAACCATTCTGGAGGCAGCGGCGCTGGTTGCGTTTGCAGCAGCAGCGGGGCGAGCGCGCCGATCCCTTCCATGCGCCGATCCAGTTCCAGCCACAGGTCGCTGAACATCATGAAAGGCCCGGTCAGAGTCCGTTGGCAACTCCCCGTGACCCAGATGGGGTCGTTGTGGTAGGCGAAACTGAACCAGCCTTTTGCGCCGTTCGCGAAGGCCAGGTTCACCATCAAACGCATCTCCGGGCAGGTACTCCACTCCGGCGTGCCGGTGGCATAGATGAAGGCCGGGCCGACCATCCAGAATTGCTGGCCTTTGGCCAAGGGCGCGTGCCACCGGACAATGTCCCCGATTTCCCAGGGGGAGTGCGATACGAAATGATTGATACCCGAAACGGGGAAGTGGGGCGCGAACAGCGGAAACGCGCTCGGGTGCCTCGTGACAATGCTGATGGGATGATTCGGATCCGCTTCTTCCACCCATTCCTTGACTTTGAGAAGGTTGTGGAAGTCCTTCTCCGGCGGCTCCTCGCGAAGACTCCACGAAAGGATCGCGGGAGAATTCGCGTAGGGCCGGATCCGGTTGTCAATGAGCTGGCGCAGTTCGCCGACGTCCTCGCCGAGATGGAAATCGTGATTCGCGGCGATCTTGATACCGTAGGTTTCCGCATGGGCCAGCAGGTCGCCCCACTCCGCGGTGGTGAGGCCCCCAACGCGCTCCATGGCGATGCAGTTGTGATGATGGGTGACGATGTCTTCCATCGCCAAATCCCAATACTCGCCCAGGGAGATTCCCAGGAGTTCCGCATTCCGGCGGGCCGTCTCCGCATCGAGATACACGCCCAACGGCATGAACGAATCCAGGACGTCATAGCGCTTGAGCGGCGCCGTCGTCTCGAGGCGCAAACGGTCGTTCTCGCAGGCTTCGGCCTCCGCGGGCGTCATCGCGCGGAATCGCACCGACGCGATTTCCACAGACTCGGTGGTTCGCGTGGTCGAGAAGAGCCGGAATACGAGGTCGCTTATCTGGTCCGGAAACCCGTTGACCGGCATGCGCCGCACGAGGGTGGTCCACTGGCGCGTCGTGGGCAGACTGTCCACGTGCAGCCCGCCTGGATACATCCACACGAGAACGGGCAGCGCGTTGTCGCTCGTGCAGCGGTACGTGACCTCGGCGATAGGAAAGCGGTTCAGGTCGATAGGAAGTCGCGCATCGGTCCAGCCCAACGTGCCCAGAGGCACCCAGAAGCTCGGGTCGTCCGTGGCGATGGTATCCATCCCGCGCACGTCTTCAAAACGGCCGACGAGCCGGACTCCATCCTCCGTCCGGGCCCGATGCACAGGCGTCTTTTTCCATTCCCGGCTGGCCTCGCTGTCGCGCGTGGTCCAATGGGCGATGTCGTCGCTCGAGAACTCAATGAAATCCATCTGGTCTCGTTGAGTCCAATCGGGTGCGCTCAGGATTGTCCCAAGATATCCGGAATATTCGTAGACCATTGTTCCTGCCGCTGCGGCCCCGCCGCCGCGCTTCAGCCCGTGCGGGTTCGAGTCGCCTTGCGCCGCGAAAACAGTTCATCGACGCCAACCCCGACGAGAATCGCGCCGCCGATTACAACATACTCCAGTTGGCTGGGAATCGCCAAAATGTTGACGAGGTTGCGCAGCACGACGATCAACGAGGCGCCGATGAGAATGCCCAGCACATTCCCCGACCCCCCTCGAAGGCTGCATCCGCCGAGCACCGCTCCGGCAATCGCATAGAGTTCATAAAAACCGCCAAATGCGCTGGGGCTCAGTGAATTGGTCTTGAACGCCAGCAAGAGTCCCCCGAACGAAGTCAACAGGGTGGCCAGCACGTACGCGCCGATCTTCAGGCGGTCCGTCCGAATCCCGCTGAAACGCGCCGCCTCCTCATTGGCCCCCAAGGCGAACACGTGCCTTCCCTGAGGCGAAAAATGCAGGTAGGCGCCCATCAGAACGGAGAGCACGATCAGCACGATGAGCGGTGCCGGAATGATATCGAACACGAACCCATTGCCAAACCATCGGAGATCCGGGTACGAGTTCCCGAAGCCCTGGCTCTTGTCGTCTGTCACGAGGCGGGCAATCCCCCGGAAGAAGAAGAGCCCACACAAGGTCACGACAAACGGCTGGAGCCGGACCTTGGTAATGAGCAAACCATGCCACAGCCCGATGGCGGCCCCCATTAAGAGGCAGATGGGAATCGCGATCGCCGGGTGCATGCCCGCGCCGCGATCCATCAGCGCTGCCGCGCTTACGGCCACCAGCGCAACGACGCTGCCCACGGATAAGTCAATGCCTCCCGTCACGATGATGAGCGCTTGCGCGAGACTGAGCACGCCGAACAGCCCGACCCACGTCAATAGATTGCGGAGATTCTCCGCCGTCAAGAACTTGATCGGGCCATCGCCTGCGCGCCACTCCCAAAAGGTCGTGGCGGCGATGAGCGCCACGAGCAAGCATGTCAATCCCAGCGCCTTTCTCACTAGCGGCCTATCTGCTCGCTCAGGGTGGCGCGAAATTCGTCTACGTTCTCTTTGGTAATCGTCTTGACGGGCACGAACAACTGTTTGCTCTCGGGAACGCCCGAACGGTCTCCCTTCGCCAACTGGACCAGAAGCCGCACCGACTGATAGCCGAACTCAAACGGCTGCTGGACGATCGTGCCTTCGATGTGGCCTTCAGCCACGCCCAGCAGCGTCTCTTCCTCTTCGTCGAAACAGACGATCTTCACCTGCCCCAGTTTCCCGGAATCGCGCACCCCGTTCAGGATTGCCGGGCCATTGTAGCTCCAGAGCCCAACGAGACAGGCGACGTCCGGATTCGTGACCAGGGTATCTTGGACGTTCGCCATGGCCTTGGCACGATCCGTTTCATCCGTGAGCGTATTGATGATGGAGATGTTCGTGCCCGCCAACGTCTCTTCGATACCGCGCATTCGATCCTGGGCGTTCTGCGCATCGAGCTGTCCCACGAACATCATGATCTTGCCGCCTGCGGGCAGGCTCTTCTTGATGAGTTCCGCCGCCGCAACACCCGCATCGTAGTTGTTTGTGCCGATGTAGCAAACGCGGTTGCTATCGGGAGCATCCGAATCCTGCGTGACCAGGTTCACCTTCTCCGCGAACTTGTTGAGGGTTTCCGTCCAATTCAGCGGATCGTTCGGGCTGATGGCCACTCCCGTGGCGCCACTCACGATGACGTCCTCGATAATGGCCTGCTGCTCCTGAGCGGTCCCCATCGACGGTTTGCGGAAAAGCACCGTGCACCCGAGTTCCGAGGCGGCTTTCTTGGTCCCGGCCTCGGCGATGGTCCAGAAGTCGGACGTGTTGTTGGTGACGAAGGCCACCTTGATTGGTCCATTCGTCGCTGGAGCCGCCGCCTGTTGGTCTGCGGGGGCGGCTGCATCCGCGGGTTCCGGCCCGGCAGGCGGCGTTCCGCCTGGCGTATCGCCCGAAGGCCCACCGCAGCCCGCGGCAATCAGACAACCCAGCAGTATCAAGCATGTGTGAAGTTTCATGTCTCTCTCCTCTTCGCGCCATCGCGGAGCTTCCATGCCAGTGGTCTACGCGGTCGGCTCCGGCTCCTGCGGCCACTTCGAGGTGCGTTTCGGCCGCGGATGCTTGCTCACATAGCGCTCCCGCTCATTGTCCCAGAAGATCATTCGGTCCTGCCGCCACGAGTCGCATCCCATCTTGACTGCCGCCATGGCCCGGTAGGCGGTTTCCGGGGTGCAGGCGACCGCGCCCCGCGACCGCATCGCGTTCAACCAATTCATCATGTGGTCATCCCGCTTGTCGCGCGGCACGATGATCTCCTCCGCGCCGTAGCGGCCCTTGAACCACTCCTTGAATTCATCTTCCGCCGTAACCTGCAACCCATCCTTGTGTGCGCGGATGGTCGCGCGATGCCCGCGAATCAACATGGGATTGTTCTGCCGGTTCGCCATCGACGACGTGAGCACCACGGTGACGTCTTCGGGATAGTCCAGCGTCAGCATGAACGTGTCTGGCACTTCGCGGTCGTCGCGTTGTACGAAGATGCCGCCGCCCGCGCAGGCGCGTTCCGGTGCGCTCACCCCCAGCGCGATGGTCAGCGGCGCGATGAGATGATACATGAGATCGGTGGCGATCCCGCCCGAGTAGTCCCAATACTTGCGAAACTGGAAGAACCGCGCGCGCGAGAAGGGCCGCTTCGCCGCTGGGCCCAACCATTGCGGCCAATCGATGTAGGCATCGCCCGCGGCGGGATCGTCGGTTGTATCGGCGTCGATGTGGTAGTTCCATTCGCCGCCCCGCTCGTCGGGTCCGCCAGCCGAATTCCGGCTGTAATCGCCCTGCGCGCACACGACCTTGCCGATGCCGCCCTCCTCGATAATCTTCTTCGCCTGCCAGTACATATCATCGGAGCAACCTTGGGCGCCGCACTGAAAGATCCGGCCCGTCGCGTAGGCCTTGTCCCGCACGTCCAGGGATTCTTCAATCGTCAGCGTCACCGGTTTCTGACAGTAAACATCCTTGCCGGCTTCCATCGCCGCAATGCTGATCGGACCATGCCAGTGATCGGGTGTGGCGATGACGACCCCGTGAATATCATCCCGCTCCAGGACTTTCGTGTAGTCGAAGTAGTATTCGATCTCGCGTCCAGCGGCTTCCTTGACGCGCGCCTGGGCGCCCTTGTTGCGGCGCATGTACGTGTCGCACACCGCGCGCACCTGGACCTTCTCGCCGCGCTTCTCGAGTTCGATCAGTTCCCCCAGATGACCGCCGCCCATGCCGCCCACGCCGATGATACCCAGCCCGATGGTCTCGCCTTCCTGCAACAGGCGACCTGTCTTGGGTGTATGCGGATCGGCCTTTGCGACCGGCTTCCGGGCCAGCGCGGCCTCCGCGGCTACGATGCCAAGCCCCGCGAGCGCCGCACCCTGCCCCGTCCGGCGCAGAAAATCGCGACGATCCATTCCGCTGACTTCGTACGACATGGACCCCCTCCTTCAATGTGCCGCCCCATATCCATAGGGAAACTCAGCCAGTATACGGCCCGGATCCCGAGACTTCCACCCTCGCCATGCCCAGAAGTTGCGGTGCGGCCCCTGCGGGGATTAGTACTTCATCCGATTCGCCGGGTGACCGCATCGCTTCGGCCTACCCCTTCAGTCGCGAATCGTCCAGTGGTCCAAGGTGAGAAACTGAATACAATCGCCGTAAGGGTTGAACCAGGGCTCGCCGATTTCGCCAACGATTTCCCGAACGCCTCCATCGGCTTCCATCTCTTTGACAAAACCGTCTAAGAAGTGGCTGCCCATACCCGTCTCCCAAACCTGCTTTGCCAATCTGTGGGGTACCTTGGATCTACCGGATCTGCTTTCTCCGCTTGGAAGTGATAAACGTACATCGCTGGATTCATATACACGGCGTAAACGCGGCCTTCAGGAAAAGGCCAAGTGACCACTGACCGCTCAGCCCCAACTGCGCTCTGTAATCCGTACAATCGGTCTTGCCCCGCTCCCTTGAATTCTTCCCCCTCCCCCCTCTGAGATCTCAAATCTGAACTCACATATCATTTCCCCGCTGCCCCCCCCGTCCCTGCCGTCCCCCCGTCCTTGCTGTCCTTGCTGTCCCTTGCTGTCCCCCTGTCCACGCCGTCCACCCTGTCCACCCCGTCCACCTCGTCCACCCCGTCCACCTCGTCCACCTCGTCCACCTCGTCCACCTCGTCCACCTCGTCCACCTCGTCCACCCATTCCTCATTCCGCATTCATCACTCCTCATTCCCCTCCCACTGCAACACCCCGGCCTATATTTATAAGGAGAACCCCACTCATGCCAACCAACAACGCTACCCTCACCACCCTCGGCACCCCCTGTGCCCGCTCCTGGACCCAAGACTGGCTCGCCACCGTCAACGCCAAAGACACCCAACTCAAGCGCCGCATCTGCGGCGCACGCCTCCCCGGCGCCACCCCCTGCACCAACACCTCCGGCCACCCCTCCGGCCGCTGCCCATTCCACGGCGGCTTCGAGCTCACCGGCGCACCCCCCGGCAACCGCAACGCCGCCATCCACGGCCTCTACTCCCGCCGCCTGAGACCCTGCACCCAAGACTGCCCCCACTGGGGAACCTGCCCCCTCGCCAACCCCACCGCGAACCAAGGTCGGTCCCCCTCGTCGTCCGATCCGTCCAATTCTTCTCATCGGTCCCCGTCCACTCCGTCCGATTCTTCCCATCCGTCCCATAATTCCCATACTTCCCATAACTCCCATTCTCCCACTCCGTCCACTTCGTCCCCTCCGCCCCCCACCTGCCCCTACCAACTCACCGAATACAACACCGTCCTCACCGACGCCCTCGCCCTCGTCGAATCCCAGCCCCACCCCAACCCCATGGGCATCCACACCGCCCACAACGTCGCCATGCTCCAAGTCCTCGTCAACGCCGCCACCACCCACCTCGCCCGGGCTTCCAGCCTCTTCGAGGTGGCACGGGCTTCCAGCCCGCGTTCTTCGGAAGACCCATCGAACAACCCCAACCCAAGCGCCATCATCGCCCTCACCCGCCTCATGCGCGAGCTACGCGCCAACCTGAGACTCCTCTCCGCTCCCGCGCACCCCCCCTTGTTTCGTCAAAAAGACAACGGCGCACCCCCCTCCCCCGACGGCATCCTCCGCCACGCCCA
>JADLGB010000330.1 GCA_020849535.1 Candidatus Hydrogenedentota bacterium
CAAATCACCCGGACCTGGCCGTGCCGGCGGATGATCTTGCACTTCTCGCAAATCTTCTTGACGGAACTTCTGACCTTCATCGTTCACTCCAGGCGACGCCTGCCGGCTCGCATTCGTGGCCGGCTTCCTGCCCGCCGTTCATCTGACGGCCGCGCCCCGCGCAGCCCGTCTCCTCTATTTGTACCGGTAGGTGATGCGTCCCCGCGTCAGATCGTAGGGCGACATCTCCAGCTTCACGCGATCTCCGGGAAGGATCCGGATGAAGTTCATCCGCATCTTTCCCGAGATGTGCGCCAACACGACATGACCGTTCTTCAGCTCCACCCGGAACATGGCGTTCGGCAACGGCTCCATCACCGTGCCTTCTACTTCTATCGCTTCTTCTTTTTGCATACCCGTACTTCAACTCGCATCCGAGCGTCCCGGCGCAGGCTCAAGCCACGCGCTGTCCCCAAACCAATTTCGGGGTAGCCGACAGTATCTCGCCGCCGTGCTCGCGCACCACGACGCTGTGTTCGAAATGGGCGCTGGGCTTGCCATCGGCCGTCACCGCCGTCCACCCATCGCGCAAGATGCGCACATCGTGGGTCCCGGCATTCACCATCGGCTCGATCGCGAGCACCATTCCTTCCTTCAGCACTGGGCCTTTTTCGCCCGTCACGAAATTCGGAATCTGGGGCTCTTCATGCATCCGGGTTCCAATGCCATGGCCCACAAAACTCCGCACGACGGAAAACCCGGCCTCGGTGCACGTCGACTCGACCGCGCGCGAAATCGCTTCCAGATGGTTGCCCACCCGGGCCGCCAAGATCGCGCGGGACAAGGCCAAATCGGTGGCGTTCATCAGACGCTGCCGCGCCGCGTCCACCGTTCCGCACGGGACTGTCAGTGCCGCGTCGCCGTGATACCCGCGATGGTACACGCCCACGTCGATGCTGACGATCTCGCCCGCCTTCAGCTTGCGCTTCCCCGGGATCCCGTGCACGATCACCTCGTCCACCGAGATGCACGTGCTCTTGGGATAATCGTGATATCCCAGGAACGAAGGCTGCCCGCCCATCGCTTGAATGAGCCGGAACGCCTCCGCGTCAAGTTCTTCCGTGGTAACGCCAGGCTCCACCATGTGGGCCAAAGTGACCAGCACTTCCGCCACAAACTGGTTGGCCTCGCGCAGGATGTCGATTTCCTTCTCGGTTCGACACGCAACCACGGTCTTCACGCTACTTCTAGGCCGCATACAATATCTTCAACTGTGGCGAACACCGCCTCCGGCGGGACATCTCCCCGGACGATGTGCAGGATGCCCCGCTCCCGGTAAAACGCGTAAAGGGGTCCGGTCGTCTTGTGGTAGATGATCAGACGCTGACGAATCGTGTCCTCGTTGTCATCGGGCCTCTGCACAAGCTGTCCTCCGCACCCATTGCGGTCGCATCGCATTCCCCCGCCTTGCGGCGGATTAAACTTCAAATTATAGATAGTACCACACCCGGCGCACGTTCTGCGCGCGCCCAGGCGGGCCACCAACTCATCGTCCGGGACCCGCAGGTCTATGGCGGCGTCGATGGCGTGCCCGTGGGAGGCGGTCATCCTCTCCAGGGCCTGCGCTTGCGCAACCGACCGCGGGAACCCATCCAAAACATACCCATCGCGGCAATCCGGGCGTTTCAAGCGTTCTTCCACGATGGCAATCGTCAACGTGTCGGGAACCAGGGCCCCGGATTCCATGTACGGGCGAATCTGCTTCGCGAATTCGGTCGCGTCGCTCAAGTGCGCCCGGAAAATATCACCGGTCGAGATATGGGGCATACCCCGTTTCTCGGCCAGTTGCCGGGCCTGAGTACCCTTACCCGCACCGGGCGCTCCTAGTATGACAATCCTTAGTCCCACGACTGTTTGTTACCTTCGCTCGGCACGTGTATGGGCAGGGTCAAACTGCTTCGCTCTATCTCCTCACAGTGGGTACGCGGCCCGCTGCCTATATGATTTCGCCCGGCTCGCTCCGCCAGAAACCGCCCACGGAGCGGTTCCCGCGGTGTGGCGCGGAATTCGTTACTGGCGCCGCGAACGCAGGCGGCGTCCCTTCATGAATCCGTCGTAGTTGCGCATGGTCAGGTGCGTGTTGATTTGTTGCACCGTGTCCAGCGCCACGCCCACCAGGATCAGGAGGCTCGTCCCGCCGAAGAAGTGGGCGATCTGCCACGACTGCACGTTCATCATCGACTGGACCACGTGTGGCAACAGGGCCACACCCGCCAGAAACAAGCTGCCCACGATGGTGATGCGCGTCATCACCCGGTTCAGGTATTCCGCCGTGGCTTTCCCTGGGCGAACGCCCATGACCACGCCACCGTACTTCTTCATGTTGTCGGCCATCTCGATCGGGTTGAACGTAATGGCCGTATAGAAGAAGCAGAAGAAGATGATCAGGGCGCCGTACACGGCGCTGTACCCAAGGCCGCCATAGTGAAAATACGTGCTGAAGAAGGTGATGATGGGATCCAGAAACGGCGTCTTCATGGCTCCCGCCACCATGCTCGGCAGCATCAGGATGGAGCTGGCAAAGATGATAGGAATTACGCCGGCCTGGTTGACGCGCAAGGGCAGATAGTTTCTTCCGCCCGCGGTCATCTTGCGTCCCTTGACCTGCCGCGGGTACTGGACCGGTACGCGGCGCTGGCCCGTGGTAACCAGGATGACGCCCGCGACCACGACTACCATGAGGGCGAACAGCGTCAATACCTTGAAGATGTCCAACTCGCCCGCGCGTAGCAGATCGAGCATGGTCCACAGGGCGTTGGGCATTTGGGCCACGATGCTGGTGAAAATGATCAACGACATGCCGTTTCCGACCCCGTGCTCGCTGATCTGTTCGCCCTGCCACATGATGAAGGCCGTGCCCGTCGTGAAAGTAATGATGCACGTGAAATAGAACCAAATGCCGGTATTGATCAGAATCGGATTCTCAGGAGAGTTCACGCCCTTCAGCCACACCGCCACGCCGATGGATTGGATGATGCACAGCGCAATGGTGGAATACCGGGTGTACTCCGTGATTTTTTTCTGGCCTTCCGCGCCTTCCTTCTGAAGCTTCTCCAGGGCCGGCACGACCGACACCAGCAACTGAATGATAATGGAAGCACTGATGTACGGCATGATGCCGAGCGCGAAGATCGTCGCGCTTTCAAAGGCGCCGCCCGTGAACATGTCGTAGAAGCCCAGGATCCCGCCCTGCATCTCCTGCATCATTTTAGACAGGGCGTTGCCGTCGATCCCCGGCGTCGGCACGTGCGCGCCGAGGCGGTAGATCGCCAGCATCACCAGCGTGAAGAAAATCCGCTGCTTGAGTTCTGGGATGCGAAACGCATTCCGAAATGCTTCCAACGGCTGCGACACGAACTAGTCCTCCCGGCTCGCCGGTTTCGACTTCTTCTCGGAGGCCTTCTTGGCCGGGGCCTTTTTTGCGGGGGCCTCCTTCGCGACAGCCTCCTTCACGGGGGCGGGGGCCTTCTTCGCGGGGGCCTTCTTCTTGTCCTCAAGCAGCACGACGGTTCCACCGGCCGCTTCAATTTTGGCGCGGGCGCCCGCACTGATGGACGCGGTTTTCACCGTGAGGCGCTTTGTCAGTTCGCCGCGTCCGAGGATCTTCACGCCGCCTTTCTCCGGGTCGGCCAGTCCGGCCTTTACCAGAGTCTCCGGGTTCACCTCGTCTCCCGATTCGAATGCCTGCTCGAGATTGTCCAAATTCACGATGGAACTGGGGAAACGGGATTGATGGAAGAATCCGCGCTTCGGAAGCCGCCGGTTCAAGGGCGTCTGGCCGCCCTCAAACGTGGACCGCCGCGAATTCCCCGCGCGGGACTTCTGTCCCTTGTGGCCGCGCCCCGCGGTCTTTCCGCTGCCGGAACCCGGGCCCCGGCCTACGCGCTTTCGCGGCTTGCGCGCACCCGGCGCGCTCTTCAGATTGCTCAGTTCCATGTTGTCCGTTCCTTACTGTGCTGGCGCCTGGACCTTCCGGCCCGTGGCAACCCGCTATAGTACTGCCGATACTTCGAGACTGCGCATCGAGGCAATCTCTTCGGCTGTCTTGAGCTGCTGCAACCCGTCGATCGTGGCCCACACCACGTTGGTGGCGTTGTTGGACCCGAGCGACTTGGTCAAAATGTTGTGGTAACCGGCGGCTTCCGCCACGGCGCGCACAGGGCCTCCCGCGACTACGCCCGTACCCAGCGAGGCGGGTTTCAGCAACACGCGCGCGGAACCCGACCGGCCCACGACCTCGTGCGGAATCGTCGTGCTCACGATCGGCACTTCGACCATGTTCCGCTTCGCGCGGTCGATCGCCTTGCGGATCGCGTCCGGCACTTCGCGGGCCTTTCCCATGGCCGCGCCCACGCGGCCCTTGCCGTCGCCCACGACCACGATGGCGCTGAATCGAAAGTTCCGGCCGCCCTTCACTACCTTGGCTACGCGGTAGATCTTGACGACGGACTCGATGAAGTTCGATTCCGGCTGCTCGGACCGTTGGCGCTTCTCGCCGCGGCCTTCCCGTTTCCCTTGCGCTGTACTCAACCTCGATCTCCCGGCGGCGCGTTCCAGTGTGCCGCGCCTAGCCTCTATAAGATTCCCAACCCGGCGCTACTCGCCGGCCGTTCACATGTCCTAAAAGTCGAGTCCCGCTTCACGCGCCGCATCGGCCAAGGCCTTGATCCGGCCGTGATACAGACGCCCGTTGCGGTCAAAGCACACCTTGCTGACGGACGCCGCCTTCGCGTGCTCGGCAATGGCCTTGCCCACGCTCTTGGCCGCATCGATGTTGCCGCCCGTGATCTTCAACGAGACGGACGAAGCCGACGCCAAGGTGCGGCCCGACGTGTCGTCCACGACCTGGGCGTAAATGTGCTTCACGGTGGACTTCACCGTCAGCCTGGGGCGTTCGGTGGTTCCCGAGACGCTCTTGCGCACGCGCTTCTTCCGGCGTGCCAGTTGGTCCACTTTAATCTGCCGTGTGTTCATCGCTCTCTTACTCCCTGGGCGCTCTACTTGGAGCCGGCCTTACCGACCTTACGCCGGACCTTTTCGTTGTCGTACCGGATGCCCTTGCCCTTGTACGGTTCCGGCTTGCGCCATGCCCGCACATCGGCCGCCACCTGGCCGACCAATTCCTTGTCGATTCCTTCGATCCGGATGGTCTGGGTGCCTTCCACCGTGAACTTGATGCCCGCCGGCGGCGCCACCATCACCGGGTGGCTGTATCCCAGTGACAACGACAGGTCCGTGCCCTGCATCGCCGCGCGATACCCCACGCCCTGGATGTTCAACACACGCGTGTATCCCGCCGTCACCCCCGTTACCATATTCTGGATGAGGGCGCGGGTCAGCCCGTGAAGGGCGCGGATCGCCGGTTCATTCGACGGACGCGTCACGGTCACACCCGCATCCTCGACGGCAATGTGAACGCCGGGATTAAACGTGCGTTCCAACGTTCCCTTGGGGCCTGTCACTTTCAGATGCGTTCCCTTGAGTTCGCACTTCACCCCGCCCGGGATCGCCACCGGAAGTTTCCCTACTCTTGACACGGTCTACGTTCCTTTCGTCGCTGGCGATGCTTACCAGATTTCACAGAGCACTTCGCCGCCAACCTTGCTGGCGCGCGCCTGCTTGCCCGTCATCACC
>JADLGB010000331.1 GCA_020849535.1 Candidatus Hydrogenedentota bacterium
CCTGCTGGGAGTGCTAACGTACGACGCGAATCTACTGGTGATCAAGCCCCGGGAGAAACGCGAGCGCTGACCCTATGGCCATCCTGATTGTGGTGAACAAGCCGCAGAACTGGCCCCTCAAAGTCTCGGGTGGAGAAGTGGTGGCGGCCCGCGACTATCTGACCGACCCCAAGTACTACCGCCTGCGCGGCGCCAAAGTATTCAATCTGTGCCGGTCCTACCGGTACCAGAGCACGGGCTATTACGTTTCGCTGCTGGCGACCGCGCGCGGCCACAAGCCCATCCCCAGCATCGAGACCATCCAGGACATGAAGTCCGCGGCCATCATCCGGCTCGCCTCGGACGAACTGGAAGACCTCATCCAGACTTGTCTCAAGCCCATCCATTCGCGCGAGTTCACGCTGAGTATCTACTTCGGACGCAACCTCGCCAAGCGCTACGACCGGCTCGCTTCGTACATCTTCAAGCTGTTTCAGTCCCCGTTCATGCGGGCGCGCTTCACCTTTCACGAGGAAGACGGGTGGGAACTCCAGAGCCTGCGCACGATCTCGGCCAACGAAATCCCGGAAGACCACCACGATTTCGTGGTGAAAGTCACCCAGGAGTTCTTCACCAAATACCGCTACGCGAACACGCGCCGGTTTGCACCCCGCTACGATCTCGCCATCCTGTATAACCCCAAGGAGGAGAATCCGCCGTCCGACGAGCGCGCCCTCGACAAGTTCATCAAGGCCGCGCGCAAACTCGACATGAGCGCCGAACTCATCGAGCCGGACGAGTACGGCCTCCTGCCCCAGTATGACGGGCTCTTCATCCGCGAGACGACCGTGGTCGATCACCACACCTTCCGCTTCTCGCGCCGCGCGTTCGCCGAGGGCATGGTCGTCATCGACGATCCCGAGTCCATCGTCAAATGCGGCAACAAGGTGTACCTCGCCGAGCTGCTCGATCTGCACCGCGTCCGCATTCCCAAGACGCTCATTGTGCACAAGGGCAACCTCGAAGAGATCATGCAACGCATCGGGCTCCCGTGCATCCTGAAACAGCCCGACAGCTCATTCTCTCAGGGCGTGTTCAAGGCCGTGGACGAGCCCCAGCTCCATTCCATGGTGGAACAACTCCTGTCTGAGTCGGACCTGATCATCGCCCAGGAATACCTGCCCACCCAGTACGACTGGCGCGTGGGCATCCTCGACGGCCAGCCGCTCTATGTCTGCCGTTACTTCATGGCCCAACGGCATTGGCAGATCCAGTTGAAGGATCGCGGCGGCAAGACCCGCTACGGCAAGGTGGATACGCTGAGCGTGGAAGAAGCGCCGCCCCACGTCATCAGCACGGCCCTGCGCGCCGCCAAGCTCATCGGCGACGGATTCTACGGCGTCGACCTGAAGGAAGTGGGCAGGCGCACATACGTCATCGAAGTCAACGACAATCCCAGCATCGAGGCCGGCTTCGAGGACCGCGTGCTCAAGGACGATCTGTATCTGAAGATCATGGAAGTGTTCTTGAAGCGCATCGAGCAGCGCAAGGAAGCCCGGCAGTCCAGATGACCATTCCCACGTTTCACCTCTTCGAACGGTTCGGTGTCGAACTCGAGTACATGATTGTCGATGCCGAGACCCTTTCGGTCCGGCCTATCAGCGACGAACTCCTGCGCCAGGCCGCGGGCGCCTATGTGAATGAAGTCGAGCGCGGCGACTTGTCCTGGTCGAATGAGCTGGTCCTCCACGTCATCGAATTCAAGACCAACGGTCCCGCCGAGGGGCTCAACGGACTGGACGCCCTGTTTCAGCGGCACGTGGACACCGTGAACGGCATGCTGGCCCCCATGGGCGCGCGCCTCATGCCGACGGCCATGCATCCCTGGATGGACCCTCACCAGGAAACGCGCCTCTGGCCGCACGAGAACAGCCCGATCTACGAGGCCTTTGACAGCATCTTCAAGTGCCAAGGGCACGGCTGGTCCAATTTGCAGAGCGTGCACCTCAACCTGCCCTTCGCCGACGACGAAGAGTTCGGCCGGCTGCACGCGGCCGTAAGGCTGCTGCTGCCGATTATGCCCGCGCTGGCCGCCAGCTCGCCCCTCATCGAGTTGCGCACGACCGGCATCCTCGACAACCGCATGGACGTCTACCGGACCAACTGCGCGCGCGTCCCCTCCGTGACCGGTTACGTCATCCCCGAGCCCGTGTTCTCGATGGCGGAATACGAGGTCGAGGTGTTGCAGCGCATGTACGACGACATCGCGCCGCACGACCCCGAAGGTACGCTCCAGGACGAGTGGCTCAACGCCCGCGGCGCCATCGCGCGCTTCGAGCGCAACACCATCGAAGTCCGCGTGCTCGACATTCAAGAATGCCCCAAAGCCGATCTTGCCATCGTGACCGCGATTGCCGGCGTGCTGCGCGCCCTGACCGATGAGCGGTGGAGCGAGTGGTCGTATCAGCAGGCCTGGGAAGTGGACCCGCTCCACACGATCCTGCTCGATGTCACGCGCGACGCCGACCGCGCCCTCATCCACAACAAGCACTACCTGCGCGCGCTCGGTCTGCAAGCGGACCGCGCCACCGCTGGCGAACTCTGGCGCCACCTCGTCGATGCCGTACTGCCCGCGGATGCCCCCGCGCGCAAACCGCTCGACGTAATCCTTGCGCAGGGCACCCTTGCACGGCGCATCTTGAGGGCCACGAACGGAAACCTGTCGCAGGACCGTGTCGCGGAGGTATACAAGGACCTCTGCGACTGCCTGGAGGAAGGCCGGATGTTCGAGGTGTGACCGCACCCTCGCGCTATTTCAACGCGCGAAGGTAGTCCAGGTAGAGTTCCGCGGACATAGGCCCGTTCGTGGGTCGCACGAACTCTGCGTACCCCCACGTGACCGCGGTGTCCGTATAACGGCCGCAGAACGCCAGCTTCTCGACGAGCTTGTCCGCCGGCACGCCGCGCCAGAACGGCGCCGTCTTCGGGTCGTTGACGTGCGTCTTCGCGCCGAAACGGGCCACGTAGTCTTCCAGGCTGGTCACGTTCAACTCCCCCGTTTCGACATTGGCCCAGAGCGTTTTGCCGCTCGCGCCGCAGGCGTCCTTCATCGCCTGGAAAAATGGAGCGCGCTGTTCAAGTGTGTAGCATGCAAGATGCTCTCCGCTGTCCTGCAGCGCCACCGTGTCGACGTCGCTGTCCCTCAGGATGTCCTCCCAAAACGCCCGGTACTCCTCCGGCGTGGCCCAGCGGAAATCGCCCAAGACGCCTCGATCATCGAGAATGAAGAAGGGCGAGATGAGTGTGCGCTTCGCGGGGGCCGCGGCCTTGCACGCGGACGCCACGTCTCGATAGAGACGCCTGGTCGTTGTGGCGGCATCCCCCCACATCACGTAGCACTCATAGGGGATGTAAAACCCCGCAAACGACTCGTGCTGCCCATAGCGCGCAACCAAGTCCTGCACATGCGCGGAGGCCCGGGTAATCTCCGGCGCCGGATCCGGCAGCGTCCACCATGCCGCGGGTTGTCCCGTGCACAGGTACACATGCATGCCGCGGCGATCCATCTCGCCCAGAAAGGCATCAAAGGGATCGGCGGCACCTCCCGGCGGTTTCGCGCCCGCGTGTGGGCTGATGAAGATGATGGTGTCCATCCCGAGCGCATCCAGCGCTTCGAGATCTTCCTGCCACGCATCTACCGGGCGCGCGGCATCGGCCGGCCCGATCCACCACAGAATGCCCGCGAGCTTTGCGTGGCCATGGTTCGCCGGCAATCCCGCGCACCCGAGCGGCGCCCAGGCCGAAACGGCCACCACGACAGCCACACAAGTCTTCATCGCAATGAGGCGCATAAGTTCCTTTCCCTACGAGATGCGAGTTGGTGCCGAGTCCCAATCCCACGACGCACGCCGCGGATTGTATCCTGCGCTCCCTGTCTCGCGCGAGAGACCAAAACGGACTCCCGTCCGATCGGTCCGCTCCGTCCAATCTGTCCGAATCGCCCCCAAATGGGACTCAGCCACGCCGCGGCGTGGCTGTGCCACACGGCTTTGCCATTTCTCGTTTGCCTGCAACTCTTGAAGTCCTCGTGCAAACCAATTTCGGCAAGAAAGGAGGAACCCCTACAGGCATGGCAAGCGCGTGTGGCACAGGCGCCCTCGCCTGTGTCTTCATCTGGTCCAGGCTCTCTCATCCATGCTGCGCTCCAGCCTGGCGGCCACACCTCGTCGCATTCCCATGAGATACGCGCTATTATCTGAAGCAGGCACCCCAACCAGCGGAGGAAGATTCAATGGGAAGGATCGTCCGGTACCAGTTCCTGGGCAGCGACTTGTTCTTCTGGCTTCTCTGCATGACCATCGTGGGCATTCCTATTGCCGTGCTCTATCTGATCAACTCGACCGTTGCGATCGAGGAAGACCTGCCGAATCCCACCGAATTCCTGGAGCAGTTCCGGGCAGGCAAGTTCAGACGCTAGCCGGACCGCGCGTACGCTTGGACCCAGATTCCCGTTTGCTGCTTCGGGCATCCGCCAAGCCGGATTCCATGTGACGCTCTCACTTGGCAAGCAGGAAGCCAGCCCAGCCATTTTCCTTCCAAGCCAAACATGTTGTCACAGTTGAGTAAGGCCCTGAATTGACCTCAAACTCCGTAAGGCCTTGAAAACATTCACCGCATCCCTTGACGAAAGGGTGTCCGTCATGGTATTACGTGAAATCAGCAAGATGTAAGCGGCGTTTTCAATATTTTCAGGGATGCGAAAACCATGGGAAACGGAAGTCCAGCGTCGCTGTCCATTGGACTGCTCTTTGCCGACTCTCCAAGGGTTGAAGCCCTCCTCACCGGCCAGGATCCGCGACTCGTGGGCTCTTGGATGGGCGACACATACACGGTGATCCAACGGGGCGGGCGTATCCAAGACGTCGTCCTTCGCTTCACGGAATCCGCGCTGACCATGGAAACCCCCACCGACCCGGCCTATGTCGGTGATTACTTCTGTGACACCAGCACCAACCCAATGAGAATCGACTGGCATGTCCCAAGTGGGCTCGTTCGCGGTCTGTATACATTCGGAACGAAACCGGAATCGCTGATACTGGTTTGGAACCGCGCCAGCACCCGCAGACGCCCCGCCGACCTGAACGACAGCGAGTCCGTCTTCTCCGGTCCCTACATCGAGACTCCCAGCCTCCTCATCACCGGAGGTCTTGACAAGATCATCGAGTGAGCGACTTGCCGCACCGGGAGCACTCTAGTATCGGAACGACACGCCTCCTCCTGCTGCCTGATACCCGCGCTCTATTCTCCGGCTTCAACGAGCCACAGCATCCCGTAGTGCGCATAGCCCGCCGTATTACTGCCTCTCGACGTTGAAATCCGCGATCGTGTGGAAAACGCCGGGGCGGGGGCGTGTTGCCCCCCCACTTGAATATGCTGATTCCGCCGGGCCAGCGGCGCGGGGTCCCTCTGGGGCTTGCGCGTTCCGGCCATGGGTTCCACTTGGTTGAATCAGACCACTGGTTCGCTCAGAGGATAGAGCATTGCCCGGATAAGGCAAAGCCGCGGGTTCGATTCCCGCACCAGCATGGTGACCCGTAAAAGGGTGGCAGGTTCGAATCCTGCTCAACTGGAAACCGAAAGGCGAGACCCGGACAGGACATGCGCCCGCGTGTCACGGGCAAGCCGCGCGCCTTGTGCGCCGGCACCCGCGGCAAGCAACACAGGACGCCGTCTTGCAGCGCGCGGATACCGCCCGCGCAATTCGGGGCCGGGGCCGGAACGGCTCATGGCGAGGCCATGCCACACCATGAACCCACCGGCGAGGCCCGCGAGGCGCGCCGGCTCAAGCGACGCTCCACGGTGGCCTGTGTGGCGAAGTCTTGTCCGGGCTCGCGTCGGTTAAACGCCGCGCCCGGATGATGCAGACAGGGTGAGGGACTGACCCCGTCTTTCGCGTAGGCTTTGCGCAGCGAAACACGGGGTCTGTCCCGTTCAACTATTAGACGCGAAACGAAAAGATAGATGAGTTGGAGAAGTACGATGTTCGGAGTAACGCGAGTACAGGTACGGTCCTTCGAGAAGGGGATTCTGTTGAAGCACGGGGAGTTTGTCCACGTGCTTGGCCCCGGCCGCTACTGGTCTGTGGATCCGTTTGTGAAACGGCGCATTGACGTGCTGTCGCAGCGTGTGCCGTGGATCAAGCACGAGCAGATGGACGTCATGATCCGGTCGGGCGCGTTGAAAGACGATGCTATCGTACTCGACCTCGATCAGTACCAGCGCGCATTGGTGTGGATCGATGGGCGCCTGGATGCCGTCCTCGGTCCCGGCCAGTATGCCCTGTGGAAGGGCATGCGCGCGATCCGCACGGAGATCATCGACGCGCGGGCGGTTCGCTTCGACCACGCCGAGGTGCACGCCGTCCTCAAGACGCCGGGCGCGGACGCGCTGCTGAATAAGCACA
>JADLGB010000332.1 GCA_020849535.1 Candidatus Hydrogenedentota bacterium
CGCGAGGCGAGAAGACGGCGCTGGTACTCCGATCCATCGAACAGGCAAATGGGCCATTCCGCATCGGCGACCTCCAGCGCCAATGCCCCGGCGTCAGCATCGACATGATACGCCGCGTCCTCAAGAACCTGCGATCCGGCGGTCAAGTGGAATGCCTCGGGCGCGGCCAGGACGCCCAATGGCGGAGAATAGGTACTACCCCATTAAATGGGTAATGAATTGGGTACTATCCGGCTTGCGCCAAAACCGATCATCACGTATTGACATCAGAGGTGGCATGGGCATCCTGCCCATGGTCTTCAATTCATACGAACGCAGAGGCGCGGAGTTCGCAGAGCCACGCGGAGAACCACGAAGCGGAACGCCCTTAAGTACTGCCTCGCTCTCCGAGCGCGGCAGCCAAGCGTCCCGATCAAGCAAAAGACTCGACGGTACACCCCGCCCGCCACATACGAAACACCCACGCAGATCGACCACGGGGACACGGGGGAACACGGGGCCGGAAGAGGCGGGGATTTACCTGCATCCAGCTATTCTTAAGGACTCTAACAAAAACCGTGTGAGTTCGTGTAGCGCAGGCGTCTCGCCTGCAATTCTGCCGGATATGGTTGGAGCCCCTTAGCGTCAATGCAGTTTCTCGGACAGGATAACAGGATTGACTGGATGAGTGTGCACTCCAATGCTCGCAGATCCCCGTGCTTCCCCGTGTCCCCGTGGTTATCAAGGGGATGAAAGAGAAGATTGCTTTACCGCGAAGGCGCGAAGACGCGAAGGAAGAGCAACTCAATCCCGGTCTTTGTTTCGCGGTCTTCGCCGCTTCGCGGTAGAATAGTCTTGCATCCTGTTCGGCTCGGTGCTTTCACTTCCTTCATCTGCATTCGGCGTATGAGACAAGCTACCACGAGAGTTCGGGGAGCGCGAAGTGACACCTCACGCGAATGAATCTTTAGCATGGCCCAACGGGCACGGCCCTGGGCGTAAGGAATCGTGACTATCACCATTGCTTCCTATGCTCGGTCACTGTTCCAGCATGCCTGCCTGACGCAATCGTTGAAAGAACGGCGCAAGCGCATCGCTGCGATTTCCCCCGGCCTCCTTTAGCGCTGCGTCCCATAGCTCCTTAGCTCGCGGGTCTTGTCTCGCGATACGTTCGGCCCTGACTATTCGAATCCAGTTAGTATTGTCGTCGTCTTCGTCAAGATTGATTATTGGTTTCGACTCGGTCGCTGTGTCTTCTTTTTCGGGTCGCTTCTGGTTGTGCCTTTTCACGGATCTAAGCCTCCGATTATCTACGAGTTCCAGACATTCGTGGCAGGGCCACTGACTGGGTGGGGCTGCCGCTTGACCTTCAACATCATACTGCGCTTGCGTCCGCTCCGGAAATTCCCTTCGCAGTCCCAGTGCATGCAGGTTTTCATTGTACGACTTCCGCATGTACAATGTTAAGAGACCCGGACGCGACAGGTACACGGTCGGGCTGATACGAGAATGTCAACCTTGGAGCCACAAGATTGCGGGGATTTCATCGAAGTAGGTAGAACACGAGAAACCTAACACTTGGACAAGGCTATGGATGGCTCACGCGAAATGCACGTGATTATGGCTTGACATTGGAGCTGATCGCGTGGGCGATATCTGCGCTGATTGGGGTTCGCCAAGCGGAGGGACTGTATGGAAGACAACCTGCGACACGAGTACGGAGACAAGACGATCCTGGAGTTCATGAATCTATGGGAGAACGGCTGTCTCAACCTGGAGCCGGGCTTTCAACGAAAGAGCGTTTGGCGTCTCAGCGATCGACAGAAGCTCTTGGAATCGCTACTTGAGGGTTATCCAATTCCCTCCATTTTCTTGTACAAGCGCGAGGAATCCGGCTATCCGGTCTACGACGTAATTGACGGTAAACAGCGCCTTGAGACAATTTTCATGTTTACCAAGGCGGCACAATTTAAGCGGGACGGATTTGGCCTTATGTTTCAGTTTCCCGATGACGAACGCCCCTACTGGTATGACTGGCGCGAACTCAGAAAGTGGAACCGCACAGCCCCTCTCTTGGGACGGAAGATTCAGACAGTTGAAGTGACCGGCGACACGTCCGAGATCATCAACCTTTTTGTGCGTATTAACTCAACAGGGAAGGCGCTAACGTCAGCCGAGAAGCGACATGCGAAGTACAATAAGAGTCCATTCCTGGCTGAAGCCGTGAAGGTAGCACAAAGGTATCGCCATTTCCTTCTGAGTAACGATATCGTTCGAACAGGACAGATAGACCGCATGAAGGATGTCGAGCTCGTCTGCGAACTCTTAGCTTCGGTTGCAAGTGGGACACAGATCAACAAGAAGGCCGCTGTAGACCGCGCTGTTGGAAACCTCCACATCAATGGAAATGCCCTTCGCAAGAACTCAAGCGAGGTTGCGGCGACGCTGAACCTAATAAAGCGGATGTTTCCCGCAATTCAGTCCACACGGTTCCGCAATATTTCCGAGTTCTACACGCTATTTATGGTGGTGTGGGAGATGTCGCACCAGAAGCTTGTTCTGACTGACAAGAGGCGCAATCGGATAGCACAGGAGCTACTGATTAAGTTCTCAGTCGGTGTTGATTCTGTACGTGACATGCAAGTGCATTTGCGAACAGGCAAGAAGGTGCCCCGCCTATACGCTGAGTACCTGCTGACCGTCCAGCAGTCAACGGATGCACTTCCGCAGCGCCGTAGGCGAGCAGAGATTGTTCGAGGCGTAATATCTGGCATTTTCGAGCGGAAGGATACAAAGCGCGTCTTCAGCGCTGAGCAGCGAAGAATCCTGTGGAACACCGACGAGCGACCGAAATGTAGTGTCTGCCATCAAGTCCTGACATGGAACAATTTTCAGGTCGACCACCGGAAAGCGTACGCGCGAGGTGGTCGCACTTCCCTGTCAAACGCTGCCCTAATCTGCGCCCACTGCAATGCGTCGAAGGGTGCGAAGACGAAGAGATAGTTTGACGAGGGTGGCGTAGACACGATCCCGCGTCACGGAAATTGAGGGACTACGTGTTCTTTGTTTTATTCCGGCCTGCCATGGGAAGGATGTGCCCCTTACGCAGGGTGGTGCATTGTCGCATCCGCGTTTCCTCATCACGTGACCCAGAGGCGGGAAGCGGCGCGCTGACATTTTCGTGTTGGGCCATTGCCGACATGCCGATGTGTGACTCTTGGTGAACCACTCTGCCTTACCTCCCCGCCGCCTCCTCCCCCCGCGCTTTTTCTTCGCGGAACAGCATGCCCGTCAGGGCTAGGACCGCCACGGCCATGATTCCCGGGATGAACCAGAAGCGGTGGTAGTCGATGAGGTGGGTTGATGGATCGGCCAGAGCCTGCGCGGCGGCGCCTGCGAGGAGGCTTCCGCTGAGGTTGCCGAATCCGGAGATGATGGTGTTGTAGGCGAGTTGCGCGCCTGCGCGTTCCTCGCGGCGGCAGTGGTTGTCCACGTAGATGAAGGCGGTGATGAAGAAGCAGGTGTAGGTGAGTCCGTGAAGGGCAATCGCGGCGATGAGGAAGCCCGGGAAGTCACAGAAGGCGAAGATCGCGAAGCGGACCACCTGCATGAGGATGCCCAGCATCAGCGTGCGTTTGAGTTCGAGCCGGCCGAGGATGCGGCCGAGGATGCCCATGGCCACGAATTCCGAAATTTGGCCCACGCCGAGGAGGGGCAGAATCCATCCATCGGGAATCCCCTGCTGGCTCAGGTAGGGGCTCATCCAATTCACGTAGAACATGTTTAATACGGTGTTCAGATAGGTCATCGCCGCGAGCACAGCCAGGCTTCTGCGCGTGAACACGCGCAGGCCCGCCCAACCTGAGACCGGCTTCTGCGATGATGGGCCGCCTTGCACGCGCGGCAGCGTCATCGTGTAGATGCCCATGAGCGTGCAGACACCCGCACTGACGGGAAAGGCGTCCGGCAGGCGGCCCGTGCCCGCGTGCATGTCGCCGCCGCGCAGCCATAGCAGCCCGAAGAGAAAGCCCGCAATAACCCAGCCAATCGTGCCCCACATGCGCACGGGTCCGAAATCGCGGCGCGCATCCGCCATGTGGTGAAAGGCGATAGTATTGGTCATCGCCAGGGTCGGCGCGAAGATCAGCCAGAAGAGCAGATAGCTCAGCAACACCAGTGCGAAACGGTCTTGCAGCCAGAAGAGCAGCAGTGCGAGGGCACCCAGCACATGGCAAATCCCCAGCAGACCTTCCGCGCTGATCCAGCGGTCGGCGATGCGCGTCACGAGGAGCGGGGCGGCAAACGCCGCGACCGCGGGCATGGCCATGATGATGCCGGCCTGAAGGGGACTGAGCGAGAGATAGCTTTTCAGGTAGTGCGCGAGCATGGGAAAGAAGACGCCCATGCTCATGTACTGAATAAGCATCATCACCGAGAGCC
>JADLGB010000333.1 GCA_020849535.1 Candidatus Hydrogenedentota bacterium
CACGCCCTCCTTTGGTGGACAAGAAAAGGTCTTCGACACATCGATTCTTATCCATCTCAAGAGGGCATTTCTATGAAAAGTCCAAAAACCCTGTTTAGGACAAGGCTGATCCCCCTTCAAAGGGGGACCCATACGGCACTACATCTACATATATGCAGAAGTTTTTGGGGTAACGCTGGGGCGCTTGATTCGCAAAACACATGACCCGCAGGGTCGCGTGTGGTTCCCTGTCGAAGGGCACAAACCCGCAGGGTCGCCTGAGGTCCCCCTTTGAAGGGGGCAGGCCCGCGGGGCCGAGGGGGATGTTTCGCCGATAGCCTGCGCTTAGCTCTACTTGCTCTTCTTGATCGCCTTTTCGATCCCACCGTCTTCGGGCATGCCCAAGGCGCGGGCCTTCTCATACGCAGCCTGCGCCGAGCCAGCATCCTTCTTCTCCTTGGCATACCAGTAGGCAAGATTGAACCATGCAGGGCCATGGTCCGGCGCAGTCTGTGTGATCTCCATTGCAATGGCGATCGCATCGTCCACCTGATCGTTATGCGCGAGGTTCACCGAGTAACTGTTGCGGATGGCGACATTGGCGGGATCAAGTTCAACAGCGCGCTTGAAATGCTGCGCGGCCTCATCGAACTCCTTGCGGTTCATCGCCAACTCGCCAAGGGCAAAGTGTCCCGCCGCATTGTCTTCGAGGCCCAGTGCGCACATCAGCGCGGACGCCGCATCGTTGGCCGCCTTCTCGAAACGCTCTCTGAGAATCGCGCCGCCGTCGGCGGTCCAGCGCGAGACCTTCTCCTCATCGACGGTGAACTCGGGATTCGAGATGTTGTACCCCCCGCGCTTGGTCGGGTTACCGAGCTTGGCGTTTGCCAGGGCCGGCTCGTTCGTGACGATCAGTACGTCGTCCCATAGATCCTTGCCCTCGGGAAGAAGGACTAACTTGCCATCGAGTTTCGTGGCAAGCGTCCCGTCGGAACCATAAATGCCGAAGGTCATCACCACATCGAGGAGCATGTCGTGGCCGTCCTTCGAAAGACCGGCGTAACGCGCTTCGACGGCATCCTGGCGGGAGTTCGTGCCCGCGGAACTGCGGAGCGGCGCCACGCGCGGAATCTCCCTCTGTGCGGCCGCTTTCAAGTGCGACTCGATGATGCCCGCGAAGACTTCCGCCGCGTTGTAGTCCTTGAGTGCCTCGCGAATCGGGCCGCGGAACTTCGCGTTGACCACGGCGTCCGTACCGGTGCCCAGCAGGATGCCCGCCGAGCCCGCGAGGCGCAGAGTCTTGCCCGCGGGGGACACCGATACGATCATTTCATCTGGAGTGGCCTTCGCGGACCAGACCGGCGACTGCGACGTTTGCAGCGAGGTGGGCCTGTTGGAGTCGGTCGTGGCACAGCCCGCGGAGATCATGGCGCCCAGCAAGGCAATGCCAAGGGAACGGTACAGGTGCATGAAAAGTCTCCATGTTGAATGACGCAGAAAACCACGCGCACTGTGCGAACAGGGCGCGGCGCAGCGAGAGGAATTCTAGCATGTCGGCGGGGGCGAACCCAACGGCGGCTTGAATGGCGCCGATTGGTACCTTATGAAGACACAGGCGAGGGCGCCTATGCCACACGCGCCTGCCATGCCTTGGGGTTGCTCTTCCTCTCTTTCAGTCGTTGCTTCGCCCGGCGGCGTCAGAAGTCTCCGACAAACTGGGGATTGGTGACAGACGTGTGGCACAGTCGCCTCGGCTGTGCTCTTTGTCTCTATTCATCCCTCGGCGCGCGCCGAAGGGCCTTCTTCTGCCCCTCCTTCTTCTTCTCATCAACGCGCCGGACCTGCGACGCGCGACTGGGCTTCGTTGCGACACGCCGTTTAGGCCTGCGCCGCCGCGCGGCTAACCGCCGCTCCAACTCCGCCAACGCCTCGGCCTTGTTCCTGTGCTGCGACCGCGAAGCCGTCGCCACCACGATCAAACCCGTCGGCACATGCCGCACCCGCACCGCGGACTCGGTGACGTTCTTCTTCTGTCCACCGGGACCGCTACTTTTGAAGAAGGTGATCTCTATTTCGTCTTCAGGGATAGGCATGGACCTCACTCACTACCGCGTAGAATCGCCGTCGGCTATGTCTGTCGGTACGTGTCCATCACTGTCGGCGCGAGTACTGCACGTGAGCCCAGCAAGCCGGTACTGCCCAATTAGAGTCCATTGTCGAAGGGAAGGACGACCCGCGAACACGATGTACGTACAGACACCGATGGTGAGCACGAAAGACCAATACGGTGACAGACCCAAGAGGGCGAAGCCAAAGGGTAATAGGGCACCCAGCAATGCCGTGGCGATCGGTATCACAAATACGTGGTCATATCCCGGTATCACCGTCCGCCTCGTCAGAAGACGGCCCATGATCGAAAGCGGGGACTGGAGACGCCAGCAATTATACTTCAGCAGCCGCCAAATTCCGGCTGCTGCCGTTACAACTGCAACAGCGCCATGAAAGTAGATCCCGCCATCAAAGTTTACGAGTGTCTCAACATGGTGTGCAGATGCAAGTACCCATGTTACGATCAGGATGCTAACTGCGAGAGCCGCGCGCCTTGACTGCAGGGGTGCGATGGGTGTCCATGGTCCGAGAACTGCCAAGGGCCAGCCGAACTTGGATTCGCGATGGGAGATACTGTTGTTCTCGGCTTCTGGGCTGTAAGTCAATCTGTAAAGAAAATCTTCTGTCTCTTTTGTAGTGACCGAGCCACCGGATGTCTTCTCGGTTCTGCGAACCGCACCCTGTGGTGTTCGCGGTATGCCTTTTCTAAGGGCGTCAGGGCGATAGGAATCCGTAATAAACCGAAAGAGGGCAAGAAATAGGCCCGTCAGGACTATGAGGGCAAGCCAAGGGCGGTCGAGAAGCGCGATGGGCGCGGCCAGACCCATCATGGCGGCCCAGGCTACCACTGGTCGCCCCACCTTCATGAAGACGAAAACAAACGCAAGGAGGTAAGCGAATACGAATCCGAGCAAGGTAGAGTACCAGGGAAAGGCCGAGTTTGTGAAGGTCAACGGCGTGAATGGCACCACGAACAGAAGATCGCGCCAATCAAGGAGTACTGGCCCGAGAGGAAGCGGCTGCGAGCTATCGTATGGTGTCATCAAGAGCCAATCGCGATAGCCAGGCAAGGTGGCTGGGTGGTAATTGAACACGCGGTGATAGGCATACCCGAAAGTTATGGTGACAACGGCCGTGAGGACGAAGATTGCGTTTTCACCATCCGCGATGTGTCGTGGCTCTCCTGTTATCTTCGGCAGGATTACGAGAAGAACTGTCATGAAGACGAGGCTCCAATAGGACCCCGAGCGCGGCCACAGCTCGAAGAACTTCCGTGTCATTTCGGCTGCCTTTCCAAGTACCGGTCGATATTTGCCAGGGTGTCCGCGTGCATGAAGTGGGCGAGGATGTCTTCGAGGCCGCCGGTGGCGGAGGTCATGGTGCGCAGGCCGTCGATGGTATCGCAGGCGACGAGTTCGCCGTCGCGGAGGATGGCAATGCGTTCGGCAATCTCCTGGACAATCTCCGGGACGGGGGTCGTCATCAGGACGGTGATGTCGTTGCGTTCGGCGAGCCGCTGCATGACGCGTTTGAGCGCCAGCAGTGCTGCTGGGTCCAGGCCGCCGGAGAAGGGTTCGTCGAGCAGAAGCACGGGCGCATCGCTGACGAGCGCGGAGCAGATCGAGATCTTCTTCTGCTGTCCCGTGGAATAGGAACTGATAGGCGCATCGCCGTGTTCGTCGAGGTCGAACAGCGCGAGAAGCCGATCGATGTGATCGAAGAGCCGATCATACTCGACGCTGTACAGCCTGCCGACGGCGAGCAGGAATTCGCGTCCGGTCTTCTGCACGGGCAACCATGGGTGGTCTGGCAGATAGAAGACCTTGCGGCGAATGGCGAGTTCCGCTTCCTCGGAGCTGCGGCGGCGCAGGCCATCGATCTCCACGTAGCCTTTCTGCGGCGCCAGCGCGCCTGCGATGGACGCGAGCAGGGTGCTTTTCCCCATGCCATTGGGCCCCATGAGGGCGACCACTTCCCCGGCGTGGATGTCCAGGTTGATGTTGCGAAGCACAGGGCGGACCCCGTAATGCTGGGTGAGGCCGACCACTTTGATCATGTAGCAGTACCCCCTTTCGCCGTTGCGGACAGGCTAGGGCAGCGGCGTGGGGGAAGTCAATCGGACGGATTGGACGGATCGGACCGATCGGACTGGATTGCGCAAAAGCCGCGCCCGCGGCGCTCCGCCGTCCGATCGGTCCGATCCGTCCGATTCCCTCAGCGATACTGTCTGCCGTCTGGGGCTTCAGGCTCGGTTTGTGGCGGCGGGTCTTGGTGCTGCGCGGCCATGAGCGCGCGCAGTTGCTCCACAACCGACGGCTGGTCCGTGGCCAAGTTGCGTTGCTCGCCGGGGTCGCTTTCGAGATCATACAGCTCAACCGGCGCATCCAGCCCGGGCGCGATTGCCTTCCACTTCCCCGCGCGCACGGCGCTCTGGATCTTGGGTCCCCACATTTCCCAGTACATGAACTCATGCTCCTTTTGCGGATGGCCAATGGCATCCGAGCCCAACAGCGAGGGAAGAATGGACAGTCCATCCAGGGCCGCGGGCAACGCGCTCTCCGCTCCTGCCAACTCCGCGAGCGTGGGAAGGATATCGGAGAAAGTCCACGCGAAATCGCTTTCCGATGCGGCCGCGATATGGCCCGGCCAACGCGCAATCGCGGGAACGCGTATGCCGCCTTCGTACAGCGTGCCTTTATACTCTCGAAGGCTGCCATTTGCCTTGAAGAACTCCGGTTCAGCAAGCGAGTATCGATCGGCGCCGTTATCGGAACTGAAGACCACGAGCGTGTCCTCGTCGAGGGCGAGTTCCTTGAGCAGGTCCATGACACGGCCCACGCCCTTGTCCATGTAGGTGATCATCGCAGCCAAGTTGGCTTTCGGCTCCTTGGGAAGGGCGTAGCCTTCGCGCCAGCGAAACTGGTGAGGCTTCTCCTCGAACTTGCCCGTGTACTCCCGGAGCGATTCCTCGGGGACCGTCCACTCATGATGCGGAATGGTCACGGGCAGGAAACAGAAGAAGGGGCGATCCCGGTTCGCGCGGATGAACTCGAGCGCCTTGTCGAGGATGACGTCGTGGGAGTACTGCGTCCGCTTCCCGTCCATGTTGCCGGGCAGGGGATACCGCTCATCGTTGTACCAGAGGTAGTCCGTGTAGTAGAACTGGGCGTGCCGCTGATGCAGATAGCCGAAGAATTCGTCGAAGCCCTGGCGGTGGGGCACTCCTTCTGTTTGTGCATCGCCTAATCCCCACTTCCCGAACAAGCCGGTAGCGTATCTCGTGCTTCTGAGGACTTCCGCCACGGTTACGCAGGATTCCGGCAGTGCGATGCCGCCCGAGTTTCCGCGCACTGCCGCATGCCCGCCGTGGAGGCCGGTCATCAGCACGCAACGGGAAGGCGCGCAAAGCGGTGCGCCGGAGTAGGCCTGGGTGAAGCGCATGCCCTCGGCTGCGAGCCGGTCGATGTTGGGGGTCCGGATGTTCTGTTGACCGTAACACCCCAGGTGGCCGTAGCCGAGGTCATCGGCCACGATGAGCACGATGTTCGGTGGCCTCGCGGATTGGGATTGCGCAATCCCGCTCTCGCCGAAGCCTGCCGCGGCCAAGGTCGCCAGGCTGCTTGCCTTCAGGAAATCGCGCCGTTTCATATGGCTTCCTCCTGATAGTCTCCATGGAAGATGTACGTCATTGGTTCGGCTCGACACTGGGCACGAGCGAATCGAGGAAACGCGTTATCCCTTCTGTGTAGACCATGCCGGAATCATACCATCCCGCATTGTGGTCTCCACGAATATCGAGGAAGGTCTTCGGCTCCCGCGCCAATTCAAATAGCCGCTTTCCATGATGATACGGAATAATCTCATCGTCAGGGCTGTGGATTATGAGAACAGGTGTGTTGACCTCGCCAATCCTTGCCGCGCTATCGAAGCGGTCGCGGATGAACCAGCGCACGGGGACAAAGGGGAAAATCTCTTGTCCCATCTTCACGACGCTCACGAAAGTGCTCTCCAGGATGAGCGCGGCGGGCGGAGTGCTCCTCACTTCCCACGCGAGCTGCGTTGCTACGCCGCCGCCAAGGGATCGTCCAAAGATCACGATACGGTCCGTTTTCTCGCCTTTCACGGAGGTGAGGTACTGCCAGGCGGCAAGTGCGTCGGCAATGCAACGCTTCTCGGAAGGACTCCCGCTGCTGTTGCCGTAGCCGCCGTAGTCGAAGATAAAGACGTTGAACCCGAGGTCGCGAAACACGGCCATGGACTCGAGCCGGTCCGCCATGGTGCCCGCGTTGGCGTGACAGAAGAGCAGCGTGCCGCGCGCGTTCTCGACAGGAACGTACCATCCGCAGGTACGCTCTCCCTGTACATCCAGAGTGAAATCCTCAAACGACCAGCGAAAGGCGGGGTCGGCGGGCGTCCGCCAGATGGAGCCGCCGCGCGGGAAAATCATGGCCGTTTGCAGCGCATAAAGCATGATAATCAACCCCGCGTAGCCCAATAGTGCCACTACCGCGAGCTTGAGGAGGAGCCTGGACCAGCGGAATCGCCGTTGTCGAGGTGTGCCCATCTTCTCCCGTCTCGCGGTGCGGTGAAAGTTTCATGGCGCGTGCCGAATTGTGTATGATAGGGCAGTAACGGCGCAAGCCGCCTGACAGATTGGGGGGGCAGACGGGCCGAAGGCCCAATTGCCGGGCATCGCGGATGGCCCCATTCATCCGACGCGGAGAAGCACTCATGCACCAGTACAACTTTCTGCTGGACGCGGGCAAAATGCCCGACCATTGGTACAACATCATCCCGGATTTGAAGACGCCAATGGCGCCACCCCTGCATCCGGCTACGCACAAGCCGCTAAACCCGGAGGACCTCGCGGCGATTTTTCCGATGGCGCTGATCGAGCAGGAGATGTCGAATAAGCCGGCGATCTCGATTCCCGGCGAGGTGATGGACATTTACAAGTTGTGGCGTCCCACGCCGCTGCGGCGCGCCTACCGGCTCGAAAAGGCACTCGACACTCCCGCGAAGATCTTCTACAAGAATGAAAGCGTGAGTCCCTCCGGTAGCCACAAGATCAACACCTCGACCGCGCAGGTTTATTACAACAAGGCCGAAGGCATCAAGGAAATCTCGACGGAGACCGGGGCGGGCCAGTGGGGCACGGCGCTGTCGATCGCGTGCAGCATGTTCGGATTGAAGTGCACGGTATACATGGTGCGGGTCAGCTACGATCAGAAGCCTTACCGGCGCAGTTTCATTCAGACGTACGGTGGCGTGATCTATCCCAGCCCCAGCACGACGACGGATGCGGGGCGCGCGTTTCTCGCGGAAGATCCGAATACCACCGGCAGCTTGGGCATGGCCATTTCCGAGGCGGTCGAAGTCGCGGTCAAGAGCGGGGGCGCCATCAAATACAGCCTCGGCAGCGTGTTGAACCACGTGCTTCTGCACCAGACCATCATTGGGCTCGAGGCGAAGCAGCAGATGGAAAGTGCCGAGGCCTACCCCGATGTGGTCATCGGGTGCTGCGGCGGCGGGTCGAACTTCGCAGGGCTGGCCTTCCCCTACGTGCAAGACAAGATGAAGAAAGGCAAGGACATTGACATCATCGCGGTGGAACCTACCGCTTGCCCAACCTTGACGCGGGGACTGTACGCCTACGATTACGGCGATACCGCCATGATGACGCCATTGTTGAAGCAATACACACTGGGTCACAACTTTGTACCGCCCGGAATTCACGCGGGCGGATTGCGTTACCACGGCGTTGCGCAGCAGGTTGCGCACCTCACGCGCGAAGGGACCATCCGCGCGGTGGCCGTCCATCAGAATCCCGTGTTCGAGGCGTCTCTGCTCTTCGCGAAGTGCGAAGGTATCGTGCCCGCGCCCGAAGCAGGCCACGCCATTCGCACGGCCGTGGATGAGGCGCTCAAATGCAAGGCCTCCGGCGAATCCAAGACGATCCTCTTCAATCTCAGCGGCCATGGCCACTTTGACATGTCGTCCTACGACTCCTATTTGGCCGGCAAGCTGGTAGACTTCGACCTCGATGAGGAAGCCCTGCGCCGCGCCGAAGAAGCGATCCCGAAGGTTGAGGAAGTGAGCGCGTAGAGGACGCGGCCATCGACGCAACTCGCGGACCACGCCGGACACCAATCCGGCGTGGTCCTTTTCTTGTCTGTGGCGAAGATGATGCGGGCCCTACTCCACCACGCGCGTGCCCGAAAGGATATCGTGAAGGGTTTGCCGCCTCCTCGTGAACCGCGCCATGGCGAAGGTGCCAACGCACAGGATACACACCACAGCGGCAACCACGCTCTTCCATACGGGCTCGTTGTATATGAACGGATCAAGGACAGCCAGGAATGACCTCCCCGCGGCAAGAAGGAGTGCCAACTTCAGCACGTTGCGCCACAATGCGCGCCGGAAGGAGACGCGCTCTCCGTGCATGTCACTCACCCACATCCCGCCCACGAGCTTCCCCGCCGAAGTTCGGTACTGGCCCGATTCCATGAAGCCGAAGTACAACACGAAGATGAGGGCCGCCAGCACCCCAATGGTGCCATTCCACCGCGTCGGGTCCGGGGGAGCCCACTGCGTGCCATCGGCAATCCTGACGAGCACAATGTAAGTCACAGTGAGGGGTGTTAATACAAGCAATCCTACAAGCCCATTGACGACCATGCCGATATCGAAGACCGCACACATGAAGCGGCGGAAGAGTTCAGGATGTTGTGGCTGCGCACCAATGGACTGGGGGGCCCGCGATGGATTGCTCTTAACTTCAGAAACTGGCTGGACGGTATCACTGGACACGGAATCGTACCCTTCTTTGCGAACCTGGAGCCCTCTTTCTTCTGTGCTTCTTTGCTGCCTCGGCGAAACGCAAATCTAACCCGAGAAACCTCTCATGGAAGCTGAGAAAGCCCGTGTAGCGCAGGCGTCTCGCCCGCAATTCCGGATACAGGCGAGGACGCCTGCGCTACATATGCCGTCAGATGCTCTAAGTGCCCTACGTTCCGGGTGAAACGAATCCAATTGCCCACGCGGGATCTTCCGACTGCTGCCATTTCGTTTCAGGGTCGCCTCCACCCTGATCGGCAAGGTCCTTGCCCACGCAGTAGACGATAGCCTTGTCACGGTTGTACTTGATAGGACCGCCATCGAACCAGTCCTTGGGAACTTCTGCGAAGAACTCGGGCACCAACACATCGAGTGTCTCGGGTAACTCGCCGTTACGCATGTGGTAGACCTTCAGCGCGAGCAGCACCTGGACCGCGGAGTTGTAGGAGCGACGGTAGGCGAGCGACACGTAGATCCCGTCCATAGGAGGGATCAGGATCTCGGACATGATATTTCCTATCGCGTTGCCCTTGAGCATCATAATGATGACGCTTTCCTCCTCGTCCTCGGGCGGCGTGACGACATCTCGATAGAACCTGTCCGTGTTCTCAATGAACTGCCTGTATTGCATCAGCACATTGCGTTTCGTGGCATTATCGTTGTACACGCCCAAACGCCACTTCCTGTTGCCCAACTCCTTGTCAAGAGTTGCCTTCAGTTGGACGTACTCCGATCGCAGTGAATCGGCAAGGAGGGGGGCATCAGCCTGTGCGGCAACGACGTCTCCAAGACACCGCATCATTAATTCCCCTGAAGGGTCTTGTGTGGCGAGGATCTCCCTCAGCATTGCGTAACCATAGGCTTGGTAACTCTGGCCGCGAAGGAACGGGACCAGCGGAGCACCATTGCCCTTCAGTGTGTGGCCCAAGTGAATCGCGCGGAGCGCGAGCTCTATCTGCTCATCCGCTCCCGACGTTCGCCGGGTTTCATGCCAAAGCGCCCACAGGACTGCTTCCGCTCCGCGTTCGCGTGCGGACGCCTCGGTGGAGGGGTCTTCCTTGTAGTAGCTTTGTTCACAAACGAGCGCTTTGCGCAGGTATCCGAGCGACTCCTGGTTAGCAGCTAAGAATTTCTCGGGATAACCGGATGGCTCCGGCGTGCTCTTCATCATCGCTTCTACGGACGCGTCTTCGCTTTCCGTCCATGTCGCGGCACTCGCCGTCTTCCGGAGGAACTGGTAGGCGTTCTCATCATCGGGGACTTCGCGGTTGGCAACAGCCATGTCACTGTCGTCAAACGGCTCCTCGTTTCCGGCCCACACAAACACGAGACATATGACCGCCAGGGCAACAAGGACCCAAACGACAGCGACAAACACCAGGCAACCCAGCATCGGAACACGAGATTTCGAGCCCATGGTACCTGGTCCCCCGTGAGGTGGCGCCCTCGCAGCACACCGGCCTGCTACTCGTCCCCTTTTCCTACCTGCCCATAGTAGGCATTGTTGCCGTGTTTGCGCAAAAAGTGTTTGTCGAGGAGATGATCTTCAATGGCGAGTTGCGTGGGCGAAAGGGCGACGGTGTGGAGGGCCATGCGGGCGACCTCTTCGAGCACGAACGCATTCTCGACGGCTGCGGCAACGCTCTTGCCCCAGGTGAAAGGCGCGTGGTTGGCGACAAGGACTGCGGGGCAGCTCAGAGGGTCGCGGTTGCGAAAGCAGCGGATGATCACCTCGCCGATGTTGGCTTCGTAGGCTTCCCGCACTTCCATTGCCGTCATGCGGTCCGTGACGGGCACATCGCCATGAAAGTAGTCGGCGTGGGTTGTGCCGAAGCACGGAATGGGTCGGCAAGCCTGCGCCCAGCACGTGGCGTAATGGGAGTGGGTGTGAACCACGCCGCCAATATCGGGAAAGGCCAGGTACAGGGCCAAATGGGTCGGCGTATCCACGGAAGGATTCAGCTTTCCTTCGACCTTGTTACCTTCGAGGTCGACGACGACCATGTCTTCGGCCTTCATGGCGTCGTAGGCGACGCCACTGGGCTTGATGATCACGTGCCCGCTGGCGCGATCGATGGCGCTGGCGTTGCCCCACGTCATGAGCACGAGCCCCTCGCGCACCAGCGCGAGGTTGGCCGCGAGCACATCGGTTTTCAGGTGTTCGAGCATGGCAAAGGCTCCCCCGTGATTGGCAATGAAGGAATCCCCCGGCCGATCGGTCCGATCCATCCAATCCGTCCGATTCCCATCGCAAAGCGCGTAGCGCTCGCGCGCGGCTCATGCGACATTCGCGGTTTCTCCAAGCTCGCTGGCATAACGATGCAGCCGCGTGACGACGGGCTCCATTTCATTCAGGCCCATCAGCTCCTGGCGCAACTTGGAGACGCCGGGCTGGCCCTTGAGGTAGCCCGCGTAATACTTGCGAAACTCGATGACGCCTTTGCGCTCGCCCTTGTACTCGACGCTGTGGCGCAGGTGCTTCACGCAGGTGTCCACGCGCTCCGCGAGCGTGGGGGAGGGCAGGTGCTCGCCGGTGGCCATGTAATGCTTGGCCTGCTGGAAGATCCACGGATTCTGGATCGCGCCGCGGCCGATCATCACGCCATCGCATCCGGTCTCGAACATCCCCTTTACATCTTCCGGCGCCATGACATCGCCGTTGCCGATGATAGGAATCGACACCGAAGCCTTCAGCTTCTCCAGCCACGACCAGTCGGCATCGCCGCTGTGGCCTTGTGAGCGCGTCCGGCAGTGGACGGCCAGGGCCTGTACGCCACACTGCTCCAGCATGCGGGCCACGTCGAGAACGACGATGTTCTTATCATCCCAACCAAGACGGGTTTTGACCGTGACGGGCAGCTTTGTCCCTGCGATTACGGAGCGCACAATCGCCTCGAACTTGCCGAGGTCTTTCAGCAGGCCCGCACCTGCCTCGCGCAGCGCGACCTTCTTGACCCAGCACCCGCAGTTGATGTCGATGAAATCCGGGTTGGCCTGTTCCGCAACAGCTGCCGCACCTTCCATGGAAGTTTCGACACCGCCAAAGATCTGCACCGCGACCGGGCGTTCTTCTTCCACAACGCGAATCTTCTGCAACGAACGCCTCGCATCGCGGATGAGGCCTTCACTGCTCGCGAACTCCGTGTACAGCAAGTCCGCGCCAAGCGCTTTGCACACGAGACGAAACGGGATATCCGTCACGTCCTCCATGGGCGCGAGCGCGAGTGGATTATGTAGTTGGAGAGGTCCAATTCGCATGAGCCGTGTCCGATGATGGTATGTCACATGATCATGACAGATTCCGACGGATTCAGGCAAATGGACTTGTCATGTTGGCTACTCTGGCCGGATCGTCACAACGAGCTGTTCTTCCGATGTCAGGTGCCGCTTGAATGCGCCTTGCACGTCCTCCTGGGTGAGCGCGGCCAGGTTCTTGGCCAAGGCACCGCGGTTTGGCCCGAACCGAAATTCGTTCATACCCCAGTAGAGGCCGATATTGCCTTCGATCATGGCAGAGGTCATCTCGGGTGGCGCCTGTCGCGGCACGAGAGCGGGATCCATGACTTGAGTAAGTTGGAAGGCAAGCTGCGCGCCGATCATGGGCGTCTGACTCGCCGCGGATTCGTCCTGCATGGCGAGCAGACGCGTCTCAAGCGCGTCCTGCACCTGCTTGAACTCCGCGCCGGGTTGAAGTACGGCGTTTATGAAGAAGCACCGCCCTTCCGGTATCTCTAGGTCCGCGCCTACAAAGACGTTCCCCGTCAACTTCTGCAACTCCACATCCTGAGACACCTGCATTTGCAGTTGCGCCGCCGCGGCGAAGAGCGCTGCGTAGTCTTTGTCGCCCGCCTCGGGCAACGGCCAGGAAAGGACGATGTGCCGAGTGGGCAAGTCCCATGTGATTTCCCGAGCGCCGTTCGCAATCGCTGTCGCAGCAGGAGAAACAGCTTCGGATTTGATCCCGCTTAAGATCTCGTCAGCCGCGGCATGGGCCTCGTCGAGAGTGACACCCCCTACAATGCAAACGACTGTGCGATTGAGCACTGCGAAATGCTGTTGGTAGTGCTGGCGAACCGCATCCAACGTGGCGCGCTCGATATCGCCCCTAACTTCTGCACGGTCCTTGCCGTGACGGGCGGCTTGTCCCCAGGCGGCCATGGCGAACTTGTGTGTGGCCAGGTTCTGGGCCGTGAAGTCGCATTCGCTGAGCACTGGCGGGATCTCGCGCTGAAGAGTGGCTTCATCGAAATCACCGTGACTCAGCCACGTCGCGTGGTGAGCGAGGTCTTCCTTCCAGTTGCCAACGTTGCCATAGAAATCGAGGCGCATGTGATCGGGCAAGGTCTCGGCGTTCACGTCCTGCGTGGGCTCTGGGTGCGTCGAGCGAATCACGAGGTGCTCCACGAGATGTGCCCATTGGGTTTTGCCCGCGGGATCCGACGCGAGTCCCATTGGCACATACGTGAAAACGGACACATTCTGACTCTCCGGAATGGGCACAAGCACGACGCGTATTCCGTTTGAGAGTGTCCATGGGGCGGGCGGCGCAAGCGTTTTGGGCGCGCCACACCCGAGGGCCAAGACGCTGGCCAGGCAAGCCAGCACAAACCTACCTTGCATAGCAGTAAGCATTGGGACCTCCTATGGGGCCGTTCATGAGCGTCGCGGCGCTATTCATCTGCGTTTCTCGCGTTGCGCTCGCGCGTCGTTTGGTCTTCGGACGTGCGAACACGTTGGAGCCGTGCGGCGCGCATGCCCGCGACGGTTCCCGCGACGCCTCCCGCGATACCGAACGCGCACCCGGTAATGCCGCCGATCATTCCTGCCATACTCTCACTGAACGTGCCGTGAGCGACCTCGATTACGAGGGCGGATGCGCCGAAGAAGACGGCGGCGCCCAGCAATTGCCCGGCAAAGACTATGCGCACGCGGAAGCGCCGGTGTGTTTCCATCTCCTTGTCGCTGGCGGTGCCCCGCAGCCACGCGTAGGACTGCCGGACTTCCATCCGTATCCAGAAGGCGTAGGCCGCCATGAACAGCAGGGCCGTGGCTGCAAAGACCGTGGCGCCCCAGGCGAGGCGGGGTTCAATCGCTTCCAGAGTAAGGGCTCTCGTGGCCAGGACCGTGACCGCCACGGCAAGGAACGCTATTTCCGCCGCAGTGCTCCAAGCCGGTAGGTAGTCGCGCACGCAGCGCGGCTTCAGGCTGGCCGTACGCGCAGGCCCCAACGTGGCCGGGGATACGAGCACACCGTGCTCCCGGAGAGCGCGGTCAAGCCGCTGCATGCAGGGAAATACAAAAGGCCACCAGATGAGGTGAAACAGAATGAGACCAGCACTCGACAGCGCCTGTGATCTCTGTCCGCTGACGATGGCGTCAAAATCAAGGAGTGCCCAGCCGCAGACTCCCAATATGGCGGCCCAGTACGCGATCTGGAGGCGCAGCCAAGCTCCGCGTTGTTCGCGGAGTACGGACTCCCTAGTAAGACCGTCAACGCCGCGAAGCATGCGGCGGCGCCACCACCACGCGGCGGGTAGATGCACCCCCACCATAATCGCGAGGAAGATCGGCGAGAAAAGTTGCGTCACGACGACTGCCCATCCTTTCCCCAGTTGCGAAGCTCCTTTGACACCAGATCATTGAAGGCCGTCTGGTCGAGCCCGGCCAAGCGGGCTTCCGTGATGGCGTCGCGCAGGAAGCGCAGAATCCGCTCCGTGAGTTCGCGCCGGGGCTTGGCGGCCACGGCGGCGGAGCCCTTCACCATGACGCCGCGTCCTCTCCCCACAATCAGAAGCCCCTCGTCCCGCAGACGGCGATAAGCGCGCGCCACGGTGTTCCAGTGGATGCCGAGGTCGTCGGCAAGCTGGCGCACGGACGGCAGCGGATCCCCCGCAACGACTTCCTGCCGCGCGATGGCGCGTCGGATTTCCTGGGCGACCTGTTCCTCGATGGGTGCCGGACTTTCCAAATCGACCCGAATCATGCCACCACTGTATCATACATTGGTACAGATTGCAATTGCCGCGAATTCTTGAATGGGAAGATGACCCACCTTATGCTGAACCCCGTTCGCCCCGGTGGTGCTGGCAACGGCACAGGTTGATGTTTCGTCAACCGGGTCCTAACGGACCTCCTGAGAATCCGAGGTACACATCGCCCTTGTGTAGCGGGGTGGACCCGGGCACCGGCGCAAGCCGGTGTCCGGTTTCTTCAATCACACGGGAGAAGGCGCATTGTCACTGCTGAATCGTCTGTTTGGTGGCGCCGGCCATGACGTGGCGGAGCTAGCCCGCCGCTTGGATGTGTCCGAGGAGGCGCTGCGCGCCCTGCAGCCGTCCTACCGCGACTTCACCATCCCCAAGAAGAAGAGAGGAGAACGTTACATCTCGGCGCCGAACCCTGAACTGAAGGAAATACAACGCCGCATCTTACGCCGCGTGTTGGGCCGCCTTCGCGTCCACCCGTCTGTGACCGGGTTTGAGCGGGGATACTCAATCGTCAGCAACGCCGCGTGCCACGTGGGGCGGGCGGTGGTGCTGCAGATGGACATTCAATTCTTCTTCCCATCAACGACGGCGAAGCGCGTGGAAGCCTACTTCCGGAAGATTGGCTGGAACCGGGAGGCGGCCGCGTTGTTGGTGCGCCTTTGCACGCATAAGAGCGCCTTACCGCAAGGAGCGCCGACGAGCCCGAGGCTCAGCAATCTCGTGAACTTCGAGATGGACGCGCGGCTCAACGGGCTGGCGGGCAAGCATGGGGCCATTTACACACGCTACGCGGATGACATGACGTTTTCCTTTGCAGAGGACAGTGGCGAGGCTATCAGCCTGGTCATTCGTAGAACGAAGGCGATCCTTAGAGATAGCGGATATCGCATCCATGACAGATGGAAGTTGCACGTTCGCCGCCGCCACCAGCGCCAGATGGTTACGGGTCTCACCGTCAACACGCGTGTGTCCCTTCCTCGCGACGTGCGCCGCCGCCTGCGTGCGGTCGAACATCACCTTGCCACGGGGCGTACCGCGAGCATGAGTGAAGAAACATTGAAGGGCTGGCGCGCATTCCGCCAGATGGTGGAGCGGCAGCGAGACGCGTTGACCTGACTGAGAGCGGCAGGAAGGGTACCGTGACACATCAAGAAGAAATCTCAATTCACACGAGCGGCCACGGCGACATGCACGATATTACGGACGAAGTGGCCGCCGTGGTCGAGCGCTCACGCATCCAAACGGGTCTCGTCCACGTATTCAATGTGGGAAGCACGGCGACGGTCGGCACGATCGAATACGAGCCCGGCCTCGAACGTGATTATCCGGAAATGCTGGACCGTCTCATACCCGCAAGCCGTACCTACGGCCACGAGCGAGCCTGGCACGATGGCAACGGCCATTCCCATCTCCAGGCAACTCTGGCGGGACCCTCGCTCACGGTGCCCGTGCGCGCGGGCAAACCCGCGTTGGGCACTTGGCAGCAGATCTTCCACCTCGAATGCGATGTGAAAGCCCGCACCCGTTGCATTCTGGTCACCGTTCAAGGGGGTGTGCCTTAGCAGGTGATTTGCGCATTCCTCATTCTCATGGTATCCTGAACTACGCCGCTCTGGTTACGCAGAACGGCGCGAGGGGGCCGTTCCGGTACAAGGGATCGGGTTGTTTGTTATGACGGTACGGCAGAAGACTCAGGGCATTCTCGCGATTCTACTGGGTTGCCTCACCATACTGACCTATGGGGTCACGCGAGTCCTCCTCTTGAGGGACGCGGAACGAGCGGAGAACTCCCAAGTCGCTCGCGATATCGCCCGAATCCAGCAAACGCTCGAATCGGAACTCACCCATCTGGACACCCTCCTGGTCGATTGGTCTGCCTGGGATGACACCTATGCCTTCGTCCAAGGTCAGAATCTCCGTTACGCGGAGTCCAATCTCACCTACGACACATTTTCCTCCAACGGACTTCGGGTGGCGGTCTTCCTCGATGTTTCCGGCCGCGTCGTTTTCCATGGTGGCTACTCGAAGTCTGCCACGGAGATACAGGATCTCTCCCCGGAGCTTCTTGCTGAACTGACTCAGCCGGATTCTCCGCTACTGCACCTTCCCGACCACGAAGGGGTGAAAGGCGTATTGTGGGCCGGCGGGGAGGCACTCCTGATCGCGTCGCGTCAGATTCTGACCAGTCTCGCCCAAGGGCCGCCTATGGGTACCGTCATCTTTGGCAGGCCGCTTGATGCGGACGAGATTCAGCGAATTGCCGACCAGACGCAGGTACCTCTGAGCTTGCGCCGTCCAACGGAGATGGGTTCCTCGGAAGTTACGGAGTCGCTGATGCGCGGCTCGGACCACGTCATTAAGACCCTCGATCTCAAGCGCAAGGCGGGCTTTTTTCTGATCCGCGACATCTACGGGGAGCCGATCTTCGTGGTGGAAGTCATTACGCCGCGCGAGATATACCAACAGTCTCTGGCCGGCCAGAAGTTCATCCTCCTGTCCATGATTCTTATTGGTGTGGGCGCTTATCTCGCGGTGGGCTATTCGCTGGACCGTCTTGTGAACCGCCGTCTGAAGAGTTTGCACTCATTCGTCAATCGCATTGGTCAGACCAGCGATCTGGATGAGCGAATCGCCTTGCCCGGAAAAGATGAACTGTCCGATTGCGCGAGTGCATTCAATCTGCTCCTAGCCCGGTTGGATGAGGATATCAAGGCCAAGGAACTGGCCCAACAGGCGCAAGCTCGCCTGGTGACCGCTATCGAGCAATCCGTGGAGAGCGTGGTCATCGCTTCGCCGGACGGAACCATACGATACGTCAATTCGGCTTTTGAGGCGATGACCGGCTACCGCAAGGACGAAGTCATTGGGATACACGTCAGTAAGGTGGACCGCACCGGCATGGACGATTCCGCCGACGCGTGGGCGGTTGCCGAAAGGGGGGAGGTCGTGCGCGGCCGGATGGCCGGCCATCGCAAAGACGGGTCTACATTCGAGATTTACGCGACATTTTCTCCCGTATTGGAGAGCGATGGCACGATCACGGGCATTGTGAAAGTGAGCAGCGACGTCACCCGCGAGGCCGCGATGGAGGCCCAACTGCGGCAGGCCCAGAAATTGGAAGCCATTGGCACTCTCGCCGGCGGGATCGCTCACGATTTCAACAATTTGCTTGTTCCCATCATGGGGCTCGCGGAGTTGGCGCTGTCTGAGACGGCGCCGGAGCATCCGCTACGCCACCACCTGGGAGGAATCCTCGCGGCGTCCACTCGCGCAAAGGACCTTGTTGGGCAAATCCTCCTCTTTTGCCGCCAGGGCGAGACGGAGCAGCGGGAATTGACCGTTGCGCCGCTCCTCAAAGAGACGCTCGCCATGCTCCGCGCCGTAGCCCCGCGCGGCATCGTGGTGGATACCGTGATTGAAGCGAAAGACGCTTCGGTCTACGGCGACCCCACCCAAATCCATCAACTCGTCATGAACCTCTGCACGAACGCCTGTCATGCAATGGAAGAGAACGGCGGTACCCTGCGCGTCACACTCTCCCGCAAGAGGCTTCCGTCAAGCGTCGCCGCGGCCAATCCGGACATGAAAGCGCAAGACGAGTATGTGCTCGTGAGCGTGTCGGACACGGGCGTCGGTATGGACGCGCGGACGCTGGAGCGAATCTACGACCCGTTCTTCACTACGAAGCATCAGGAGAAAGGCACCGGGCTGGGCCTTGCAACGGTGCATGGCATCGTTGCCGCGCTGCACGGCGCCATTTCCGTGGAAAGCGAATCTGGAATAGGTACCCGGTTCGACGTTTACGTGCCGCAGTTCAAGAGCGTTCCCGCGCCTATAACGAGCGCACCTGCACCCGTCACTTCCAGCAAAGGCGAATCCATACTGCTGGTGGATGACGAAACCATGGTCCTGGACGTAGGGCAGCGGATGCTGAAGAGCTTGGGGTATGTCGTGTACACCGCGTCGAACGGGCAGGAAGCCTTGGAGTTCTTCAGCAGCCACCCAGACGGTGTCGACGTGGTGCTCTCGGATTTGTCCATGCCGTACATGAACGGCCTCCAACTCGCCGAAGAGATCCGCAGTATTTCTCCTGAAACAGCCGTCCTTTTGGTGTCCGGTTACGGCGATTCCGCGCGTGCCACCATTCAGGACTCCGCGCTGGCTTCTCCCGCTATCCTGCAGAAGCCGTATACCAAGCGCGACCTCTCCATTGCCATCCAAGGGGCTTTGTCACATCGGGGCGTGGCGGGCGCAGGTTGATTGTGGCCGGATACCGCTTGCGGATTGCCGCGTGCGCGACTCAAGAAGTGGGAGTAGATGAGACTTTGATCGTGACGTCGCGGTTGATGACGCTCTGAATCTTCACCAATACGCCGGCGTACTTTCGGGAGGCTACGGCATCCACCAGCTCTCTCATCGATCCCGAGAAGGCGGCCGCAACACGCACCATCGTGTCCGACGTATACATCTCCTGGATTTCCCCCATGCCGGGACATGAGCGCAACGCCGCCAGAATGGCCTCCAGTTGTGTGCCGTTTCCCAGTCCGTCAATGGTCACATAGACCTGGCCATCCGGCGTCCCGGCCAACATGCCCAGGGCGGCAGTACTGGTGAGCGCCGGAACGCACTTCTCGCACGCGTCTTCCACGGCCGTCGCTCCCCCTTCCCGCACATCCGCGCTGTAGAGTTCGGCATCTGTCTCCAACTCATCCAGGACGTATGCGTCCGACGCGCGGATAATGCGGAGTCGCAGGTGTGCGCGGCAGCGTTTGAGGTCGCTGGCTGTTTTGCCCTCCTCACGCTCGGCAACCGTGGTCACCGCGCCCAACACCGCGATGTCCGCCAGTACATGCCGTGCGATCTGAGCCGCAACATCCGGACTGCCTCCCGCGCACAGGCGGATCTGCTCTTCGCCAAACTCGGCAATGAGGTCCTTGCTCTCCACAACCTCGAACTGAGCGATTCGCAGCTTCTCCGCAATGGCGGACTCCGCAACACCTTTTTCCGCGAGCGCGCGTGGCGGCGAGGGCTCGATGCGTTCCGTCACAATCAAGGCGACCCGGGGCCGCTGTCCATTGCCCTCCAAAAGGCAAGCGGCCGCATCTTGACGCAGCTTCGCGTCGAGCAGGTCGCCCGCGATCTCCACGTGCGTGGAGTCCTCCGTTTTGGATTCACTGAGAACGCGATACGCCGGCACGTACGTCTCGGGTTTTTCGATGAGCGTGGCAAACGCGGAAAAGTCCCGTGTCGGCGCCAGCGTTTCGAGCCGGGAGATCACCATCGCGCGCTGCGCTTCGCGGATGGCTTCACTACGTGCCGCGGGGCCAAGGCCCAAAGCGGTCCCCTCGCCACGAGTCTCGATGGGACCTGTCGCCAGGGCCAGCGAAGGATACAAGGCAGCGAACAATGCGCACAGAAGCGCCGTGCGCGGCATACGCCGCGTGCTCTGTGCTCGGATACGCATTCCGGTGTGTTCCCCCTTGCGCGTCGCGCGTGGGACCGGCGCACGGCCGTCACGCAGGCACTCGCGCGTGTCAGTCTCGACCGCGCGCGATAAGAATGAGCCGCAACAATTGCAGCAACGCCATCGCGGCCGCGGCGACATAGGTGAGGGCCGCGGCGGACAGTACCTTCTTGGCCCCGTACAGTTCGTCATCGGTCAGATAGCCGCCGCTGGCCAAGGCGCGGATAGCGCGTTTGCTGGCATCGAACTCGACCGGCAGCGTGATCAGTGTGAACAAGACCGCCAATGAGAATAGCAGGATACCGATTTTCAGCAGCGGCCCTATTCCAAAGATAATCCCTCCGAAGAGCAGGGGCCAGGAGAGGGTTGAACTGATACTCACCATCGGATAGATGGCGTTTCGCCACATCAGAAAGGAATAGAGATTGGCGTGTTGGATAGCGTGCCCCACTTCGTGCGCGGCCACGCCGAGTGCGGCAATGCTGCGTCCGTGGTAAACTCCCTCCGACAGGCGCAAGACGCGCTCGCGCGGATCGTAGTGATCCGTGAGTTCGCCCGGGACCGCCTGGATGGGGCAGTTGATGCCGAGGGCGTACGTGCGCGCGCCTTCAGCGGTGCGGACCTCCGCGTTGCGCATAATAAGCTGCGCGACTTCCGCGCCGGTGAGGCCGGAGCGAGTCGCGATCTCAGCATACTTGGCATAGGTATGTTTCACCTTGAACTGCGCCCAGACCGACAGAATGATGCCGGGGATTAGGAGCAGCAAGCTGCTATCAGGGTAAAGTACCACCTAGAAATCACTCCTCAGCTTCCGGGGCTCTCAGGTTGTTTCTCCGTGCGCTGTGCCGGTGCGCGCATCGTGCACGAGCCGTTGAACACCGCACCTTCTTCAATAACAATGCGGCGCGCGCGGATATTGCCCGTGAGCTTGCCGGAAGCCATCAGGCGGGCGACTCCCCCCGTGGAGATATTGCCGAAAACCTGGCCCGCGAGCGTCACTTCCTTGCCGCCCAGGGCGTCGGCGCTTAGGCGGCCAGTCCGGCCCAATTCAAGATCCTGTGAGCACTCGACCTTGCCCTCGACCAACCCATCCACACGGCAGGACGTCGCACGTACGTTACCCGAGATGAGAGCGCTTGGCGCGAGGTACAGGCGGCCGTCAACGGTGACATCGCCGTCGATCTTTCCCGCGATCTCCGTCTCGGATCCGCTGGTCATGTTGCCTTCGATGATCACCCCTTCCGGCACAACCATGCGCTGCAACTTGACGTTACGCGCGCGGCGAATCGCGAGATCGTCCGCAGTCACCGCGGGATTCTCACCGGCTTCCTCCACGGCGTCGCGTGTGCGGCCCGGGCCGCGGTTCGTGTGGAGCACGTCCTGGAAGGCCGCGCCCATCCGCCCGAGAATCCCTCCGCTGCGCCCTGCTTGTTCCAAGGCCTCGAAGGTGTCCGGGATGTTGGTTTGCTGGGCAGGAGCGGAAGGCTTGCCTGCCGGGGGCTGCGGGCTGGGTTTTGACTTGTCTAGCACGATTAAAAGTATCCAAGTCGGTTAGCGATATCGGTCACACACGCCGATATCTTCTGCCTGGGGTGACTGACCACAAATGGTGTACCGCAGTTTATCGCCTCGGGAACGCATTTATCAAAGAAGAGGAAGCCGAGGTTCTCCGGCTCCACCATCAACGACTGGCGCGCGAACTTCGAGAGGATGTTCGCCGCGATCTGCGCCTCGTACGCATTGCGCGCCCGGTTCACGACGATCTTGGGTTTGATGGACCTGGCGATGGCCACCAACTCGCCACAGATGCGTTTGCGCGTGTCCGCGTCGAAGATCTCCGATGCGCGTACGGAATCGATGAACTCGCGCAAGGTCTCGTTGCGTTTGAGCAGCAAACCGACCTCCGGACTTTGATAGAAGCGTTCTATCTTCCGGAAGAGCGCCGCGCGCAGGAATTTGAACGCGTTGTCGATGCTGGTCTTTTCCGGCGTGATGACGAGGACGCCGTTGGTGTCGGTCATCAGAAAGAAGTCCAACGTGTTCAAATGAGCGCCCGCGTCGAGATCGACAACAATCAGATCCGCTTCCAACTGCCCGAGTTCACGGATGAAGGCGACCTTCTGCTGGTACTTGGGATTGGCGACATCCAGCAGCCCCGTGGTGCCCGGGATGAGTTTGAGGTTCTCGTACTGCGTGTCGGTGAGGATGGCGCGGATATCCTTGCCACCCTTCTGATAGAAGAAATCGTCGAGCTTCGTCTGTGACTCGACGCCGAGGACGGTTTCCACGTTGGAGCAACTGAGGTCGGCATCGACCAACACCACTCGCCAGCCCTTCCGCGCTATTTCCACCGCGAGGTTGACAGAGAAGCAGGTCTTGCCCACACCCCCCTTGCCGCCCCCGACGACCAGGACTTCCGGGGCCGCCTTCTGAGTCCGAGGGATGGGTTGTTCTTCAACCAGTCGCACCGATACCCTCCGAGCCGGCGGCATAGGTGTTCCGCTGCACCGTTGACCGCTGTTTGAAGCTAACACAGAGTGTCTGATAAGTCAAGAAATTTGGTCCATGTAACTTGCCGCAGGACAGCACACTACAGAGCATTCGGGCCGCGCTTGACCCCTACTTCGCGGCCGCAACAACCTGCAGCGAGATATTCGTGAGGTTTGGCCCCGGCCGTATCGCCAGATCTTCGGACTCGACCGGCGTGTGCACGGCCAAGGTCCCGCTTACGTCGCGCAAACCTAGGTCTTCGGGCCCCGGGACGTAGGTGATGGCCGGCCGTTCCGCAGTGCCGTAGACATGGCAGTCCGCGAATTCCACTCCACCGAGGTCAACGGCCACATCGGGCCGCCTTCCCATCACCAGGATGGAGGCCCGAACACCGCTGTAGCCACGCGCCGCGGCCACCCAGGACTCGTTGAATTTGCAGTTCTCGAAGCGCACCCGCGCGGCCTTCGCGGATTTCTCCGAGAGCGCCAGGCTTTCTTGCGCAGTGTTTTCCGTCGTGCAATTGACGAACTCGATCAAGCCTTGTGGTCCATCATCGCGGACCGCTGCGACGGAAATCCCCGAATTCCCCCTCATGTCGACGTCCGTGAAGTCCGCCAGCGTCATGCCCACCGTTCCCATGCGAACGACGCAACTCTCAAACCGAATCGATACAGGCTCGCTCGTGCTGCGGAGGGGCTTGAGATAGATGAGAATTCCGCTGCCCGCGTTATTCTCCATAGTGCAATTCCGGAAGAGGCAGTTGACCAGTCGTTCCTCCGGACCATTCGGTTCGAGATCGATGCCGGCTTGTGGGGCCGTGCCGGACGTTCCGGAGAACACGCAATTCTCTACGAGTAGATTCTGCGCGCTGATTACGCTTAATCCTTGCCGGTGGTGGTCAACGCATACACAATTGCGCAGGGTCACGTCCTCGCACCAGTGGTTCTCGCCCGTGGCGCCGATGTAGAACCCATCGCCTCCGGTACTCTCGACGCGCACGCCTTCCACCAGCACCCGCTTGCATCCATCAAATGCGAAGCCCATCCGCCATTCGGCTTTCTCGTACTCTGCGCTCTGATAGTCCTTCTTGTGCATCCGCAGGGTTGCGCCATACCCGCGGATAGTGATGTCGGTCATGTTGTCCGCGGAAAAGAGCGAATCGCCCTTTCCCTTGAACTCGCCTTTCTTGGCAAGCACGAGGACGCCCGGTTCGAAGATCAGTTCGAGATTGCTGCGCAGTTTGATGGGCCGGACGATCCATGGCGCGCCCACATACGTGACAGTGACGGTCTTCGCACCAGAGTCGATCGCGGATTGCAGCGCTTCTGTCGAATCCTCGGTGTTGAACCCCCACCACGCGGCATTCGCGTCGGTTCGCGTGCCAGCGGAGACTTCCGCGATGTCTTCGGGATTTGACGCATTTGCCCGTGCGCGCGGTAGCACGGCCAGAAGTGCAAGAATTCCTGCAATGAAGAATCGGCTCATGTCCAATGGATTCACCCCCACCATGGTTCTTTAACAATAACCGAGTAAGTCTGTGTAGCGCAGGCGTCCCTCCTGCAATTCCAGACGCTGGCGAGGACGCCTGCGCTACTTATCTGCATATTCTTTTAGAAGTTCTAGGTTCACCCAACTCAGTTGCCAGTGATTGCTCCCAGGCGTTCGCTCGACACCTTCGCACGTGAGCCCCAGACATTGGGTTTACGTCCTATCTCCAAGGTCGATTTGTGCAATCCAACAGATTGAGCCACCTCCTGCAAGTCCCGGAGGGACGATCGAGAATAAGGAATTCATTCCTGGGTCTTGCGACCCTCCCCCTCCGTCCAGTCCCGGAGGGACGGCAGAGTCCACCAAGAATCTGACGCATCTCATCACGGACCAACGCCCTTCACAAGGACCAGCACTGTCATTCCGGCGCAGGGCCCGGATGCGATCTTCCGTTCATGGTCAATTCGCATCCCCATCTTCACATAGAAAGGAAGCATCGATCTCCCGGCGGCGCCCAGGAACAAACGAAGATGACCACCCTCGCGCGCGAATGCCTCTGCAAAGGTGAAGAGCAAGCTCCCCAATCCCATTCTCTGGTATTGCGGGCAGACGTACAACCTCGTAATTTCGTTGCCTCTCACGCTTACCATCCCCTTGATACGACTTTCACCCTCAGCCACAAATACGTGCTGGGTGGCAATGTCCTCGAGCACACACGCCAAGGACCCGCGGGTTTCCTTGAGTGCTTCGACCACATCGCGGCTGAAGTCGTCAGTGCGCGCAAAGTCCTCGTAGCATGCGCATAACAGATGACAAAGACCCTCGGCATCTTGCGCCGTGGCTCGTCTGACTTGATTCCCGGAGCGGGCTGGTTCATGTTCCGGCCATCGGTGATGATACTCAAACGCTGCCATAACCCAGCCAATCCGGCAAGTTCTCATTGCACCACTTGCGGTACTCCGCCATGGTGTCAAATGAGCGATACGGTTCATCGTCCAGCACCGGCTTGTAGGTGTGGATGAACGCGTACCGGAACCGCGTTTTGAGTGGCCGGCGTGCCGCAGCCTCAAATTCCGCCAACCATTCTGCCGGGATGTCATCCAGCGGATTGGGCGAACCTTGAGCGGACTCCTCACAGCCGCTATTCGACTTCAATGTCACCTCCGACACGGCCCTGCCTCTCAATTCGATGCACCCCGTCGTAAGTGGTTGAAAACATTAATTGTTGCATACGCAGCGCTTTGGACTTGGGCCCGGATTGCCCCGCCACCGGCAGTCGCGCGCCCCCAACCCTAACCTCTTAGCGTTGCTGAGACTTCCTTCTCACCATCGGTAAATGATATACTACGCGAACCGTGCGCGTTTTGTCGACACGCCAAGCGAGGTTTTGAGGCAATTCATGGCGTCTCGTTTTCCAGAATGGATCCGCCGTCCCTGGGCATCGGGACAGGACTTCGGCTTTACCAAGGACGTGGTGGAGGGGCTGGAGTTGCATACCGTGTGTCAGAGCGCCCGTTGCCCGAATATGTCGGAATGCTGGCAGCGCCGGACGGCCACGCTCATGATTCTCGGGAATACATGTACCCGGAGCTGCCGATATTGTTCGGTGCCCGCGGGCAAGCCCGAACCACCCGATCCCAGCGAGCCGGAGCACGTGGCGGATGCCATCGCCCGAATGAATCTGAAACATGCTGTTATTACGTCGGTTACGAGAGACGACCTTTCCGACGGCGGGGCGGGGCATATCGCGGCCACCGTTCTCGCGGTTCGACAGAAGTGCCCCGCGACGACACTCGAGTTGCTGGTGCCCGACTTTCAGGGCGATTTGACTGCGGTGGACACGGTAATGGCCGTACAACCGGAAGTGTTTTCGCACAATATCGAGACGGTCGAGCGGCTGTATCCAAGCGTGCGTGGCCGCCGCTGCACGTACGAGACGGCCCTCGGGGTGTTGCGCCACGCGGCGAACAGCCGGGGCCAGACGATCATCAAGTCGGCCTTCATGGTCGGGCACGGCGAAACGCCGGAAGAGGTGGGTCAGACCTTGCAGCATCTCTTGGACGCGGGTTGCGAGGCGGTGTGCATCGGCCAGTACCTGCGCCCTACCCCCAAGCAGCGTGAGGTGGCGGAATATGTGACGCCGGAACAGTTTAAGGATTATGAATCGCTGGCGTATGAACTGGGTTTTGCCTTTGCGGTGGCGGGTCCCTTCGTGCGCAGTTCGTACCGATCCGATGAGTTGATGAAAACGGAATTCGCGCGGGGCCGTGTGCAGGCCGTGTAGCCGCAGGGTGCGCCCGCTTTGGCCATAGGGAAGTCGAGGGAGAACGTTGCATGACATACGAGGTCAAGTTGCCCAACCTGGGTGAGGATGCCGCCGATACCGCCACGGTGTCGTATTGGCTTTATGAAGAAGGCGATATGGTGAAGGAAGGCGAGGACTTGGTCGAACTGACTACCGACAAGGCCGCATTCAGCTTGCCCTGCCCCAAGACCGGAAAGCTCGAGGAGAAGTACGTGCAGGAAGGCGACGAGGTTTCCGTCGGGGACGTCCTCTGCACCATCGAAGATTAAGTGAGCGGGGTGCTGCCCGCCGCAGGGTGCACGCGCAATTCTTTGCCGGGACATGTCCTCCAGGGCGTGTACCCGGCAAATTCGCAACGCGAAGTGGAAAGGAACGGTATGTCGATCGGCGTGGGGGTCATTGGCGCGGGGACTGTGGGGGGCGGTGTTATTCGCACCTTTCTTGCCAATGGCGACGTAATAGGGCGAGCGACTGGTAGAAACGTGAGCTTGGTACACGTTGCGGACCTGAACTCGGAACTCTACAAGGAATACGGTCTTACAGGGGTCACCATCAGCAAAGACGCGTTGGTCCTGGTCAATGATCCAAAGGTCCAGGTGGTCGTGGAATTGATCGGTGGACTCAATCCCGCCAGGAAGTTCATCCTCGAGGCGCTTAACGCGGGAAAGCACGTAGTCACCGCGAACAAGATGCTATTGGCGCACCACGGGCCGGAGCTGTGCGAGGCGGCCGTCAAGAACAAGGTGGAACTGCGCTACGAGGCCGCCGTGGCTGGTGGCATCCCCATCATCAAGGCCCTGCGCGAGGGCTTGGCTGCCAATCGTATCCAATTCCTCTGCGGGATTCTGAATGGAACCTGCAACTATATTCTGAGCCGGATGACTTACGAGGGCCTCGAGTTTGGCGAGGCGCTTCGCCAAGCCCAAGCCAAAGGCTTTGCGGAGACCCCACCCGATCTGGATATTGAAGGGCACGACACCGCGCACAAATGTCAGATAATCGCGTCACTCTGTTATTCCACGGAAGTCGCGTTGGAAGACATCCACACCGAGGGGATCACCAAGGTCACTCACGCCGACGTGGCCTATGCCGGGGAGATGGGCTATCTCATTAAGCTGCTTGCGGTTGTGCGCGAGCAAAACGGCGAGATCGAGGTTCGCGTTCACCCGACACTCGTGCCGGACGACCACTTGCTGGCGTCTGTGCGGAACGAATTCAACGCGATATACGTAAAGTCAGATATCGCTGACGCAACGCTTTACTATGGCCGCGGGGCGGGCCGCCTACCCACGGCGAGTGCGGTGGTCTCCGACATCATCGACATAGCCAAGCGAGGCAGCGGTCCGGTACCAGCGCCCTTCAACTATCAGCAGAAGCGGGCCGTGCGGGACGTGGGCCACGTGCAGGGACGGTATTACCTGCGCCTGACGACGCTGGATCGGCCGGGCGTGCTGGGTAAGATATGCACGATTCTGGGTGCGCATGGCGTCAGTATCGCGTCGTGCATTCAGAAAGAGAAACATGAGGTCAACCGGGTGCACGTCGTCTTGATGACGTATGCGACCGTCGAATCTGACTTGCGCGCGGCGTTAGCCGAGATTGACGCGCTGGACGTCATCCACGAGCCCACCCATTTCCTGCGCGTCTGGGACGAATGAAATCGGCCAAGTGCCGGTGTAGAGAGGCATAACGATGCTCATCCAACCGCTCATTGAACGGTACCGGGAGTACCTTCCGGTCACCGAGAAGACCTGTATCATCTCATTGAATGAGGGTTCCACGCCGCTGGTCCGCGCGTACAACCTGAGCCAGGCAGTCAATCCCAAGCTCGACATTTACCTCAAGTACGAGGGCCTGAACCCGACCGGGTCCTTCAAGGACCGCGGAATGACCATGGCCATCACGAAGGCGGTGGAAGACGGGTTCAAGGGAGTCATCTGCGCCTCGACGGGAAACACTTCCGCCTCCGCGGCGGCGTATGCGGCCCGCGCGAAGATTAAGTGCGCCGTGCTCATTCCCGAAGGCAAGATCGCCATGGGCAAACTCTCTCAGGCGATGATCCACGGCGCGAAGGTGATCCAAATCAAGGGCAATTTCGATGAAGCCCTGAACCTGGTGCGCAGCATCACGGAGCATGAACCCATCCAGTTGGTCAACTCGGTGAATCCGTATCGTATCGAGGGACAGAAGACGGGCGCATTTGAGATCGTGGACGACTTCGAAGGATTCGCGCCGGACTTTCACGTGTTGCCCGTGGGCAATGCAGGCAACATCACCGCGTACTGGAAGGGATACAAGGAGTATCACGCCCTCGGTAAGGTCAAGCATCTGCCGCGCATGCTGGGATTTCAGGCGGCGGGTTCGGCGCCCATTGTGCTGGGGCATCCGGTGGAGAATCCACAGACTTTCGCCACGGCCATCCGCATCGGGAATCCCGCGAGCTGGAAAACGGCCGAAGCCGCGCGAGACGAGTCGGGAGGCGTGATAGGCATGGTCACGGATCACGAGATTCGCGCCGCTTACCAGTTGGTCGCGGCGGCGGAAGGCATCTTCTGCGAACCGGCCAGCGCGGCAAGCATCGCCGGGATCATCAAGCTCACGGCGAACGGTTACTTCGACGATTTCGAACCGGTTCACGGCGACCGCTTGCGCGTCGTGTGCATTCTTACCGGCCACGGCCTGAAAGATCCCGACAGTGCCATCAAGTCCGCCGAACAGCCGGTCACGGTCGAAGCGAAAGAAGACGCCGTGCTGGAAGTCATGGGCATTCACGAACCCGCGGGCGCCGGGGCATAGGGGGAAGTTCTTCCTGAGTTCCTCCTGCATTAATCGAGATTGACCCTTGCCACGATCTAGGATAAAGGAATCACCGATGTCTCAGGCGCTTGGTTTGGTGTTTGATATGGATGGGGTCCTCGCGGACACGGAGTCGCTGATCGCGCGCGCGAGCATCGACATGTTCCGCACGCTGTACGGCGTGGAACTTACGGCGGAAGATTTCCGTCCCTACATCGGGACCGGCGCCGTCCGCTACGTCGTGGGACCCGCCGAGGATGCGGGCATCACGATCCGTGACTTGGACGAGGCCGTTGAACTTCGCCACACCAATTTTGTCGCCCTGCTTGACGCGGGCGAATGTCAGGCTTGCCCGGGGGCCATTGACCTCATCAACACCGTCGCCGCGACAAACGGCGAGTGGAAGCTCGCCATCGCAACGTCCACACCCGAGAAGAAGGCCTACATTACCCTCAACAATGTAAGCGTGCCCATCGAGAAGTTCGCGGCGATCATCAACGGCGACATGGTCACTCACAAGAAACCCCACCCCGAGATCTACGAGACCGCCGCGAAAGCCCTCAACCTCGACCCCGCCCGCTGCATCGCTGTCGAGGACGCCGTCACCGGCGTGGCGTCATCCAAAGCCGCCGGCATGAAATGCCTCGCCGTCACCAACAGTTTCACCAGGCAAGAACTCGCCGAAGCGGATGTGATTGTCGATAGCCTGGAAGAAGTGACGCTCGACATGCTACGGCGTATGGTGGGGTGAGGGAGCGCGCGGGCGTCCGCGCCGCACAGCCCACCTGATTGTGCGCACTCTCGCCAATCCAGGAAAGGCAACAAGGACGACAAGGACTGCAGATTCATCACACGAGGCGAGGTCCACGCCCAGGTGCCTGTTTCGACCACGCAATTTCGAACATCCCCACGGGACTCGGTAAGGGGTTGTTCGGCGTATCTCAAGTTCACCTCGAAGTTGCGCGCGAATCGGTGCTGAAGTCAACAAAGACACAGGCGAGGGCGCCTATGCCACACGCGCTTGCCAGGCCTTGGTTGCTTCCTCCTTTCTTGGAGCCTCCAGTTTGCACGTAGACGCCAAGAGTTCAAAGCAAGCATTGAAGGCGAGATAGACGTGTGGCATAGGCGCCCTCGCCTGTGTTCCCATTCTTCAGGTCTTTATCCGTGGCGAACCGCACGACTCACAATCACAACTGGGGATCGTTGTCCCGGTCGTGACATTGAATCGGCATGTCTTCACATCGAGCACCGGGCCGCACTGTCAGCGCTCAGTAATGGCTGAGGTCGTTTACCCTGGGCGTCGCTTTGCTCTGCCCAGGGCTAATATGGTTCTGGCCCTTCAGGTCGCAAGAGGGGCATGTTGACTCTCTTCACTGTCCCCTCCAGCGCCGCGCAGAAGTGCATGCCGAGCATTCTTGGCGCGACAGCCCCTCTGAATGCCTGTTCGGCGTGCATCGCCTGGTGCTATCCGGTATGATCCGGCTTCTGCCTCATGCACAAACTCTGACCCAGGATTGGAGTCTTATTGATGGCGTTGAATGTTAGCAGGCCCGAAGTGCAGTTTGCGATGGAAACCGTCCGCATGGCCGCGCAAGTGGCGTGGGAGGTCGAGCGGGAACTGGTCGATCACACGATCACGAAGAGCGACAAGTCGCCCGTCACGGTCGCGGACTTCGCTTCCCAGGCCCTGGTGGGCTGTTTACTCGAGAAGACGTTTCCCAACGATCCACTTGTTGCGGAAGAAGACTCCGCACATCTGAAAGAAGAGAGCGCGGCGCAGAACCTGGGTAACGTCGTCCGTTTCGTGGGGCGTCATCTTGCCTACGCCACACCGCAGACCGTATGTGCGTGGATCGATCACGGTGGCCAGTCCCCTGCAAAGCGATTTTGGACTCTCGACCCGATCGACGGCACCAAGGGTTTTCTGCGCGGAGACCAGTACGCGGTGGCGTTGGCGCTCATCGTGGATGGGCAGGTCGAGGTGGGCGTTCTCGGTTGTCCAAATCTCAGCAACGGATACAGGCCCAACCACGATGGTCCCGGTTCGCTCGTAGTAGCCGTACGCGGTGAAGGTACGTGGACGCAGCCACTCGCCGAGGAAGGCCCCCTAACGCGACTGCGCGTGTCGAACATTCGGAATGGCGTGGAAGCGCGCCTGCTACGTTCCGTGGACGCGGGACACACAAACGCGGGCCGCGTGGCCCAGTTGGTGGAGACGCTGGGCGTCCGCGCGGAGCCAGTGCTGATGGATAGCCAGGCCAAGTACAGCGTGATGGCCGCGGGCCATGGCGATCTCTTGTTTCGCTTGCTGACGAAGGCGCAGCCGGATTACCGCGAGAAGATCTGGGATCACGCGGCGGGTTCGCTCGTCATTCAAGAGGCAGGCGGCCGCGTGACGGATCTGATGGGCAAGGACCTCGACTTCACGCAGGGCAGGACGCTCGCGAATAATGTGGGCATTCTGGCGTCGAACGGGCAGCTGCACGAAACCGCGCTCAAGGCCCTGGCAGCGGTGTTTCAAGAGCAAGCGTGAAGACTGAATAGCGCGCACGAGTGCGAGGGAACTGTGCAATCTCCGAGGTTGCGGCTATCGGCGAAACATCCCCCGCGACCCTGCGGGTCGGCCCCCTTCAAAGGGGGACCCCAAGGGCCCTTCGGGCCGAGGAGAATTCAATATCTGCAACACTAGTGTTGCACAGGTCCCCCTTTGAAGGGGGATCGAGGGGGGTGTTCTTCTCCGGGTTCACTGACCGGTGGGGATATTCCACTTGCGATGTTGGCGCAGGCGTTTGATCGCTGCGGGCAGTAGCGCGAGAAGACCAGCGCTCACCACGATAAGCGCGCCCAGTGAGATGTAGAGCCCGAGGCGTACAGAGAAAGGATTGAAGATAAACTCCACGCGTTTCGCCCCCGCCGGCACTTCCACGCCCCGGAACATCAAATCCGCCGGGAATACTTTCGCCGGCTCGCCATCCACTGTGGCCGTCCATCCCGGATACCAGGCATCCGCGAGGAGCAGGACGCCTTTCTTCTCGGTGGATACGTGGACGGCGATTCGCGTGTTGGTCGACGCTGGGTCAATAACCGCGGTGCCCGAATCCTCAGCACTCCCTCCGGGCGGAATGGTCTCTTCGAGCAAGGCCGTGGTTTCAGATGTCAGCAGTGCCGGATCGTATTTCTCCATAGGGACGCCCTGATACGCCATGCGCACGCGCGCCTTGGACTCGGCGTCGAAGAAAAGCACGGCCCCCGACGGCAACACCTGCTCGACCCGCAGTACCGGCCGGATCGCGGCGAATTTTCCTTGCACGTCCTCTTGCGTCAACAGCAACATCGCGCTGCCTACCCGGCGCAACAGCAAGGGGTCCTCTTCGACCCTTGCTTGAAAATCCGCTTGCCGGTGAAGCATCGTCCCGGAGCAGCCGTAGATCTGCGGTATCAGGTTCGCTTGAAGTGGCCAGCGTTCCAGCGCGTCGCTCCCGCTCACACGCGATCCCGAGCTGCGCAGCAACGTGATGAAGTCCGTTTCTGGAAACACCTGCTCGACTTTCGTGAAGGGAAGCGCGGCGCCGAACGTGCCCAGCGCGTTGACCAACACGACCAGCGAAAGCACGTAGCCCATCACCCGTGATGACGGCTTGATCGTGGTCACGGCGAATACGGCCAACACCGCCACGAAGAGGACGCCCGGGATAATCGCGAGCGTCTTCATGTCTTCGGTGGCCTCGGGACTCAGGACTCCGAGCGCGACCACCCCAGCCGTACACAGGAGGAACATCGGCCCGAAGATCAGCAGGCGCTTCAAGGTATCCTGGCAATCCTGCGCGTTCAGGTGAACCCACTCCTCCGCAGTCGCCGCCGCGGCGAGCGCCAGCACGAAACCATTGGCCGCAAGGTAATGATGCGGGCCAATCAAGTCGACGACAGGAATCAGCCGGAGCACTGGACCCCAGAGAAGTGCAAGCATTGTCAAGAGTAGGGAGGGTAACAGCAGTGCTTCGATGCGGTGCCGCTGCCGTACATTCGCGAACGGACGCATCGCCATCCACACGGGGAGCAGGGCGATCTGCACGATCCCCACGTGCAAGAGGCCTGCAGTTTGCGCGCCCGCGTCGCCTGAGCGCAATGCCTGGGTAAACGCTCCATGAAGGTGGGGGAGAACGATCAAGGAAAGATCCCAGATCGAAAGCGCCGAATCTGGGGGCACGAACCCAAGGGTTCTGGCTTCCCGCAGGAACTCAGCGAACGGTACAAGCTGGATCGCGGCCAAGCACAGCGATACGATGCCGCTTGCCGCAAGCACGAGCAAGGGAAGTATCGCTCCTTGCAAACCGCGGCCATCCAGTTTGCAGCGCGTCAGGAGGAACATTACGGCGAACAGTAAGAGCACGGCGACGCATTGCGGATCGCCGCCCAGCAACATGAGTCCCATCACAACCGCCCCGGAGGCCCACATGCGGTAATGGCCCAGCGCGATGCGTTCGCAATACAACACGAGCAGGGGCAGCCACGGGAGCACGTCGGTGATCGGATACCCCCACCAAAGAATCATCCCCGCGCTCAACTGAAACGCGAGGGCCACGAATAATGCCACGGGCCGGTGAAACCCGAGTCGCCGCGCCGCGTACATCGCGCAAAGCCCCGCCACCAGCAATTTCAGGTAGACGGACCACGTGAGCGCCAAGCCCGGTTCCCCGAGATAGAAGGGGAGCGTGAAGGGGGAGAGGCATCGCGTCCGCCACAACGCCAGGAAGGGGAGACCGCCATTTTCCAGTGGGTTCCAAAGCACGTCCCGGGGTTCGCTCGCCTCGCTGAGGAAGACGTACCATGGGTAGTACTGTTGCGCCATCAGGTTGGATTCGGGATTGGCCGGTGGCGTGATCTCGGGGGGACGCGCCTCTTCCCATGGGGTAAACGCGAACACGCTTTCCGTGGAGAGCGCCACGTCGCCGTGGAGGATGCCCGGCAGCAGCACCGCGACCGGCGCGATGCATACCAGCAACACGGTGAACGTGAATTCCAGGGTTCTCCGAAAACGTAAGCGCACTCCGTAATCCTCGCTGATCCGCGCCTGGACTTACGATCGCTTTCCGGGAGGCGTGTGGATGCCCACGCCAAAGTAGTCTTCCGCCGCCTCCATCACCGTCTCGGACAGGGTCGGATGCGTGTGAATCGTATGTGCGATTTCGGCGACGGTCGCCTCCATCTTCATGGCAACTGCCGCGGAAGCGATCAATTCCCCCGCCTCATGCCCCATGATATGTACGCCGAGCAGCTCGTCGGTCCGCGCATCCCCCACAATCTTGACCATGCCATCGGTCTCGCCCATCGCGTGGGCGCGGCCGCTCGCAAGAAAGGAAAAGCGGCCTGTCTTCACCTCGATGCCCGCCTCGCGGGCTTGGGCTTCCGTAACGCCCACGCGCGCCACTTCCGGCGACGTGAAGGTACACGCGGGCACGACGCGATAGTCCATGCGCTCGTTGCCGCCCGTGGCATTAGCCGCCGCCACGAGACCTTCCGCGGACGCGCCGTGCGCCAACATGGTCTTGGCGGTCACGTCGCCGATGGCGTAGATGCCCTTCACATTGGTCTCCATGCGCTCGTTCACCAGGATCTCGCCGCGCTTGCCCACTTGAACGCCGAGCGATGGCGTCTTCGTCACGACGCCCGAATGGTACTGGCGCCCGATCCCCACCAGCACAAGGTCCACATCCGCCTCACCGGCCTTCTTGCCTTCGAGTTCGACATGAACGCCCTTCTTCGACGTGTCCATTCGCTTCACTTTGGTCTCGGTGCGCACATCCATGCCGCGTTTCTTGAAGAGCGTCTCGAGGCCCTTCGTCAATTCCGCGTCATCCAGGGGCAATACGCGCGGCATAATCTCCACGAGGATGATCTCGACACCGAACGCATTCCACAGGCAAGCGAATTCCGCCCCGATTGCACCTGCGCCGATGACCAGAATCCGCTTCGGCAACGATTCCAGTTCCAACGCTTCGGTGCTCGTGATGATCTGATTGCCGTCCGTCTCCAGGCCAGGGAGTTGCGCGGAGGAACTGCCCGTGGCCACGATGATGGACCGCGCCTTGAACTCCTCCGCGCCCACCTTGATCATGCCGGGCGCCGTGACGAGAGCCTCGCCCCTCACGACATCAATCCCATGGGCCTTGAACAAGTTCCGGATCCCGCCCTTGTTCTTTTTCACCACATCATTCTTACGCGCTACGAGGGCTTTCAGATCCAACTCGACGCGCTTGATGTTTAGACCGAAATCCGAGGCGTGTTGAAGTTTCCGGTAGAGTTCCGCGGTGTGGATCATCGTCTTCGTGGGGATGCAGCCCCAGTTCAGACAGACGCCCCCTACTTCTTCCTTCTCAAACACCAGGGTCTTCGCACCACGCTGTGCCGCGCGGATCGCGGCCACGTATCCGCCGGGACCACTGCCAATAACTGCTACGTCGCACTCGCGCATGAAAATCTCCGCACCGTTGACACGCGCTTAGAGGCGCGCTTCTTCCAGAATCTGTTTCATGCGGCCCATGAACTGCGCCGCCAACGCCCCGTCGATCACGCGGTGATCGCTGGACAAGGTGAGTTTCATTATCGGCCGGACGTGGATACCGCCATCGATCACCACGGGCCGGTCCTTGATCTGGCCTACGGCCAGGATCGCACTGTCCGGCTGGTTGATGATCGCCGTAAACTGATCCACGCCGAACCCGCCCAGGTTCGAGATTGTGAACGAACTCCCTGTGTAGTCGTCCGGCATGAGCTTCCCGTTTCGCGCCTTCTCTGTCAGATCGCGGCATGCCTGGCTGATTCCCTGTAGCGAGAGGTTCTGGACGTTGCGCACGACCGGCACGATTAGTCCAGCGGGCAACGCCACCGCGAATCCCAGGTGAACACCGCTGACGACCTCGATCGCATCCCCGCACCACCGCGCGTTTACCAGCGGGAATTCGGAGAGTGCCAGCGCCGTCGCGCGCATCACGATATCGTTGTACGACGGTTTCACCGGAGCGCTTGCACGGAACTTCGCCGCGGCCGCCATGTCTACCTCAACGGTCACATAATAGTGCGGCGCCGAGAACTTGCTGTCGCACATCCGCTGCGCGATGATCCGGCGCATGGGGGAGAGGGGCAGCTTGCCTGCCGCGGCGGTGCTCGGTGCCGCGGAACGGGAAGGACCTGCCGCCGCGGCGGCGACATCGCCTTTCATAACTTTGCCGCCAGGGCCTGATCCGTGGACGTGGGTCAAATCGACCCCCTCCACCTCCGCGAGGCGCCGCGCTGTCGGTGTGGCCTTGACAGACCCGGCGGACGCGGCATACGCGACTACGTCTTCTTCCATGATCCTGCCGCCCGCGCCCGTGCCTTTGGCCAGACTCGGGTCGACATGCAAAGCCTCTGCCTTCTTGCGCGCACGGGGAGATACGGACACCCGATCCGAAGTCACGGGGGTCTCCGTTACAACCGGCGCCGCCGCGGCGACGGGAGCGGACTCTTGGGGAGCTTCCGCAACGCCTGCGCCGCTCCGGTATTGCGACAGGTCGGGCAGCGGCTCATCCGCTTCTCCCACCAGCGCGATGACTGTCATGACCGGCACCGAGACATCCGGCTCCAGGAGGATCTTGCGCAACACCCCGGAAGCGGGCGACTCACACTCGATCTCCGCCTTGTCCGTCTGGATGGAGACGAGCGGATCGCCGCGTTGAATGCGATCCCCCTCCTTCTTCAGCCACTGAACGATCGACGCTTCTTCAACGGATTGCCCCATCTGGGGGAGTTTCACTTCGTGCATACGTTTTCCTAACGAATCCAGCCTTCACGTTGAAGGCGTTGCATACCCGCTTGAATCAAGGTGGCCAGGTGCGCGCCCCGGTTGACCTGGCAAATCTCGGTGAGGACCCCCTCCAACCCACGCTCCCGGTAAAGCGCTTGAACAGACTGGGCCGCTTGGTCTTCCGCGTGATCGTACCGGATTGCGGCTGCCGCTGCAAACGCGAGGTTCTTTGGCTCGATGCCCTGCTCGATACACATGGTGGCGGCTCCGATCAGGCGGTCCCTTGGTCCCAGCTTGCGGATGGGATCCTTCGCTACCCTGGCCACCTGATCGCCCAAGCCGCGATTGGCGAAGCGCTGCAGCAAATCCTGGATGTGTTCATCCAGTCCGGCGGGGTCCAGTCCGTGTTTCTTGACTAATCCCGCCTTGGACTCCGCGAGGGCCGCTTCCACTTCCTTGCGCACGGTCTTGTCTTCCACCGCTTGCCACGTGTACTCGTGACCCCGGAGGTAACCGAGGTATGCGGTCGTGGCGTGCCCGGCATTGTGGATAAAGAGCTTGCGCTCCACATAGCCCCCGAAGTTGCTACGCGGCTGCATGTTCTTGAGCTTCGGCACCGGCCCTTTGAAGCCTTGGGCGTCGACCGGCAGGTCGCAGTAGGCCTCGACGCAAACCAGCAGGGGGTCCTCACTGCGCACCGCGTCCGTCATGACCGGTACCATCCGGCCAATGCTGGCCTCGACAAACCCTACCCGCTCGTCGAGCGCGCGGTGACAAGCGGGGGAGAGGTGTTCCCGGACCTTCTCGCGAAGGTAGGGGCCCGCCTCGATCATGTTTTCGCAGACGATAACGTTGAGAGGGGGCGCATTGGGATCTTGATATCGGAGTTCAATTCCCGCGGCGATCAAAGGCGCCACCTTTGCGAGAACCGGCACCCCGACCGCCGTCGCGCCGATGTCTGCCTCGGCTATGCAGCGCGCTACCGCATCGCGTTGACCCGCATGCAATGCCGCGACGTCGCCAATGGTGAGCGTGTAGGTCTGCTCATCCACGATCCTGAGGGGGTAGGACTTGCGCGCGTTGATCTGGTCGATCAGGTCCTGAACGACATCCACATAGGTCGTCGAGTACCCCGTCTCGAAGAAGAGCTGACCCAAAAAACCCCGTCCTATGTTCCCCGCACCAAACTGAACTGCCTTTCCCATGTCTACCCCTTCACCCTGCTGGCAACCGCCGATAGCGCCTCATGCATGATTCCATTGCTCGCCAAGACCCCGCGCCCCCCATCAAACAGGTTCAGAGGCCTTCCATCCAACCGGGTCATTTTGCCGCCCGCCTCCTGGACCAGGATCATTCCCGCGGCATAGTCCCACGGATTCAGGGAGACGTGGACATACGCATCCATATCTCCTGTCGCAACCGAACACAACCCGATGACCGCTGCACAGTGGCAGCGGACCTGGCCCACCGTCGCGACGAGTTCTCCGAACTGGCGTAGCGTGGCGGCGCGGTCCGCGGGGCACGAAAAGTCGACTTCCGCGCGCACGAGCGATAGGTTATCTACTGCGGACACATGAATCCGCTCTCCGTTGCGATAGGCGCCTCCACCGCGCTCGGCGAGAAACAAGTCGCCTGTGCCCGGGACTGCCACACCCCCGGCAACCGGCACGCCGCCAACAGCCAGGGCGAGCGAGATGCCAAAACTCGGGAACAGGCCACGTACGAAGTTCTGGGTCCCATCAATGGGGTCAATCACCCAGGCGCGGGCGTCGGGATCATCTGGAAAGCGGTTCAGGCCATTTTCCTCGCCCACGGCGATATCCTCGGGAAAGGAATGGGCGATCCGGTCGCAAATCTGCTCCTGAACCGCCACGTCAACCTCAGTGACGAGGTCGTTTGGCTCTCGCTTATGAGTAATGGATACAGAACCTCGTTCCGCGTACTTCTGACGCACAAAAATGGCCAAATCATCTAGTGTAGATCGAATGAATTCAATGTCGTTCATGTAAATCCTCTAATCTTGTCGCTTTCTTCGCAATAGTCATTTTATGTATACATTTTGTTAGTCAGCCTTTGAGGCCAGTCAGCGTGATTCCCTGAATGAACGTCTTTTGTGTCAGGAAAAACAGCAGGATAATCGGCAGCGTAATCACGGTGGACATCGCCATCAGGGGTCCCCATAAGCTTTCGTGCTGGCTTTGGAACTGTTGGAGGGCCAAGGCCAAGGTATGATGGCGGTCGTCCTGCAAGAACACCAAGGGATTGAGGAAATCCCCCCACTCGAACAGGAACGTGAAGAGGGCTGTCGTGGCCAAGGCCGGTTTTGACAGAGGAAGAATGATCCTGGCGTAGATCCCGAACTCGCTGCAACCATCAATCCTCGCGGCCGCGCTCAGGTCCTGGGGGATCCCCATGAAGAATTGCCGCAGCAAGAAGATGTAGAAGGGAGTCCCCAGGAAGGCCGGAATGATGAGGGGCTTGAAGGAGCCGGTCCAGCCCAGGTTCTTGTAGAGTACGAATAGCGGGATCAGCATGACCTGGTAGGGGATCATCATGGTGGCGAGCACGAGAATGAAGCAGAAGTCGCGGCCCGGCCACTCGATTCGCGAGAAGCTATACGCCACCAGCGAGCAGGACAACAGAGTGCCGATGACCACGGAGAAGCAGACGAACAGCGTGTTCTTCAGGTTCCTGGGGAAGTTGATGATCTGAAACGCCTCCACGTAGTTCTGCCAGTGAAGGCCCAGGCGCTGTTGGCTTTCAAACTCCTCTTCGTTTGCTTCGACACGCCGCCCATCTACCTCCACGAGATAGCGGCCGCCCTCTTGCCGGCCCACCTTGACGCCCGTCTTTCCTTGATAGGTCACGAGGGGGCGGCCCTGTTCATCCAGTAGGTCCGTTGTCGGAATCCACTGGGGCGGCTCTCCCGGTTTCGCGAAGATTCGCGACTCATGCTTGAGAGAGGTGGACAGCATCCACGCAAAGGGGGCGATGAACAGGAGCGACGCCGCAATGAGTACGGTATGGCTCGCGATGGCCTTCAGACGTTTATTCGCCATGGTAATGCACCCACCGTTTCGAGGTCATCATCACGGCGAGGGTTGCGCTCAGAATGACCAGGAACATGATCCACGCCATGGCGGAGCCGTATCCCATGTTCAGGTAGTAGAACGAATTCCGGTACAGGTACAGCGCGTAGAACATGGTTGAATCGACCGGTTCACCGCGGCCATTGGTCATCACGTAGACTTGGGTGAAGTACTGAAAGCCGTTGATAAGGCCGATCACAAGGTTGAACAGAATGACTGGCGTGACCATTGGCAGGGTCACGTTCC